>NZ_JBIAGB010000007.1:0-28482 GCF_042869575.1 Streptomyces sp. NPDC006925
CACACCAACGCAACACCACCGCCACACCACAGCGGCGCACCACGGAGCGGGCAGGCGGGAGGAACACACCTCCCACCCACCCGCTCCCTCACGCGCTCGAAGTGCCGGTTCGGTGGTGATTCTCCGACCGGGCGCGGGGAGTTCAGGTGTGGATCGCCAGCTTGAACTGCGCGTGCACCAGGTTCCGGGACCGGGAGTCGTTGTGGGCGACGCGGATGGCCAGCGGGACGTCCGGGTGCACGAAGAGCTCATGGTGCTTGGTGAAGCACTGCATGCCGGGGGAGGGGCGCCGATGGTCCGTGGCCGTGGTGTCCACCGGGTCGTCGGTGAGGCCGAGCGGGTCGCGTACGACCTGGTCGCGCAGTTCGCTGTAGTCGCCGGGCTCCCACTGGATCATGACGGTGACGACGCCCCATCCGTCGACGGCGGGCCAGATCAGTCCGGATCGGTCGTCGGCGCGCCAGTCGGAGACGTCGTAGCCGTCCGGTTGCCGTACCTGGTGCATGCCCTCGGCGTCGTAGGACTCGCCTCCGCCGAACGGGAAGCGCACCAAGTGGTAAGCGCCGTCGGAAGCGACTCTCTGGTTCTCGTTCATGATCAGCGAGCACACGGGTATGGGCATCGGCTCTTTCCCTTCTGGCTCCTGGGGCCCGCCGGCGGCCGAGTGCGGCCCCGGCGTCCAGGCAAGGATGCGCCGTCACCGTGCGCGTGGTGACGGTTTCACCGTGTCGCCGTCGAACCGTTGCAGACCGCCTGCGGCTTTCGGACGACCGGCCGCGGCTGCCGTCGCGCGCCGCCCGGCCGCCGCGGCATCGCTGCCGCCCGCACGCGCTCTACACTGAGGTGCTCCGCGGGTCCGGGCTGTCCGGACCGGGGGACACGGCGTGGACGGGAGGAGAGCGGTGGCACGGGAGGCAGGCGGTGGGCAGGACCCCTCCGCCGAGTTGCTGACGCAGGCCGCCACCGCCTTCGGCCTGTTGGCCTCGCCGTCCCGGGTGCACATCGTCTGGGCGCTGTCCCAGGGCGAGTGCGATGTCTCCCACCTCGCCGAACGGGTGGGCGGAACGCTGCCGGCCGTCAGCCAGCACTTGGCCAAGCTGAAGCTGGCCGGGCTGGTGCGGTCCCGGCGGGAAGGGCGGCGGCAGGTGTATCTGGTCGACGACCCGGCCGTCGTCACCGTGGTGCACGAGATGGTCCGGCAGTTGGCCCTCGGCCGGGGTACGCCGGTGAACGGACTGCGGTCGGAAGAGTTCGGTGCCTGAGCCTCCGGGACCCGGCCCCTGCACGGAGGGGGCGGCCCTCCCGCAGCCGGGTGCCGGCACCGCACTCGCGGCGCAGGCACCGCTCACGGCACTGCGGCACCTGGAGACCGGCCCGCGCGGACTGACGGAGGCGGAAGCCGAGGAACGCCTGGCCCGGCACGGGGAGAACACGCCGCCTGCCTGGCACACCCCCTCCCTGGCGCGGCGCTTGGTCCAACGGGTCCGTGAACCTTTCACCGCCGTTCTGCTGCTGCTGGGGCTGGTCTCGGCCGCGATCGGTTCCGTGGGGACCGCGTGCGTGATCCTGGCCCTGGTGACGGTCAGTTGCGTCCTGCGTGCGGGAGGGGAACTGCGGGCCGACCGCTCGGTCGCCGGGCTGCGTGCGCTCGTCGCCGGAACCGTCACCGTGCTGCGCCGCCGCGACACGTCCGCCGCCCGCCCGGACGAAAGAGAGCTGCCGGTCGCCGACCTGGTGCCCGGAGACGTCATCCGGCTCGGGCCCGGCGACCTCGTGCCCGCGGACGTGCTGCTGCTGAGCTCCACCGGCCTGGTCGTCGGGCAGGCGCAGCTGACCGGGGAGTCGGGTCCGCTCGGCAAGCGCCAGGCGTCCGCCGGAAGTGGCGGGGCCGGCACGGGAGAACCCGGTGCCGCACCCTCGTCCGGGGAACCGGACACCGGCACCGCCCTCTTCGGCGAGCCGCATCTGTGCTTCCAGGGCAGTACCGTGCTCGCGGGAGGAGGGCGCGCGGTCGTGCTCGCCACCGGCGCGGAGACGAGACTGGCCGCCGGGCACCAGCACACCCGTCCGCGGCAGAGCGCCTTCGACCGGGCGCTGCACGGCACCGCCTGGATCCTGGTCCGGTTCATGCTGCTGACACCCCCGGTCGTGCTGGCTGCCGACGCGGCCGTCAGCGGCCGGGGCGTGGCGATCCTGCCGTTCGCCATAGCGGTCGCCGTCAGCCTCACTCCCGAGATGCTCCCGGTCGTGGTCGGCGCGGTGCTCGCCCGCGGCGCGGCCTCGCTCGCCCGGGAGAGCGAGGTGATCGTCCGGCGGCTGCCCGCATTGCACGACCTGGGCGCCATGGACGTGCTGTGCCTCGACAAGACCGGCACCCTCACCCAGGACCGTCCGGTTCTCGACCGTGCGGTGGATCGGTCCGGTGCGCCGAACGCGGCGGTGCTGTGCTGGGCGGCCCGCAACTCGCTGTGGACGCTCCAGCTCGCCGAGACCCCGGTGGCCGACGCCTTGGACGACGCCATCCTGCACGCCGCCACCGAGCGCTACGGCCTCCCCTGCCTGGAGGAGGAGTACGAGGGAGTGGCGGTGCTGCCGTTCGACCCGGTCCGCCGGCTGTCGACCGCGGTGCTCCGCGCGTCCGGCCGTCCGGGAACGCACATCCTCGTCGTCAAGGGCGCCGTCGAGGCCGTCCTGGAGCGGTGTGTGCTGGCGGAGCCCGAACGCGAGGAACTGCGCAGATCGGCGGCGCGCTACGCCGCCGACGGTCTGCGGCTGCTGGCCGTGGCCACCGCCGAGCGCCCTTCCCGAGCGGGCGCGCATGCGTACAGCTCCGCGGACGAACGCGGGCTCTCCTTCCGCGGGCTGGTCGCCCTGCGCGACGCCCTCGCCCCCGATGCCCCCGAGGCGCTGCGGGGCCTGCGGGACCAGGGCGTCGGCGTCAAGATCCTCACCGGTGACCACCCCGGCACAGCGGCCCGCGTCTGCCGCGAACTCGGCCTGGAGCCCGGCGCGGAGGGCGTGCTGACGGCCGACCGCATCGACCGGCTGGAGGACCGTGCGCTCGCCGAGGCGGTCGGGCGCGTCACCGTCTTCGCCCGGTGCACTCCGCGGCACAAGGCCCGGGTGGTCGCCGCCCTGCGCGCGGCCGGGCACACCACCGGCTTTCTCGGCGACGGGGTGAACGACCTCGCGGCGCTGCGCTCCGCCGATGTGGGACTGTGCCCGCGCGATGCGGTGCCCACCGTCCGGGAGAGTGCCGACGTGGTGCTGGGCGAGCAGTCGTTCGCCGCGGTGGAGCCCGCCGTCACCGCGGGGCGGCACAGCAGCGTCACCCTCACCTCCTATCTGCGGGTGGCGCTCTCCTCCAATCTGGGCAACGCCGTGGCGATGCTCGCCGCGGCTCTGCTGTTCCCGTTCGTCCCGATGCTTCCCGCGCAGGTCCTCGTCCAGAACCTGTTCTTCGACGCCGCGCAGCTCGCCTTCGCCTTCGACCGCCGGGAGCCTGCCGAACTGCGCCGGCCCGCCGCGCTGCGCCCCGGAGAGCTCCTCCGGTTCATCACCGGCTTCGGTCTGCTGAACGCCGCGGCTGACCTGGCCACCTTCGGGGTGCTGGCCTGGACCGTGGCGGAGGCGGCGACCGAGGCGGGCCAGGGGCTCTTCCACGCCGGGTGGTTCACCGAGAACCTGCTGACCCAGGCGATGGTGATGGTGCTGCTGCGCAGCGGCCGCGGTATCGGGCGGCAGCGACCGGCCGGTCCCGTGCAACTGGCCGCCGCCGTCCTCGCGGTCGTCGGCATCGTGCTGCCGCTCACCCCGCTGGGGCCTGCGCTGGGCATGGTCACCGCACTGACCGCCGCGTCGTACGCGCTGCTCGCCCTGGTCCTCGCGCTGTACGGAGCCGCGCTGGTCGCCGCCCGGCGGCGTGGCGGCCGCGCTGCCGGTTAGCGCGGCCGCCCCCGGGCTTCGGCGCCGCCGGACGGTTCAGCCCGTGCCGCCGTCGGCCTCCTCGGGCCGGGTGTGCTGCTCCCGGTCCGCTCGGCGCCAGGGGGGTCCGAGGCGGCCGAGTACCAGCGCCAGTCCGCCTGCTCCGTAGAGCGTGAACAGCGCGCCCTCTTCGAGCAGTTCCCGCTGTTCCTGTGCTCGCAGGTTCTCGGCTTCCTCGAACGTCCTGCTGCCCGTCGGACGCAGCCCGTCCCGTGTGTGGCAGGTCTGCCCGGGACGCAGCCGCGTCTGCGGGAGTTCCTCGCCGTGCTCGTCCAGGACGGTGCCCGGGCATCTCGGGGCCTGCGCGGAGGGCAGGGCTCCGGCCAGCTGGAACAGGCCCCAGCAGACCGGTGCGAGGAAGAGCACCAGCAGCCACCGTGCGGCCTTCGTGGGGCCGTCCACCGGCCGTCCTGCTCTCGGCTCACGGAACAGCATGCGGCCGCAGCCTAGTTCCCGGCGGGCGCCGGAGTCCCGGCCCCGGCCCGCGGAGCTTCCCGGCCGGGAGCGACTCGTCCGGACCCGCCGGGCCCGAGTGCCGGTTTTCCGGCGCGGATCCGCGGGCGGGGCGGTTCAGCCGTAGGAGAGGTCGGAGCAGGGGTCGTCGGCGGCCGAGCGGCCGGTGTCCTCCGCGTGGCTCCGCCCGGCCCCGGCGCCCGGGGTGCCGGACGAGGACGGGGGCCGGTAGTCGGCGCCGAGTGTCACGCGCAGCCCGGGCAGATCACCGGCCTCCAGGCGGGCACCGGGAAGGAGCCGCGCGAGCTTCACGGCGTCCGACCGGGCGCCGGGGCCGTAGGTGAGCACGGTGGTGCTGCGGTCGCGCTCCGCCGCGTTGCCGACGCCGGTCACGGTGAAGTGGTGGGCGCGCAGCTCCGCCGAGGCGGCGGCCGCCAGCCCGGGGGTGGTGGTGCCGTTGCGGACGGAGACGCTGATACCGGTACCGGAGACCGGCGTCCGGGGTGCCGGGGCCGACGGACTCCGTGTGCCGGGCCCGTGGGACGCTTCGGGACCGCCGCTCCCCTCCCGGGGCCGGTCGGCCCTCAGGTCGGCCCACAGCCTTTCGGCCTGGGGGTGGCGGACGGCGACGCGGTTGCCCTGGTAGCGCCAGGGGACGGTGACGAACTCGGTGTTCTCCAGGTCGATGTCCTTGAGGGACATCGCGAAGTCCACCATTTTCTTGGCCGTCCCCAGGCCCTCGTCCACGGTCAGGGACTCGGTGGCGGCGTCGGCGAGCGGGAGCAGCGTCGTGGGAGCGAACCCCTTCTCCTTGATCTTCTTGATCAGTGAGCCGACGAACGCCTGCTGGCGTTTGATCCGGCCGATGTCGGAGCCGTCGCCTATCCCGTGCCGGATGCGGACGTAGTCCAGGGCCCGCTGCCCGGACACGGTCTGCTCGCCGGCCCGGAAGACGCGTGCGCCGCGGGAGCCCCGGTTGGGGTTCAGATCGCCCTGGTAGAGGTCTTCGGGCACGCACACCGGCACCCCGCCGACCGCCTCGGTCATCGCGGAGAACCCCTGGAAGTCGACGACGACGGTGTGGTCCACGCGCAGCCCGGTCAGCTTCTCGACCGTGTTCTGGGTGCAGGCCGGGTTGCCCTCGCGGCTTCCTCCGACGGAGAACGCCGCGTTGAACATGGTGTTGTGCCGGGCCGCTGTCCAGGTGCCGTCGGGCAGCTTGCACGGGGGGATCTCCACCAGCGTGTCCCGGGGGAAGGAGACGGCCACCGCGTGCGCGCTGTCCCGGAAGACGTGCAGCAGGAACGCGGTGTCGGAGCGCCCCGTGTCGTCCTTGCGGCCCCCGCCCAGCCGGTCGTTCCCGCCGGTGCGCGCGTCCGAGCCGATCACCAGGACGTTCTGGCCGCCGGCCCCGGCCTCCGGGCGTTCCCTGCTCAGCCCGTCCGTACCGAACGTGGAGATGTTGCTGTTCAACCGCAGCAGGAACCAGCCGGTTCCGGCGGCGGCCAGCACCAGCAGCGAGAGCGTCAGCAGTCCGGCCGTCCGGGCTCTGCCGCCGGTGCGCCGCCGACGGCGGTCCGTCCGGCCTCCGTTGTGGTGCGCGGGCTTCCCCGCGTGGCGGTCCGACATGCGCGCTCCTCGTCCGTGCGGCGTTCTGTGACAGCGAAGACGGCCGCACCGCTTCCAGGGTTGTACAGTTGCGCAATGTAGCAAGTAATGAAGAACGGAGGCGGGGCGGATGTTTCTGCGCAACGGTCTGGAGCCGTGGCACCTGGTGGTGGTGGCACTCGTGGCGATGCTCGTCTTCGGGTCCAAACGGCTGCCGGACGCCGCGCGTTCACTCGGCACGTCCCTGCGGATCCTCAAGAGCGAGGCGCGGGCCCTGAAGCAGGAGCCCGCGCCCGACCCGCCGCGGGAGCCGGCGGGTTCCGAACCCCCGGTCGCATAGCGCCGAACCGGATGCGGTCCCGGGGCTGCCCGGAGCGCCGGGAACCGTTCCGCCGGGCCGCCGCGAGCCGTCCCGAGGAGTGTTCCGGTCCCTCCCGATGTCGGGGCCGGTACGTCAGGACTGCGCGGGATCCGCGAGCCGCCCCGCGCGGGTGCGGCGCCGGTGGTAATGCACGGTCACCGCTGCCAGCAGCGGTCCCCAGGCGATCATCGGCACGTAGCACAGGTCGAGAAGCCACTTGCCCCAGGGTGTGATGTCCATCTGCGCGTGCGCGGTCGTCCAGAGGAGCAGCACGCCGTAGACGGTGCACGCCAGGGCGCCGAACGCCGCGGGCCCGACCGCGGCCCACACCGGCACCGGCCGGCCGCCGAGCAGGGGCAGCCACCTGGGCCACACCTCTCCCCAGGGCCGTACCAGTCCGAGCGTCAGCCCGGCGAGCCCCTCCTGGAACAGCGACAGCAGCGGCAGTACCAGCAGGCCCCAACCCGGCACCATCATCGAGTCGTACTCGGCCTGCCCGAGTCCCAGCGGCACGCCCAGTACGACGGCCACCCGCCACAGTCCGGAGGGGAGCGCGACCCACACCACGGCAGCCGCGGCGCGGCGGGCCCACGCCGGGACACCCGGCACCGTGCCCGCCGGGCCGCCACCGCGCGGTCTCCGCTCCTGCGTCGTACGGACAGTGGCTGGGGGGTGTTCGTCAGACATCGTGATCCTCCTGGATCCGGGTGCCCGGGTTCCTGGACGGGGTCCGGGCCGGCCCTGCCGATGCTTCCGGGCGTTCCGCCCTCCCGAGTCCGGCCGCAGGGCGAACTCCCTCCGGTTCCACAGCCGTACGAGCCCGCCGCCGGTCGGACCGCGGACGGACACCCCGGTACGGCCAGAGGTGGATATCGGTGCCGCTCATGCCCGGTGAGGTGCGCTCCGGCACAAGCGGAACCTCGCCTGCCGGAACAGCCGGCGCCCGGCCCGATCGCGGTGGCGTCGCCGGGGCGCGGTTCTGTGCCGTGCGCGGGAGGTGCACCCTCGGTGACCGGGGCGACGGCCGGGCACCCAGCCCTCCAGGTGGCTTGCGGCCCTCCGGTTCCGGGGGCCCTGTTCCTCGCCGGTCCGCGTGCGCATGGCGCCGCATGGCGCCGCCCGGCGCCGCGGGCGGCGGTGCGTCGCGCGTTCGGCCGCCCTACGGCCGGGGCCAGGGGCGGCCGTCGAGGCGTTCGATGTCAGTGTTGAAGCGTTTGAGGTAGGCGGCGAAGGCGGCGATGTCCTCGTCGTCCCAGTCGGCCATGATCCGGTCCAGGCTGCGCACGGTGCCTTCGCGCTCCTCGTCCAGCCGCTGCTCGCCCTCGGCGGTGGTGCGGAACTTGCGGGCCAGGCCGCCGTCCGGATCGGGGATGCGCTCCAGAAGTCCGGCGCGCACGGCGGCGGCGGTCTGCCGGTTGAGGGTGGAGGCGTCGAGGCCGAAGGCGTCGCAGAGCTGGCCGATGGACATCGGCCCCTGCATCCGGATCCGGCTGAGCAGGATGTAGGCGCTGCGGTCGAGTGTGCTGTCCTTGCGCCGCCCCTTGGACTTGTGCAGGTGGAGATAGCGGCTGAGCAGCATCTGCTCGTACTCCACCTGGCGCGTGGCCTCGTCCATGTGCCTCCTTCGGGGCCGCGCGCCGGGCGGCCGAGCGTGCCTCCAGTGGTCCTGTGTATCACGCAGGGTGCATGGCGCATGCGATATGGCTGATGCACATCATATGTATGATGCACATTTGAACTCGCCGTGCACCACCGCTCCGTACCGGTGGAACCCCGAACCCGCAGAGGAGTCCCGTCATGGACGGTCCCCAGCCGACCTCCCGCACTGGCGGCGTCGTCGCCACGCTCGCGCTGGCCGGCACCGTTGCCGCGGTCATGCAGACCCTGGTGACCCCGCTCATCGCCCAACTGCCGCGGATCCTGCACACCACGCCCGGCGACGCGGCATGGGTGATCACCGTCACGCTGCTGGTCGCGGGCGTGTGCGTGCCGGTCTCCGGCCGCCTCGGCGACCTCATCGGCAAGCGCCGGATGCTGCTGGTCTGCGCCGTTCCCCTCGTGGTCGGCTCGGTGGTGTGCGCCCTCTCCTCCTCCGTCCTCCCGATGATCGTCGGCCGGGGACTGCAGGGCATGGGTATGGGCATGGTGCCGCTGGGGATCGCGCTGCTGCGCGACGTGGTCCCGGCCGAGAAACTCAGCGGTTCCATCGCCCTGGTCAGCGCCTCCATGGGGATCGGCGGCGCCATCGGGCTGCCGGTCGCCGCTGCGGTGGCCGAGTACGCCGACTGGCGGGCCCTGTTCTGGGGCTCGGCCGCGCTCGCGCTGCTGATCGGGACACTGATCTGGTTCCTCGTCCCGGACGTCCCGGCCGGTGCCAAGGGGCAGCGTTTCGACGTACCCGGCGCACTCGGTCTCGCCGTCGGCCTGGTGAGCCTGCTGCTGGCGATCTCCAAGGGCGCGGACTGGGGCTGGAGTTCGGGGACCACGCTGGGTCTGTTCCTCGTCGCCGCAACGGCCCTCGCCGCCTGGGGGGTCTGGGAGCTGCGCACTCGGGATCCGCTGATCGACCTGCGCACCACCGCCCGGCCGCGGGTGCTGCTCACCAACGTCGCCTCCGTCCTGGTCGGCGTCGGCATGTACGCCTTCATGTTGATCGCACCCCAACTCCTGCAGTTCCCCGAGATCACCGGGTACGGCCTGGGGCAGTCGATGCTGGCCACCGGATTGTGGATGGCCCCGGGCGGCGTGATGATGATGATCGTCTCGCCGCTCGGCGGGAAGCTGATCAACGCCCGGGGTCCGAAGCTCGCCCTCGTCTGCGGCGCTCTGGTGATCTCCGCTGGGTACGGGCTGTCCCTGGCGCTGATGGGCTCCGCCTGGGGGCTGATGGTCGTCGGCATCGTGATCAACAGTGGGGTCGGCCTCGCCTACGGTGCCATGCCCGCCCTCATCATGAGTTCGGTGCCGCTCTCCGAGACGGCTGCCGCCAACGGGTTCAACACGCTCATGCGCTCGCTCGGTACCACCATCGGCTCGGCCGTGATCGGTGTGGTGCTCGCGCAGTTGACCATCACCCTGGGCGGCCACCACCTCGCCTCGGAGACCGGATTCCGTACCGGTCTGCTGATCGGCTGCGGAGTCGCCCTCGTCGCCGCCGTGGTCGCCGCCGCCATCCCGGCGGTGCGGGCGGCCGGGGGTGCGGACGAAGGCGAGCAGACCCCGAAGGGCCAGGTACCGGCGCCTGCCTGAGCCGGAGGCGCGGTGCCCTCCCGCCCGGGGCGCACCGCGAACCGTCCGCACCCCGGTCCCGCCCTGGTTCCGCCCTGGTCCCGGCACCGGCTTCGGCCCGGGACCGGGGTGCGGCACCCGGCCCCGACCCCGCTGCCCCGCGGACGGGCCGTATCCGGGCCCCACCGCCGGGCAGGGTGGTGGACTTGCCCCATGACGACCCTGCCGCACCGGATCCTGGGCGCGCTCGACCGTTTCAACGCGGCGCACCCCTGGGACCACAACGCGCACTACCACCGCTGGATCCTGCGCCGGATCCCCCGGCGCTTCGACCGCGCCCTGGACGTCGGTTCCGGCAGCGGCGACCTGGCCAGGCTGCTGGCAACGCGCGCCCGGGAGGTGCATGCGGTCGACGCCGACCCGGTGCTCATCGCCCGGGCAGTGGCGGCGACCCCCACGACGGCTCCGGTGGCCTTCACGGTCGCGGACGCACCCGCGGGGCTCGCCGCCGGACCGTATGACGTCCTCACCTGCGTGGCGGTCCTCCACCACCTGCCGCTCAGCGAGGCACTCCTCGCATTCCGCCACCGACTGGCGCCCGGGGGCACGCTGGTGGTCGTCGGCTGCGCCCGGGCGCGGAGCATCGGCGACCACGCGCTCGGCGCCGCCGCGGTTCCGCTGAACGCCGCCGTGGGCTGGTACCGCAACAGGGGGCGCACAGCGCAGCCTCCGCTCTCGATGACCGCCGCGACCCGCCCGCCGGAGCAGGACTTCGCCGAGATCGCCCGGGAGGCCCGCCGCATCCTGCCCGGCGCGCACCTGCGCCGTCGACTCTTCTGGCGCTACACCCTCGTCTGGCACGCGGACCCGTGAGCGCGCGGTGTCGCGTGTCGCCGAGGGGCGCGGTGGCTCCCCACGCCGGGAGCAGCGCCGCGCCGCACCAGGGCGAGGCCGCCGGGAGCAGCGCCGCGCCGCCCCCTCCCGTGGGCGGGCTGCCGGAGCCGGCTCAGGGGCGGTCCGCGTGGCACACGGACGCCACCGGCCGCCGGGCCGGCGACTGAAGCCGCCTCCGTGCTTCTCGCGTTCGAGACCGGCCCTCGCGGGTGGTCGAGCCGGATGCCGCTCCCGCCGGCCGGAGCGCCGGCCACGAGGGCTCGACTCCCCGCCGTTGCGGCTCGGTGGAGCGAACATGTTTGTGACGAACTTGTCCGTGACGAACATGTTCGTTACGATCCGGAAGTGACCGCACAGCACGCCGCCGCGCCCCGCAGCCGCCGGGAGCGGCCCGCCAAGCCCGCTCTCAGCAGAGAGGGCATCGTCGCCACCGCCGTCGCGCTGATGCGCGCCGAGGGCCTGCAGCGGGTGACGATGCGACGGCTGGCGCGGGAGCTCGACACCGGGCCCGCCTCGCTCTACGTCTACGTACGCAACACCGCCGCACTGCACGCGGCCGTACTGGACGGGCTGCTGGGCGAGGTCGACCTCGATCCCGTCCCGCCCGGCGGCGACTGGCGGGAGAGCGCCGTGGCCGTTCTCGACTCCTACACGCGCGTCCTCTTCGCGCATCCGCAGCTGGCCCGCGCCGCCCTCGCCGTCCAGCCGTCCGGGCCGCACTACCTCGCCCTGCTGGAGACGCTGCTGAGGCTGCTCCACGAGGGCGGCGTCCAGGACGACCGGGCGGCCTGGGGAGTCGACGTCCTGCTGCAGACCGCCACCGCCACAGCCGCCGAGCAGGCCACCCGGGACGAAGCCGGGAGAGCCCGGGGCGCAGCACGGTCGCAGGCGGCCGGGCCCGCCCTGGCCGACCTCCCGGCCGCCACCCATCCGCGGCTCGCCGCTGTCGGCGCGGAGCTGTTCACCGGTACGCCCGAGGAACGGCTCGAATGGGCCTTCCGCGTGCTCCTGGACGGCATCCGCCACACTCCCCGCGCCTGACTCCGGCCGCGGGCCCCTGTTCTCACCACCCAGTGAGGTGACCCCATGCCCCTGCACCACCCCGTAGCCGTCGTCGGCGCCGGTCTCGGCGGACTCGTGCTCGCCCGCGTCCTGCATGTGCACGGCATCGAGGCGGCCGTCTTCGACCTCGACGCCGCCCCGCACGCCCGCGCGCAGGGCGGCATGCTCGACATCCATGAGGAGAACGGCCAGGCCGCCCTGGAGGCGGCCGGTCTGACCGCCGGGTTCCGCCGCATCATCCACTCCGGCGGTCAGGAGTTGCGTATCGTCGGCAAGGACGCTGTCCTTCGCATGGCCGAGGAGGACGACGGGACCGGCACCCGCCCCGAGGTGGACCGCGGCCGGCTGCGGGACCTGCTGCTCGGCGCGCTGCCGGCGGGCACCGTCCGCTGGAACGCCAAGGCCGACACCGTCCGCGCGCTGGGCGACGGCCGCCACGAAGTGGCGTTCGCCGACGGCGGCGTCGTCACGACGGACCTGCTGGTGGGCGCCGACGGTGCCTGGTCGCGGGTCCGTCGGCTGCTCTCGCCCGCCCGGCCCGCCTACACGGGCATCTCCTTCGTCGAACTCGACCTGCTCGACGCCGACTTCCGCCACCCCGCGGCGGCGGCGCTCGTGGGCGGGGGGATGTTCTTCGCGCCGGAGGACGGCCGGGGCTTCCTCGCCCACCGGGAGCCCGACGGCAGCCTGCATGTCTACGTCGCCGTCCGGGCCCGGGAATCCTGGCTCGACAGCATCGACTTCACCGACACGCAGGCCGCCAGGGAGTCGGTCCTGGAGCACTTCTCCGACTGGCACCCCAGCTTGCGCGCGCTGCTCGCCGAGGCCGACGGCCGGCTGGTCCCGCGCCGGATCCACGCCCTGCCCGTCGGCCACAGCTGGGACCGGGTGCCGGGCGTCACCCTCCTCGGGGACGCCGCCCATCTGATGTCCCCGTTCGCGGGTGAGGGCGCCAACCTCGCGATGCTGGACGGTGCCGAACTCGCGCAGGCCCTCGCCGCCCACCCCGGCGACCCGGAGAAGGCCCTCACCGCCTACGAGGAGGCCCTCTTCCCGCGGAGCGCGGAGCGGGCCGCCGAGTCCGCAGCCGGGCTCGACCTGCTCTTCGGCCCGGACAGCCCCGGGGCCCTGGTCTCGATGATGGCTGCCGGTTCCCCCGCGGCGGGCCGTCCCTGACGGTCCCGGCCGGCCCCCGGCTGTTCTGCCGCCGGTTCCCCGTGCGCGGTCCGGCACGGGGAACCGGCGGCCGCACCGGCTGGTCCGGGGCGCTCAGACGCCCGCGACGGACTGGATCCAGGAGCGGTACCGCGTGACGTTGGTGTACGCCGTGTTCGACTGCCGGTCGCTGGTGGAGGCGACGCCGACCTGCGTGCCGTTCGCCACCATCGGGCCGCCCGAGTCGCCGCCCGCCGTGATGCCGTCACCGCGCCGGGCGCAGATCGCCGAACCGTAGTAGGCGTCCTGGCAGCCGCCGGTCACCACGACGTTCGCGTACTTCAGGTAGCGGGACCGGCAGTTGATCTCCTGTCCGCAGCGGGACGTGGCGCCCCATCCGTACACCTGCACGGTCTGGCTGACCGACACCGAGCCCGGCCGGCCGAGTCGGGCGTAGGTCGCCTGGACGGACCGGCCGAGCGGAACAGGCATCCGGTGCCGCCCGGAACCCCGGCCACCCCACCGCCCGGCTGCGCGGCGGCGCATGGTGCGCCGAGATCCCGGACGGCCCGCTCCGGCCGTGCGCGGCACCGGCTGGGACCGGTGCCGGCCCGCGGCCGTCAGCGGTTGCCCGGGCGGCTCAGGAGGACGGGCACTGCTTCCAGGCGAAGTGGTAGGTCGTGTTGATGTCCCCGTCCGTGGAGTCCATCGTCATGAAGCTGGTCGTGGTCGGATCGGAGCTGCCGACATCGACCCGCACCTCGGTGTTGATGTTGAAGTTGCGCTGCTCACCGCAGGGCTTCCACACCACCTGTCCCCAGTCCGTGGTGTCGGTGGCCTGCCAGTTGGAGTCCTGCGGGCCGGTGAAGGGGTGGCTCGTGGCCGCGGTGTCGGGGGAGCCCTGGAAGTAGTACGACGCCTTCTGCAGGCCGCTCGCGCCGGGCTGCAGATAGGCGTAGCCGCGGTAGTCCGCGGAGACGATCGCGTAGGTGAACCCCTGCGGCACGTGCACGATCAGGTTCAGCTGGCAGTTCTTGCGGCGGTCGGTGGGCTTCGAGTTCGGCCCCACCTCGGCCAGATAGTCGCTGTAGGTGACGGTGAAAGCCGTGTTGTCCTCGGCGACCGCCACCTTGGCGGTTCCTTCGCGGCAGCCGGAACCGTTGACCGTGGCGACGTCGATGACGATCCGGTCGTCAGGCGGGTCGGCGAGGGCCGCGGATGCGCCCTGGGCGGGCTGGGCGGAGAACGCGCCGGCGGACAGCGCCGCCGCCACCGCTGCGGTCCTGAGGGATCTTCGCGACATGGGCATCCCTTGCGTCGTGTGCGGTTTCGGGGGACAGGAGGGAGCCGGGGCGTGCGCTCCGGGTCGCTCCCTCCGATCGGTATGAAAGAGGGCGGCGCGCACCTTGGACAGGCCCGTTTTCGGACGCAGTTTCCTCTACGGTGCTTTTGCGCCAGGCGTGGGCGCGTTGTCCCGCCGCCCCTGCGCGCCGCCCTCACCCGCGTACAGGCGCCGCCGTTCACCCGCGCAGCGTGAGCGACGGGGCGTGCCCGTAGCGGCGCCGGTACCAGTCCGCGAACCGGCCCAGGTTGGAGAAGCCCCAGCGGAAGGCGATCTCCGCCACCGTGACCGGGCCGTCGGAGTCGGCCGCGAGCAGATCCTGATGGGCGCGCTCCAGGCGGATCTCGCGCAGATGGGCCAGCGGCGTCCGGCCCACGTACCGCTGGAACGCCTCCTGCAGGGCACGGGGGCTGAGCCTGGCTGCCACCGCGAGGTCCGAGAGGGAGAGCGGTTGGTCGCTGCGCTCCTCCATGAGCTGGATTGCCCTGCGCACGGCCGGGTGGGCGACGTTCCCGATGTGCCGCACCGGTTCCGAGGCCGGCAGCAGGCGATGGGTCGCCATCAGGGTCGCGGCAGCCGTCCGGGTGAGCTGTGCCGCGACGAGCGGGTTGGTGCGGGCCACACCGCCCGTCATGACCTCCCGGTGCACCGCCGCGGACACCCCCGACCAACTCTCCGCCGCCGCCGCGGAGACCGCGCCGCCCAGCGCGAACCGGGCCCGGACCGGCTCCTCGTGACCGAGCGCCTCGCCCGCCGCCCGGTCCACCGCCTCCCGGGAGAGCCGGAGCGTGGTCATCCGGGCCCCGGCGCCCCAGAAGACCTTGAACCGCCGATGCGGGTCGAGGATGTACGTCTCCCCGGTGTCGACGAACTGCTCCTCGCGCCCCGGCGACTCCACCCGCACCCGGCCCGTGTGCACCTGGCAGATCAGCAGATACGTCGTCAGCGGCTCGGGCGCCACGAGCGTCTCCGTGCCGTAGCTCAACGCGGAGAGGGTGACCCCGGGGAAGCCGCCCTCCGCGTACCACGCGGAGAAGTCCTGCGGTTTGTTGAGAACGCGCAGTTCGTAGGGGCTGTACGCGGTGCTGATCATCTCGCGTGTCTCGTCCAGATCATCACTGCGGACCAGCGTCCGCATCCGGCTGTCATCGGCAGCGGGCGCGTTCATGGAGCTTCCTCACTCACCGTCGCGTTATCCGGCCAGGAGCCGCGTTCCGCGGCTAGCCTGCCTTTTCCACAGTGAGTAACGTTCTGCATCCCAGGAGTCAAATGCCGAATGATGCAGTGGAGTCCGCACAGATCAGTATCGGCCAAGTCCTGGAGCCGTACCGCGTCCGGGGTTCGGGGGACCCGGCGCAGTACGGCAGGGCCCCGCGCCGGTTCTCCGGCTCGGGGCCCTGCTGGTTGATTCCGTCGTGTCGAAGCTGTCAGTCCTGCCGGGCGTCCCGCGCCGCACCTGGCGCCGCGAGACGCCGGAGTATGGAGTGCAGCAGCGCGTTGAACTCCGCGGGCTGCTCCACATGCGGCATGTGGCCCGACTCCGCCATGATGTGCGCCTCGCCGTGCGGGGCGAGTTCCGCGAGCGTCTCGGACACCTCGGCGGGGATCTCGGCGTCGAGCCGCCCGTGGACGAAGAACGCGGGAACCTCCAACTCGCCGATGGTCTCGCGGGGATTGTGCCGCACCGCGTCCGAGAGGATCTCATCGATGGAGTCCGAAGCGGCCAGGATCTGCTGCACCGTCCACTCCGGCAGGGCCGGGTCGGCCAGCGGGCCGTACCAGTCCACCACCCACTGCCGGACCGTCGCCGCCCGGTCCGCACGCAGCATCCTGCGCAGCTCGACGAGCAGTTCCGCCTTCCGCTCCGCGGGCCAGTATCCGGGGCCGTCGACTGCGACCACTCCGCGCACGGACGACGGCGCCCGCCGCGCTGCCTCGAGCACGATCGCGGCTCCGGCCGAGACGCCCACCAGCACCGGACGGTCCAGCTCCAGCGTCTCCGCCAGCGCCAGGACGTCCTGCGCGTGGCCCGCGATCGTGTCGCCGCCGCCCGGTCGCGCCGAGCGCCCGCATCCGCGCCAGTCCGGTACGACGACCCGGTACGCGCCGGCGAACTCCTCGGCCTGCGCGCTCCACACCTGACCGTTCGTGCCCCAGCCGTGCAGCAGGATCAGCGGTTGCCCGGACCCGTGATCCTCGTGGAACAACTCGATGCGGTTGACGGTCGCGTAGGGCACAGGTCCTCCTTGCGGCGCGGCACAGGGCGCGGAGCGGAATACGTACGAGCAGGGCCCCGAGCCGGAGTGCTGCCGACTCGGGGCCTTGCTGCCCGGCGCTGAACTCCCCCGAGCCCCCAGCCCCGTAACAGCCCAGGTCGTGGCCGTGACTGCCCTGCGTGAGCCCTCATCCCGCAAGAGCTCCACGGCACCGCACGACATGTGACGCCTGGTGTGCAGAGAAGTTACGCACGGTGGGCGGCACGTGCTAGCCGTGGAGCGCGGACCCTGGCCGGATTGCGCGCCCGGCCGGACGGCTTCCCGGTGCCGGCCCGGTCGGGCGGCTCGGGCCGCGGTCCCCTTGCCGGAATCCGGCGCGCCCCTCAGGGAACACGCCAACTCCCCGTCGCACACCTCGCACACGACGGCGCCCTCCCCGGCGGCGTCCCGTCGAGCAGCACGTCCGACAGCCGGTCGTCCGGCCCGGACTGGATCGTACGGCGCAGCGGGCGGATCAGGCCTCCACCCCGGCCCGGTCCGCGGCGCCGACCGGCTCCAGCCGGACGACCAGCGCCTTCGACGTCGGCTGGTTGCTGCCCTCGGCCACGCTGTCCAGCGGTACCAGGACGTTGGTCTCCGGGTAGTAGGCGGCCGCGCAGCCCCGGGCGCTCGGATAGGGCACCACCTCGAAGCCCGCGGCCCGGCGCTCCTCGCCGTTCGCCCACACGCTCACCAGGTCGACCCGCTGCCCCGCGGTGAGGCCGAGCCCGGCCACGTCCTCCGGATTGACGAGCACGACCTGACGGCTTCCGTGGATGCCCCGGTAGCGGTCGTCCGCCGTGTAGGGGATGGTGTTCCACTGGTCATGGGAGCGCAGGGTCTGCAGCAGCAGATGCCCCTCGGGCGCGAGCGGCATCTGCCAGGCGTTGCGGCTGAAGAGGGCCTTTCCCGCCGAGGTGCGGAAGACACCCTCGTTGACGGGGTTGGGCAGCCTGATGCCGCCGGGGCGGATCACCCGCCGGTTGAACTCGTGCAGCCCCGGCACCACGCGGGCGATCCGTTCCCGAAGGGTGCCGTAGTCGGCTTCGAACTGCTGCCACGGAATGGCCGGGGCATCGCCGAGGGTGGTGCGGGCGAGCCGGCAGAGAATGGCGACTTCGCTGAGCAGCAGCGTCGAGGCCGGCCGCAGCCGTCCGCGGGAGGTGTGCACCTCGCTCATGGAGTTCTCGACGGTGACGAACTGCTCGCCGCCCGACTGGAGATCCCGCTCCGTGCGGCCCAGGGTCGGCAGGATGAGCGCGGTCCGGCCGCACACCGCGTGGGATCTGTTCAGCTTCGTGGAGATATGAGCGGTCAGCCGGCACTTGCGCATCGCTTCCTCGGTCACCGCGGTGTCCGGAGCGGCCTGCACGAAGTTGCCCGCGACACCGAGGAAGAGCTTGATCCGGCCGTCCCGCATGGCCTTGATCGAGTTCACCGAGTCCAGCCCGTGCGCACGAGGGGGCGCGAAGCCGAACTCCTGCTGCAGCGCGTCCAGGAATGCGTCCGGCATCTGCTCCCAGATGCCCATGGTGCGGTCGCCCTGGACGTTGCTGTGACCGCGTACCGGGCAGGCCCCCGAACCCGCTCGGCCCAGGTTCCCGCGCAGCAGCAGGAAGTTCACGATCTCCCTGATGGTCGGGACCCCGTGCTTCTGCTGCGTGACCCCCATGGCCCAGCAGACGATCACCCGCTTGCTGCGCAGCACCTCGTCCCGGACCGCTTCGATCTCCTCGCGGGTGAGTCCGGTCGCGGTGCGGATGTCGTCCCAGCCGATCTCCCGCACATGCCGCGAGAAGTCCTCGAAGCCGCTGGTGTGGGAGCTGATGAAGTCCTGGTCGAGCACGGTACCGGGCGCCGCGTCCTCGGCCTCGACCAGCAGCCTGTTCAGCCCTTGGAACAGAGCCAGGTCGCCACCGCTGCGGATCTGCAGGAAGCGGTCGGCAATCCGGATGCCCCGGCCGAGCACCCCGCTGGGCTGCTGCGGGTTCTTGAACCGCAGCAGTCCGGCTTCGGGCAGCGGGTTCACCGCGACGATGCGCGCGCCGTTGCGCTTGGCCTCCTCCAGGGCGGAGAGCTGCCGCGGATGGTTGGTCCCCGGATTCTGCCCCACCAGGAAGATCAGGTCCGCGTGGTGCAGGTCGTGGAGCGTCACGGTGCCCTTGCCGGTGCCCAGCGTCTCGTGCAGCGCGAAGCCGCTGGACTCGTGGCACATGTTGCTGCAGTCGGGCAGGTTGTTCGTCCCGAACGCCCTGGCGAAGAGCTGCAGCACGAACGCCGCCTCGTTGCTGACCCGGCCCGAGGTGTAGAACACCGCCTCGTCGGGGGAGTCCAGCGACTTCAGCTCGGCGGCGATCAGCCCCAGCGCCTCGTGCCAGCTGACGGGTTCGTAGTGGTCCGAGTCCGGCCGCTTGACCATCGGTTCGGTCAGCCGGCCCTGCTGGTTCAACCACAGGTCGGAGCGGCGGGCCAGCTCCGAGACCGGATACCTGCGGAAGAAGTCGGCCGTGACGCGCCGCGAAGTCGCCTCGTCGTTGATGTGCTTGGCGCCGTTCTCGCAATACTCGTTCCGGTGCCGGTGGCCGGGGGAGGGGTCGGCCCAGGCACAGCCGGGGCAGTCGATGCCGTCCACCTGGTTCATGGTCAGCAGCGTCTTCCCGGCCCGGCGGGGCGATGTCTGCCGGAGGGAGTACTCGATCGCGTGCGCGACCGCGGGCACCCCGGCCGCCCATTCCTCGGGCGGCGTCACCGACAGCTGCTCCTCGGGCTCGTCCTCGGGTGGCTTGTGCATCTGGTTCGCCCCTCGCTTCCGCTGCCGACTCCGTTCCGGATCAGCCGACCGGCCAGTGCGGCACCCGGCTCCGGGGAGGTTCCGGCTCGCCCGGACTCACCCGGCCGTCGCCGATGGTGCCGCGCCAGGCCCCGGATTCCTCGCCGACCGCCTCGATGAACTCCCTGAAGCGGCCCAGCTCGCGGCGGACCGCGCCGCGCAGCAGCCCGGATGCGGCCGCGAGACGGAAGGCGAATCCGGGCGGGTGCGTCCGCATCCGTACCGTGACCGTGCTGCGGTCCGCCTCCGTGGACCGGAAGCACACCTCACCGCTGTGCGCCTGCCCGCGTCCCGTGCTCCGCCAGGCCAGATACGCGTCCGGCCGCTGCTCCACGACCTCCGCCTGGAACCGTCCGCGCAGCGGCCCGACCCCGACGACCCAGTGGGTGAGGTTGGGCTTGACCTGTTCGACCTCACGCACCGACGACATGAACCGGGGGAAGTCGGCGAACTGGGTCCACTGGTTGTAGGCGGTGTGCACCGGAACCCGGACTTCAACCGTCTCTTCGATGGCGCTCATGGCTCGCCGCCCGTCCTCGACTTTCGCTCTCGTCAGTATCGGCAGCGTGGTGCGGACCGCCACCGGACCGCCACCGGACCGCCACCGACCGCTACCGGGCCGGGGTCGGACCGGTGGCGCACGCCGCGCCGATCGCGTGATCGAATGGGACAAACTAGCATGAGAGGGGCGTTTCGCCGGGCAAGCATGCGGCCGCAGCGCGGCGCTCCCTGGGCAGCGCGCCGGTCCCTCCGCAGGTGGACGAACCGGATCCGGGCTGCGCCCGGCACCGTCCCGACGACCCCGCCGCCGACCGCAGCCGGCCGAACGCTCGACCGGCCCGACGGATCCCGCGGATGCCGGATCCGACGGAGCCGGCCGGCGGGTACGGCCTCTTACCCCGCGGACTCGGCGGCCTTCCCGGACGGCTCGACCCCCTGCGGAGCCGCGGCATCCGGCGCCTCCGCCGGTGCCCCTGCCTGTGCCTCCGCCGCCGGGGAGCCGGGGACGGGGTCCCGGGCGACGGTGCGCCACCACGGCGCTGAGGGGACCTCGTCCGCGGTGGGCTCGAACGGCTCCCCCGGAAGGGGGAGAGCGGCCCGGGCGCCGGCCTCCGCGCAGGCAGCGAGCGTGCCTTCCCCGGGCTCGTCCCACGGGTGCGGCGCGAGAGTGAAGGTCGCCCAGTGGATCGGCAGCATCACCCCGTGCGGATTCCCCCCTTGCAGATCCAGATGGGCTCGCACGCCCTCGGCCGGCGTCATGTGGATGTCGGGCCAGTACTCGCTGTACGCCCCGATCTGGATCATGGTCGCGTCGAAGGGGCCGTGCTCCGCGCCGATGTCCCGGAACCCGGGGAAGTAGCCGGTGTCACCGCTGTGGAACACCCGGTGCCCGGAGGGCCCCTCGGCCACCCAGGAGGCCCAGAGGGTGTGCTGCTGATTGCGCAGTCCCCGACCGCAGAAGTGCCGGGCCGGGGTCGCGGTCAGCCGCAGATCCCCCACACGCGTCGACTCCCACCAGTCCAGCTCGCGCAGCCGGTCGCTCGGAACGCCCCAGCGCTCCAGATGCGCACCCACGCCGAGCGGTACCGCGAAGAGCGTGTCCGTCGAGGCCAGCGCGCGGATCGTGGGTAGGTCGAGGTGGTCGTAGTGGTCGTGGGAGATGACGACCACGTCCACCGTGCCGAGCGAGGTCAGCGGCAGCGGGACGTCGTGCAGCCGCTTCGGACCCGCGAACGGGAACGGGGAGCAGCGCCGCCCCCACACCGGGTCGAACAACACCCGCCGGCCGTCGATCTCGGCGAGCACGCTGGAGTGGCCCGTCCAGGTGAGCCGCAGTCCGCCGGCCGGCGGACTGGCGAGGTCCTCCGCCGTGGTGGGGTGCAGGGGTATGGGCCCGGCGGGCCGGCGTCGCCTGCGCGCTTCCTTCTGGAAGTACCTCTTCGCGAAGTCGAGCCTGGAGCCGGAAGGACGGGCCCGGGGGCCCTCGGGATTGTCGGGGTTCTGGAACACCCCGTCCGCGAAGTGCGGTGAGCGGCGGATCCGGGCCAAGCGCTCACCGGTGGGATCGGCGCCGAAAGCGACGGGTCGCAGGGACCGCGCCTGGGTGAGCGGCGGATTCGAGGCGGCTGAGTCGGCCACGGGACCTCCTGGGACCTTCGCTTCGTTCCAATACCGGGCTTGTGCACGGCACGCCTTCGCTCCGTGCCGCCGTCCGGCGCCACGGTGCGGCAACGTGTGCCGACCGCGGCGGCAGGGACACGAACCGGCGGGCACGTGCGGTGCGATCATCCGGACCGGGGTGAGCCGGGCTCCACCGGGCGTCTCCGCCGGAGGTGCACCGGGCTCATCCCGCCGGATGCGAGCGGACCGCCACGGGCGTCGCCGCGGCGTGCGGCCTCGACGGCGAGACCTCCGCATCGCCGGTGGGCGCTCGCCACCGTACGGGACACGATCGGCACCCGGGACGTCGCTGCCGGCCACCGGCGTCCGCGCACCCGGAAATCCTACGACCGCTGCCGACCGCCCTGCCGCCGGACGGATGCCGCGGCACCGCGCCGTCGCGTCGGCACCACGGCGGGGACGGCGGCGCCGGGCACGGGTCGGAGCGTCGATCGTTCAACAGCAGCGCATCCTATCCGGAGGCCCTGCTGCGCAACACCCGCGACGGCGCCGGGCGCGCGCTGGTCCCTGCAGGGGAACGGCCGGACGCCGTCCAGAGTTCCGGGAGGCTGACGGCGACCGGACTCGGCGGTCCGGGAAACGTCCTGCTTTCGGGAACACCCTCATTGTCGCAGTCCGGGACGGCGGCTGTCACCGTCCTCCGGAATGATCTTCGCGGCCGTCGTGCGCCCTAGGGTTCCGGGTGGCAAGCACAACGCACCCATCCGGACAGGGAGTCGAGAGTGGCGCACGACATTGCCGCGCTGGCGGAGGAACTCACGGCCATGGCCGCTGCCGATCAACGGACCTCGGCCCACGCGAACAGTGACGACCCTGCCGAGCAGTTGGCGTGGCGGAGGCTGACCGTGCGGCACGGTGACCGGCTCGGCGAGATCATGGAGGAGTACGGCTGGCCGACGGCGGAGCTGGTCGGCGAGGATGCCGCCCGCGCGGCGTGGCTGATAGCCCAGCACGCCGACCGGCAGCTCGACATTCAGCGCCGCGCCCTGAAACTGCTGCAGGCGGCGGTGTCCGCGGGTTCGGCATGCCCGCGCGAACTGGCCTTCCTCTGTGACCGCATGCTGGTCAACGAGGGCGGCAAGCAGATCTGCGGAACCCAGATCGCCGGTGTGTGGGACGGGGCGCCGGTTCCGTGGCCCTGTGCGGAGCCGGAGCGCGTGGACGAACTCCGCGCCGAAGTCGGCATCGAGCCCTTCGACGAGTACGTCGCGAAGTTCTCGCCGAGCTGACGCCGCTCCTCCGTCCGGGCCCCTCGGCCCTCGTCCTCCCGGGCACGGCCCGCCGGACGGCTTCGGGTCCGTCGGGCGGGCTCCGTCTCAGGGGCCTTCTCGGTGTGGGCGACCGTGCGCGGCAGCAGTCCGTCGATACGTAACCGCCGCAAGGCCCCGCTCGTGGTGAGCGGGGCCCGTCGCTGCGCGGAGGCAGCGGATCAGATCGGGCCGTGCCACTGGCTCTCGCAGTGGATCTTCCGGCCGCTGGAGTCGACGTGGCAGGCGCGCGAGTGGACATTGCGCGTCTTGTACCTGCTGTAGAAGTATCCGCCGGAGTTGTCCACCCCGTTGGTCGAGCAGTCGTGGACCGGGGCCATCCGGTAGTGGTATCGCGACCAGGCCCCGTTCGTGTAGATCTGGTAGGCGATCTCCTGCCCCGCGCAGTATCCGTCGGTCGCGTCGTCCCCGATGTCGGTCCACAGGGCGACGTAGTTGTTGGTCCGGTACATCGACAGGTGCTGGTACACGCCACTGACCGTACTGCTGGCGGAGTCCACGTAGCCGTACCCCTTGTTGCCCGGATACGTGCTCGAGGTGTACCACTCGTCGGCTGCGTTCGCCGAACCCGGTACCGCGACGACGAGGCCCGCCGCTGCGATGAGGGCCGTCAGGATCCGTCTCATGATGTCCCCCTGTGTCGACGTGGGGTGAACAGGGCCGGCGTCAGCAGGTCACGGTCCGGTCGTATCGGCCGCCGACGGTGTGCACGTACTTGCTCGTGTTGTTCCTGATGGTCATGCAGGAGGTGTCGCGCCAGTACTTCACGACGACCTTGACCCGCATCGTCTTTCCGCAGGTGTTCCGCAGATAGCCGGAGATGCCCCCGTCCGGGACGTTGGAGACGCTGCGCTGGATGCAGGCAGGTGCCGTCCCGGTCAGGGAGGCGCCGGACGTCGCCGCCTGTGCCGGCGCCGCCCCGACGACGATCCCGCCCAGTACCAGCGCCGTGCCCAGTGCAGCGGTCGATGTACGCTTTCGCATTTCTGCTCCTCCTTCGGTTCGACGCCAACTCTGGGCGTGCCGGGAGGCTTTCGCGACATGATTCGGCCTGGACCGAAGAAGGGCGTACCGGGAGGATTGCGGTACACCGGCGTACCGAGCGCGTGGGGGCAGGAGCGTGGTCTACCGCATCCATTTCACCGTCGAGGATCTGGCGCGCACCCGGGTGGAGCGGCCTGCGCCGCTGCTGGAGCTGAGCGCCGCCGTACGCACCCTGCAGAGCCGCAGCCACCCGGTGCGCTTCGGGGCGTGGCGGCGCAGCGCCTTCGCCGCGCTGAAGCCCGAGGCCCGGATGGTCCTCGACCTCGTGCCGCCCGGCGGCTGGGCCCCGACGTTCCTGACCACCGCCGCGGCGGGCAGCCCCGAGGAGCTGCTGGAGCAGGTGCGCTCGACTCCCCGCTCACGGGTGCGCGGTGACCTGGCCCACGTGGCGGAGTGGCAGGCACCACCGTCATGGGCGCGGCACCTGGCCGACGACGCGGAGCTGCTGCGGCGGCTCTGTGACGGCCTGGACCATGTCTGGACCGTGCTGCTGTCCCCGTACTGGGGGCACCTCGCCGCGGCGGTCGCGGACGACCGGGCCGTGCGGATGCGACAGGTCCTCACGGGAGGAGTGGAAGCGCTCCTCACCGCGCTGGATCCGCGGCGGGTGCGCTGGAACCCGCCCGTACTGGAGTTCAGGATGGTCTCCGGATACGACGGCGACCTCCACCTCGGGGGCCGCGGGATGCTTCTGGTCCCCTCACTCTTCGCCGACGGGCCCGCCATCGACATCGACGCCGAGCCGCAACCGGTACTGAGGTACCCCCTCGGCCACTCGCAGGCGTCCACCTCCACCCCGCTGTTCGTCCCTCCCGCGCGGCAGCCTCCGGCCCGGCAGGACCGCTCACCGGTCGACTCCCTCCTCGGCCGGACCAGGGCCGCTGTGCTGCGCGCCATCGCGGAGCACCCGGGCTGCTCCACCAAGGAACTGGCCGCGCGCAGCGGGACAGCACCCCCCAGCGCCAGCGAGCACGCGACCGTGCTGCGCACGGCCGGGCTCATCCGCACCGTGCGGCACCGCAACACCGCACTCCACAGTCCCACCCCCCTCGGCACGGCACTCCTCGAACAGTCCGGCCCCGCAGCCGGTCCGGCCGACCACTGAGAGCTGTCCCCCTCCGCGCACCGCAGCGATCGGGCAGTGCGCGTGGTGACGGACCGCGATGCGCCCTGCACGCGGTGCCCGGGCGCCACGTTCAGTCACGCGGCCGGGCCGTCGACGTCGTATGGCGGCTGCTTCCTGCGCGTAGGAGAGTGGAAGATGCGGGGGGTGAGGTGGATCCGCAACGGCTGGGTTCACCGGCACTCCGCTGCGCATGGACCGGCGGCAGGACGCGGACGCGATTCTCGCCCGTGACCGGCTCCGTTGCCGGTCCTGACAAGGGAATCGAGTGGCGGGGGAGCGGCCCGGCGGGCAGTCGGACGGTTCGGGAGGCTGCCGGTCCGCCGTCCGCAGCCGGCCCGCCCGACGCGCATCCCGGGGCCCGCGTAACGGCCAGTGGCCCGCGAGAGCGCCTCGGGGCCCGGCTCCGGCACAGCCAGGTGCCGGGCCTCCGCCCGGTCCTGGCTCGGCACATCACGCATCGGGTGCCGCACCGGTCCGTACCCGGGTGAGGAGAGGACGATGTCACACACCATGGAATGGAAGGTTCGCCTCCACCTCTTCGAGGACGACGAGGGGGCGACGAAGGTGCACGCGACGCTGGATACCGGCGCCGCGCAGGTCACCGGCCGCGGCACGGCCCACTGCCACCCGGCGGACACGGACGTGCCGGAGATCGGCGACGAGCTGGCGGCGGGCAGAGCCATGCACGACCTCGCCCAGCGACTGCTGAACATCGCCGAGCACGACGTCGAAGGCATGCAGGTACCCCGCGCGGAGGCCCGTCCGACGGTCGGGCAGCCCAGGTGACCGCCGACGGCGCGGCACCCAGGACCGCAGACCGGGCATCGGGAGGCGGGCCCGCGGGCCCGCGGCGGCGAAGGAGGAGAACAGGACTGTTCCCGCACGACATCAGGAAGGGGAAGGCGCAGCGCATCGAGATCACCGACTGAGCCGGAGCGGCGGCCCGAGCCGGGTACCGCCTGCGGGACGCACACTCGAAGCTGCACGCAGCAGCAGGAGAAGGAGCCCCGATGAGCAGCAGCTTCGTCGAAGCCGCACGGGAAGAGCTACGCCGCGCACCTCCCGCTGCCGCCCACGGCGTCCGGTCTCTCTCCGCGGTCGACGAGGCTCACACGGTTTCCGAGACCGGCAGCGGTACTGCGCCACGCTGAGCGACGGCGACAGCGGGTGCTCCCCCGGGGCCGCATGCCTCGGCGGGGGCGCCGTGCGGCGCCTGTCGAAGGGCAGTCGATCGTCGGAAGGTGCGGCGGCGTCGGACCCGGCAAGGCGGGGCACGCGGTTGCACGCGACTCGGACAGCACACCCGTCACGCCGAGGCAAGGAGACGACCGTGCGTGCAACGTTCCCACTGGGGCGGATCGCCGGAGTGCGGATCGGCGTCCACTGGAGCGTCCTGCTCATCTTCGCGCTCATCGTATGGGTTCTGGCCAGGAGCCGCTTCCCGCAGGTCGAGCCCGGGCGCGCGGAGGCGCTGTACTGGATGACCGGGCTGGGCACCGCGCTGCTGTTCTTCGGGTCGCTGCTGGCACACGAACTCGCGCACGCGATCGTCGCCCGGCGCAACGGAGTGCTGGTCGAGGACATCACGCTGTGGCTGCTCGGCGGAGTGGCCCGGTTGAAGTCCGAGGCGTCCGGACCGGGAGCGGAGCTGCGTATCGCCGGAGTCGGCCCCCTGGTCAGCCTGCTGCTCGGCGTGGGCTTCGGGCTCGGCTCCTGGCTCGTCCATCTCCTGGGCGCCCCAAGGCTCCTGGTGGAGGCAGTGGCCTGGCTGGCGGTCATCAACGTGCTGCTCGCCCTCTTCAACACCATTCCCGCCGCTCCCCTGGACGGTGGGCGCCTGCTCCGCGCCCTGCTGTGGCGCCGTAGCGGGGACCGGCTGCGGGCGGCCGTCCGGGCAACCGTGGTGGGGCGCGCCTTCGGCTGGCTGCTCGTCTTCGGGGGAGTCCTGCTGTTCCTCACGGCGCGCGCTTTCGACGGACTGTGGCTGGCGCTGGTCGGCTGGTTCCTGGTCACCGCCGCGACCGCGGAGGGCCGGCAGGCGCAGATCAGAAGCGCCCTGGCCGGTGTGCCGGTGCGCCGGGCCATGACGGAGCACCCCGTGCCGGCCCCCGCAGGACTGACGGTCGGGCAGTTCCTCGCCGACCCCCGGTACCGGTACCGCCACTCGGCATTCCCCGCTGTGGGAGCGGCGGGCGACGCGGCAGGGCTGATCACGCTGGAGCGGGCTCAGCACGTCCGTGCCGACCAGTGGGACACCACTGCGGTGGGTGACGTGATGCTGCCACTGTCGGAAGTGGTCACCGTGGGCCCGGACGATCCGCTGGCGGACCTGCTGCCGCGGCTGGAGCCCGGCGCCGAGCACCGGGTGCTGGTGCTCGAGGACGGCCATGTCGTCGGCATCGTCTCGCCCAGCGACATCGGCCGCACGCTGAGCCGGCTGATGCCTCAGCAGCAGCATCCGCGGACCTGGTGACGCAGCGGGACTCGCGTCGACCGCAGCGGACCCGTGGTCGCGACGGCCGGTGCCCGGCGCGACCACGGTGAGCATCCACCGCGACCGGACGGCCGCCGTCCACCGGGTCCGGATCCGCGCACCGGCGCCGCGTCAGGAACCCTCGCAGCGCCGACTCCCTCGGCTCGGACGGGATCAAGCCGGTTGTGGTACTTTCAGCCCGCCGTGCGCCGTGCGCCGTGCGCCGCTGCGAACCGAGGAGGTGAGACCGATCAACGCTGTGACAGGTCGGGGCTCCCTCTCTCGCATGGTCCGGGGAGTGCCCGCTCAAGGCATTCCGAAGGGCTCGAAACGCTATGCGCTTCACCTCTCAGACGTCGTATGACGACGTAACCGAACAGCTTTTCACTCTTGGCGAGATCCCCGGCGTGCTGTGGACACCGGCAGGCGCTGCCGGTACCCGCCCCCTCGTTCTGATGGGACACGGCGGCGGCCGGCACAAGAAGGCTCCCGGCGTCGCCGTCCGCGCGCGCCGCTTCGCCGCCGAGTGCGGTTTCGCCGTGGCGGCGGTCGACGTGCCCGGACATGGCGACCGGCCGCAGGAGGACGAGTACGATCGGCTCGCGACCGAGAACCAGGCCCGCGTGGCGGCCGGCGAGGAACTGGCTCCGCTGATCGCTGAGTTCCAGGCGATGGTGGCGCGCCGGACCGTCCCGGAGTGGCGCTCGGTTCTGGACGCGCTCCAGGAGCTTGAGTACGTCGGCTCCGGCCCGGTGGGCTACTGGGGGGTGTCGCTGGGCTGTGGGCTCGGCGTTCCGTTCGTCGCCGCCGAACCCCGGGTGCGCGCGGCGGTGCTGGGGCTGGGCGGGGTACTGGCGACTGCCGGGCCCGCCGCGCGGATCACCGTCCCGGTCGAGTTCCTGGTGCAGTGGGACGACGAGCGAGTGCCGCGGGAGCAGTGCCTGGCGCTGTTCGACGCTCTGGGATCGGCCGAGAAGACCCTGCACGCCAACCCGGGCGCACACGCGGACATTCCGGCCTTCGAGGTGGACAGCGCGCTGCGGTTCTTCGCCCGGCACCTGCTCCCGGAGTCGCTCGGCGCCACTGTGTGAGTTCCGCGGGGGGGGGGGGGGGGGGGGGGGGGGGGGGGGCCCCCCCCCCCCCCGGGCCCGGGGGGGGGGGGGGGCCCCCCCCCCCCGGAAGAAAAAAAAAAAAAAAAAAAATTTAAATAAATGGGAG
>NZ_JBIAGB010000007.1:28492-293635 GCF_042869575.1 Streptomyces sp. NPDC006925
GGCGCGGCGCGCGGGCCCCCGCGCGCGCGGGCGCGGGGGGGGGGGGGCGGCCCGGCCCGCCCCCCCCCCCCCCCCCCCCCCCCCCCCCCCCCCCCCCCCCCCCCCCCCCCGCTCCCGGGCTTCCCGGTGACGGGAGGGAACCGCATCCGAACTGAATGAATGACAAGCATTAAGAATTTTCAATGTCGGCACAGCGGGTGTGTCCGAGGGGTAACGTGCGGTAGCCGTGCCCAGGTGGTGCCTGCGGGCTGGAGGAGGCCCGCGGCAGGCCCGGCCGCGGCGATCGTCTGTCGCTCATCAAGGCCAAGAGGAGCTGAACGCCCATGCCGAAACCGCAGGAACCGGCGATCCGCAGCGACATCCCGCATTCGGCCCGGATCTGGAACTACTGGATGGGCGGCAAGGACAATTACCAGGTCGACCGCACCGTCGGAGAAGCGTGCCTGGAGATCGACCCGGACATCTCCACCATGGCCGTCCAGTCACGCCAGTTCCTCATCCGCGCCGTGCGCCACCTGGCCGACGAGGCCGGCAGCCGCCAGTTCCTCGACATCGGTACCGGTCTGCCCACCATGCAGAACACACATGAGGTCGCACAGGGCGCGGCACCGGAGTCCAGGGTCGTCTACGTCGACAACGATCCACTGGTACTCGCCCATGCCCGGGCGTTGCTGACCAACACCTCCGACGAGGGAGTCACGAGCTACATCAACTCCGACTTCCACGACCCGGAGCAGATCGTCGCCGACGCCCGGAACGTTCTGAACTTCACCCAGCCGATCACCGTCATGTTCATGGGGGTGCTCGGCCATGCCGACACCCACGAGGACATGCTGCGCGTCGTGCGCACCGTCATGGACGCGGTGCCCTCGGGCAGTCACCTGGTCCTGTGGGACGGCTCCGTCGACAGCCAGGCGTATGTCACCCTCTGCGAGGAATACGCGAAGACCGGCGGGGCTCCCTACAACCCGCGCACCCAGGATCAGATCCGCGCCGCCTTCGACGGATTCGAGTTCGTCGCCCCGGGCTTCGTCCCCATCACCGAGTGGCGGCCGCAGTCCACCGAGATCGGGGAGCGGCCGCGGATCGCCGCATACGGCGGAGTCGCCCGCAAACCGTGAGTGCGCCGCATGCCGGAGGGCCGGGGGCGCGGCGGGCTCACCCGTGAGCAGGCGCTCCCGTCCGCGACCCCGGCCCTCCTGCACGGCCCCCCGGGATCAGCTGCCGAACTCCCCCGTCACACGGGTCCGGACGCCGTGCCGGCCGACGCAGTCGGCCCGGGGCTCTCCGCGGTTGCGGCCTCGTCGGTGTGCTGCGGTGCCCTCAACAGGCACGCGATACTCAGCGCGCACATGGCGACGAGCAGCACGATGACCGGGACGATGCTGTCGGTCGCCTGGAACATCAGCGTCGAGACCACCGGTGAGAGGCCGCCGAACAGCGCGCCGGCCACCTGGTAGGTCACCGAGATGCTGGTGTAGCGCGCCTGAGGGCCGAACATCTGAGCCAGGACCGCGGCCACCGGACCGTACGTCGCCGCCATGACCAGCCGCATAGCGGCGAAGACCAGGAAGATCAGCACCGTCGAGTCCGAGGAGACCACCAGGAACTGCGGTGCGGCCAGCACGGCCACCGCGGCCAGACCCCAGATGACCACACGGACGCGCCCGACCTTGTCGCCCAGCCATGCGACTCCCAGCGTCGCGATCAGCTCGACGACCGCCGCGACGCTCAGTGCGTTGAGCACCACCGTCTTCGAGAGCCCCACTGCCGGATCGGTGGCGTACGCGGTGATGAAGGTGGTCACCAGGTAGTAGCCGCCCACCGCGATGGGAAGCGTGCCGATGCCCAGCAGGATGGGCTTCCAGTTCGTCTTGAGCGCGTACGTCAGCGGCAGGCCCCCGTCGGGCTCCGGCTCGGCCTCGAAGACCGGCGACTCCTCGATCTTCAGGCGGATGAGGACGCCGATGACGATGAGCACCGCCGACAGCAGGAACGGCACCCGCCACGCCCACTCCTCGAGAGCGTCGTCGCCGAAGGTGGACAGCAGGCTGAACAGGCCGGTGGACAGCAGGGCTCCGGCCGGGTTGCCGAGCTGTGCGAAGCCTCCGTAGAAGGTCTTCTTCTCCTCCGGTGCGTGTTCGACGGCCATCAGGACGGCGCCGCCCCATTCGCCCCCGACCGCGATGCCCTGCACGAAGCGGAGAAGGACGAGCAGGAGGGGGGCGAACACCCCGATGCCGGCGTAGGTGGGCAGCAGGCCGACGAGGAACGTCGCGGCGCCCATCATGGTCAGGGTGATCACCAGCGCGCTGCGTCTGCCGAACCGGTCGCCGATGTGGCCGAAGACGACACCGCCGAGCGGCCGCGCGAAGAATCCGACCGCGTACGTGGCGAACGCCGCGGCGATTCCGGTGAGCCGGTCCGTCCCCTCGGGGAAGAAGATCCGGCCGAAGACGAGGGACGCGGCGGTGGCGTAGACATAGAAGTCGTACCACTCGATGGTGGTGCCGACGAACGCGGCGATACCCGCCTTGCGCGCTCTGCGGGTTTGAGCGTGTTCCGTCACGGCTGCCCCTCGGTCGGTGTGGCTGTGGTGGAGTGCTGGAGCGCGCCGTCGACCCACGTCTGGAGGACGTCGATCGCGGCGATGGACTCCGGGGCGACGGCGAGTGGATCGGCGTCCAGGACGGTGAAGTCGGCCAGTTTGCCCGGGGTGATGCTGCCGAGTTCGTGCTCGCGGCCCAGGGCGCGGGCGCCGCCGAGCGTGTGCGCGGCGAGCGCGTCGGCTGCCGGGATCCGCAGGGAGGCGTCGCCCAGCCGGTGCCCACGCCGGGTGACACGGGTGACGGCTGCCTGGAGCGCCTCCAGCGGCTTCGGCTCCGCCACGGGCGCGTCCGAGCTGAGTGCCACGGGTACTTCGGCCGCCAGGAACTCGCCGAGCGGGTTGAACCGCTCGCCGGGGGTGCCGATCGCATCGGTGACGCCTTCGCCCCAGTTGTAGTAGTGCTGGGTCTGGTTGACCGGGTGGATGCCCAACCGGTGCATGCGCTTGATCTGTTCCACGGTGGGCAGCCCGCAGTGCTCGATCCGGTGCCGCGCATCGGACCGGGGGTGGCGCTCCTGTGCGGCCTCGACGGCGTCGAGCACCATCTCTATCGCGTCGGGCGACTGCGCATGGGTCGCTGTCTGGAGTCCCACGGAGTGCGCCCTGTCGATGAGTTCCCGGTACGCCCCCGGTTCGTGGTAGAGCTGCCCGGTGCGGCACGGGTCCCCGACGTAGCCGTCGGGGAAGTAGGCCGTCCAGCCGCCGAGGGTGCCGTCGGCGTAGAACTTGATCCCCGCGAAGGAGAGCCGGGCGTTGCCGAAAGCGCCGTGCATCCCGGTTTCGATCACGTGGTCCAGCAGATGGCTCAGCAGGTACATGCCGACGCGGGTGCGCAGCTCGCCGCCGTCGGCCAGCCGCAGATAGGTGTCGAATTCGCGCCGGGTCACCTGGCAGTCCCCGACCGTCGTCACACCGCCTGCCAGGAACCGCTCCTGTGCGGCGCGCAGCTGCCGCAGATGCTCCTCGGGCTCGTCCCCCAGGTGGAAGTTCGGCCCGTGGCGGCCCACCTTGACGCCGCCGACACCGGTGAGGATGTTGCAGGCGGCATCGGAGATCTCCCCGGTCAGCTCCCCGCCGGCGTCCCGGAAGAAGGTGCCGCCCTCCGGATCAGGCGTGCCCCGGGTGACGCCGTGCCGGGCCAGGGTGCGGCTGTTGACGACGCCACCGTGGCCGCTGGCGTTCATCAGATACACCTCGCGGTCGGTGCTGACCCGGTCCAGCTCCTCCTTGGTGGGGTGGCGGCGCTCGGCGAGGTTGCGGTGCTCGTAGCCGTAGCCGCGCACCGGCCGACCGGGCGGCAGGGAGTCGGCCGCCGTGCGCAGCAGGGCGATGAGGCCCGGGATGTCGGACGCCTTGTCCGGCCCGCAGTCGACCCAGCTCATCATCTGGCCGTACATCAGGGGATGGGCGTGCGGATCGACGAAGCCGGGGACCACGACGGCGCCGCCGAGATCCACCTCCACGGCCGGCCGGCCGATCCGCGCGGCCTCGGCCCGGCACTCCTCGACGGTGCCGACGGCGCCGAACCGGTTCCCGTGCACGAGAAACGCCTCGGCCCCTTCGGTACCGGGGTCGACGGTGCGCAGGGTGGCGCTGGTGAAAAGGGTGACAGTCGCGTCCAGGACCGATGTCTCCTGGTGGCGCAGTGCGCGCATGTGATTCCTCGTGCCGGGGTCGGGGTGGCGTTTCGGTGACCGGCACCGTAGATCCGCCCACTCTCGGCAGCAATACCAGGTGCGCTGCCGTGCGCAGGTTCAGCAGCGTTTCTGTCGCCCATAGGCCCTGATTTTCGGCTGATCAGTTTCCAAGAGTCGCGCTAGCCGTAAACTTGTCCCTGCGAAAGTACGGAATCACTCTGTAAAGATTGGGTCTCGGACGCTCATGAGCGACGATCTGGACGCACAGCTCATCGCCGCGCTCCAGCAGGACGGCAGGGCGAGCTACAGCGAGCTTGCCGCCCGGGTGGGAGCGCCGCGGACGGCGGTCTCGGCGCGGGTGCAGGCCCTGCTCGGATCCGGGGCCGTGGAGATCGTCGCCGTGGCACATCCCCAGCTGCTCGGGCTCACCACGCTCGCGCACGTCTCCGTCGCCGTGTCGGGTCCGGCCGACGAGGTGGTCGGCGCACTGTGCGCCACGGACGCGTCCGTCTTCGTCTCCGCCGTCAGCGGCGCCTACGACCTCGTCGCGGAGCTGCGCGTCTCCAGCGACCGCGAACTGTACGACGCGCTCGCCCACCTCCGCGCACAGCCCCGGGTACGAGCGGTCAACACGCTCCTCTACACCGACGTCGTCACGTCGGTCTTCATGCCGCAGGGGCCGCTCCGCAGCGACGTACACGTCGACGAAACCGATCTGCGGCTCATCGAACTGCTGGAGCGCGACGGCCGCATGCCGTTCGTCGAACTGGCCCACCGCGTCGGCATGTCGCCCAGTGCCGCGCGCGCCCGGGTCAGCCGGCTCGTCACCAGCCGCGCCCTGCACGTGGCCGCCGTGGTGCGCCGGGGTGCGGGCAGTGGCAGACCGGCCCTCGGCGCGGGATTGAACCTCGGAGGCAACGACGAGCATGTGACCGCCTTCCTCGCCGCGCTGCCCGGAGTGGAGTTCGTCGCCCGCACCGTGGGCCGCTTCGACCTGGTGATCACGCTCGGCGCCGACTCGACGACCCGCCTGCACCACATCACCGAGCAGCTCAAGGCCCTCGACGAGGTGCGCGGCCTGACCACCTGGGCGCATCTGGAGGTGTTCAAGGAGCACTACTCGCGGGGCATCGCGAGGACATCGCCGTAGCAGCGCCCCCCGGGAGGGGCGCCGCCCCGATCCCCGCCCCGCCGCCGCGGCAGTCGGGCGGGGCGGTTAGGCCGCCGGGGGAACGGCGGGGATCCACTGCTCGGCAGCGGCGCAGGCGTTGCATGGCCTGCGGGGAGCCCTGTGTCCGCCGGTGCCGCGGGCGATGACCTGTACTGGTCACGTGCTGGACGGTGGACTCGCGCCAGGCGATGCCCAGGCGACTCCGTTTCGCCCTGTTTGTCACGTATCGGACGCCGTGGCGCCGCGGGCGCCTATGGTTGGTAAAGGGCGCGGGCGCGCGCCAGGTCGGCACCCCCGGCCCGGTCGAGGCTGAGGAAGTAGTTCGTCTGCCATGCCTGGGCGCTGCGGGCCTGCCGGTTCGTCGTGGTCACCCACGGCGGATAGACGCGGAAGCCGCGCTTCCCGCCGACGCCGTCGCGGGAGATGATGTTGCGCTCGGAGAGCACCTCGCGCGGGAACACGAACTGCCCGAAGCCTTCGTCGCGGCTGCTGATGACGAAAAGGTCAACCCCGTCGTCGGTGTCGAAGGGGCGGATCGGCCCCTCATCGGACCGCTGCCACACGGTGACGAACTGGCCCACCTTCGTCGGGGTGGTCCTGGCCGCGCGGAACCGGACCGAGCGGTCGTCGAGCGTGAACGCGCAAGCCGCGTACTCGGCGCTCTCGGGTTCGGTCACCGGCAGCGAGCAGGCGAAACCGCTCGGGTCGTACACCAGCGCCTTCGCTGCCAGCAGGTCACCGTGAAGCCCCGTCCACGGCTGATTCGTCACCATGACGCCATCCTGTCATCGCACGCGCGCGTACTGCTCCGGACCCTCCTGGCCGGCCTTTCGACCGGCGGCCGCGAACCCGGTGTCCCCTTCCCGGCGGAACCCGGGAGCTGAAGCCCGTCTCCGCCGGGCGGCGGGCATCAGCGCCGGGAAACGGGAGGCTCTGCGAGGTCCGGCTGCGGGCTCTGCGTCGTCCGGCCCTCCGGGAATTGGCTGCAACTTGTGGCAAGTGGGCCGACCCGGGACTGCGGCGGCCGAGAGAGTCCTCGGGCGGGGAGCGGCCGCCGATGCTGGTGGCCCGGCCGGCACGGTGGTGTTGCCACTCGACGGGAGGGTGGGTGAGTACCGGGCCCGTCCCCGGGGCTGGAGGCGGGGGACGGGCTGCTGCCCATGACCGGTACTGCGGGCGGTGTGTGGTCGAGTCGGTGGGTGACTCAGGGGAGAGCGAGCACTCCTGCGGCTGCCGTGGCCACTGGTCGGTTCGGGGACGGAGACGTCGCGCACTCGCCGGTCGACGGGCGGCCAGTGACGCACTGTCCGGGGGAGGTTGAGGCGGCCCCGGAGGAGCGGTGACTGCACCGTCCGGACGGGGCGGACGATACGCACGACTGTCCGGAGCGCACCGGTCGCAGGGGCCCGCCGCCGGCGCGGGGACCACCGACGGGCACCACGCCACGATCACCGTCGCCTCGGAACACCCCCGCTCGCCCTCCCACATCCGGCCGACGAGCTGCGCGATCGGCCGAATAACGCCAGGTCAGCCGGGTATCGGGTCGCTTGACGGCGGTGAGTCCACCGTCGTCGTCAGGTGGCGCGACGGCGGGCGAACGGCGGAGGCCGGAGCTGGGTGCAGAACTCGTTACCGAAAGCATTTCGAGCGGCCTCTTGCGCATGGGCAGAGCGATGGCCCATATTCATGCAACGCAACCCGGTCAACTCGTGTTGATTGTCGTTGCGGCCTATCAACTCGTGTTGAAAGCTGGACTGAGATGGTCACTCGCCGCGACGTAGCGCGCCTGGCAGGCACCTCGGAGGCATTGGTCAGCTACGTGCTCAACGGCGGCCCGCGCAGGGTCGCACCTCCTACGCGTGAGCGGATCCTCGCGGCCATTGACCGGCTCGGCTACCGCCCCAACGCGGTGGCTCGGTCGCTGAAGACCTCCCGGACGATGACCATCGGGCTCGTCGTACCCGACAACTCCAACCCGTTCTTCGCCGAGCTGGCACGCGTGATCGAAGACGTCGGCTTCGCCTCCGGCTACACGATGCTGCTGGGCAACGCGATGGGCGACGACGCCCGCGAGGCGGCGTACATCCGGACCCTGCTCGACCGGCAGGTCGACGGACTCATCGTGGTACCGGCACACGGCCCGCGCAGTTGGACCACCGACTTGTCCGAGCAGGCCGTGCCTCGGCTCGTGCTCGACCGCGAGCTGGAACTGCCGGGCGCGACGTACGTCCTCACCGACAACGAGGACGGCGGATACCAGGCCACCACCCACCTGCTCGGCCATGGCAGGCAGCGGATCGGCTGCATCGCCGGGGTCGAAGGCATTCATCCGACGGTCGACCGCGCAGCCGGCTGGCACCGCGCTCTCACCGATGCCGGAGTGGATCCGGCGGGTTGCCCGTTGGTACACGTGCCATTCGGACGGGCCGACGGGTACCGGGCCGGCCGACGTATGCTCGCGGGCACGCAGCGTCCCGACGCTCTTTTCGTCGCCAGCGACGAGCAGGCCATCGGTGTGCTGCGGGCCGCCGCCGAACTGGGCGTGCGGGTTCCCGACGATGTGGCGGTCTGCGCTTTCGACGGCATCGACGGCAGCGCCTACACGGTGCCCGCGCTGACCACGATGCGTCAGCCCTTCGATGAGCTGGGCCGCTCGGCCGTCGAGTGGTTGCTGGCCAAGATCGCCGATCCCGAGCTGCCGACGCAGCGGATCACCCACACCACCACGCTCGTCGCCCGCGGCTCCTGTGGCTGTCCCGACCCGGCCGGCGGCGACTCGACGATCGGCCAGCGCTTATACCGGCTGAACCGGGCGGCAGGCACCCCCGACTCGGATTCAGGTCCGGGCGCCTCTGCGCGGCTCCCCCCTCCGCATGTGGGCTGACCAGACAACTTCCTCGGTGCGACGGTCTTCAGCGACGCGGTGGCTCACGGTTCGCGGCGCGGCAACCCGTCCCGCGAGCTTCCCGCTCGTGAGCCCGAGCAGCACCGGCCCTACCTGTCGGCCCCACTCACCGAGCCGACACAAACCTGTCTGACGCAATGACGCGAAGAAAGGCACACCCATGTACAACTACACTGCGCGCCGGCCCCGCTCCGCCATCGCCGCCGTCGCCGCCGTCTCCCTGATGGCTGTGGTGGCCGGCTGCGGCCGGGGCGAGCAGAGTTCCGGTGACAAGGACAAGGGCGACGTACGCATCGCCATCGTCACCCGCAACTTCACCAACCCCTACTGGGCGGCGCTGCGCGACGGCGCGTTGGCCGAGGGCAAGAAGCAGGGCGTCAAGGTGGAGGTCCAGGCGGGCGCGTCGGAGACCGACAGCACCGGGGAGAACGCCAAGTTGTCCACGCTGGCCAAGCAGAACTACAACTGCTTCGGCGTGGTGCCGGTGAACGCCACCAACGTGATCACCCCGCTGGTGCCGGTGGCACGGAAGAAGATCCCGATACTGAACCTGGACACCCGAATCGACCCGAAGGCCTCGAAGAAGGCGGGCGTGTCCTACGCATCGTTCATCGGCTCGGACAACCTGTCCGCGGGGAAGAAGGCCGGGAAGGCGCTGCTGAAGCGGATGGGCGGCAAGGGCGAGGTGGCCATCCTGCAGGGCATCGCCGGTGAGCAGAACGGCATCAATCGCCACAAGGGCTTCTCGCAGGAGGTGGACGGCAAGCTGAAGATCGTGGCCGCTCAGCCCGCCGACTACGACCAGGCCAAGGCGCAGACGGTCACCGAGAGCATTCTCAAGGCGCACCCGAAGATCACCGGGATCTTCGCCGCCAACGACACCATGGGGCTGGGCGCCGCGCAGGCAGTGCGCAACGCCGGGTTGACCGACAAGGTGTCCATCATCTCGGTGGACGGCATCACCGCCGCGCTGAAGGCAGTGAAGGCCGGCAAGCTCAGCGGCACCATCTCGCAGTACCCCTACGCCGAGGGCCAACTGGCCGTGCAGGCATGCATCAACAAGATCCGCCACAAGACCGTGCCCAAGCGGATCGTCGCCCCGATCGCGCTGGTCGACTCGAGCAACGCGGACAAGGCGCTCCGCTCCTTCCCGCAGCCGTTCGAGCCGTTCGCCAACCCGCTGGCCTCGGCCGGGAAGTGAGTTGATCATGGCAGACACCCAGGCGCCGGGACGGCTCGGCGTAAACCTCTCGGTCGCGGCAGCGGCGCGGTTCGCTGCCCCGATCGGACTGGGCTTGGTGTTCCTCGCGTTCTTCATCGCCACCCCGGACTTCCTCACGACGTCCAACATCAGCGACCTGCTGGTGTCTGCCTCGATCCTGTTGGTGCTTGCCATGGGACAGCAGCTCGTGGTCACCACGGCGGGCATCGACCTGTCGGTGGGGTCCAATCTGCCCTGGTCGGCGGCGGTTCTCGGGTACGCCTACACCCACGGCTGGGGGCTGCCCGTGGCGGTGTCGCTGGCGCTTCTGGCAGGGCTGGCGGTGGGCGTGATGAACGGCCTGCTGGTGGCTCGGCTGAACATGACCGACTTCATCGTCACGCTCGGCTCGCTGTCCGTGGTCAGCGGACTTACCCTGCTGCTGACCAGCGGCAACACCATTCCGGTGAACTCGGATTTCCTGCGCGGTCTGGCGATCGACGGGATCGGTCCGGTGCGCTGGTTCTGGGTGCTGGCCTTCCTGGTGGCCGCGCTGGTGGGCTTCCTGCTGTTCCGCACCCGCACCGGCACCTACCTGCTGTCCACCGGCGGCAACATCGACGCCGCGCGGGGGGCGGGTATCCATGTCGACCGCATGCGGTTGATCGCCTATGCCAGCTCCGGTCTGGCCTGCGGGATCGCTGCCGTGCTGTTCGTGGCCCGCACCGGCGGCTCCGACCCCAGCCTGCAGACCGACCTGCTGCTCAGCTCCATCGCCGCGGTGGTGCTCGGCGGGTCCAGCCTGTTCGGGGGGAAGGCATCCGTGCTCGGCTCGCTGGCGGGTGCGTTGCTGCTGCAGAGCCTGATCAACGGTTTCACCCTGCTGGGCATCTCTCAGTACTACCAACCCGTCGCGGTGGGTGTCGTCGTGCTCGGTGCGGCCTTCATCTCCCGGTTCCAGAAGTAGAGGCGAACATGACGGACACTCCGGCCCGCGTCGCGGGCGAACCCTCCACCTCGGGCTCGGCCGCCCCGACCGGCCCACCGCTCGTCGAGATCAGCGGGTTGCGCAAGTCCTTCGGCGCGGTGCACGCGCTGCGGGGAGTGGATCTGACACTGGCCGACGGCGAGGTCACCGCGCTGCTGGGCGACAACGGTGCGGGCAAGTCCACCCTGGTGCGCTGCCTGACAGGCGTACACCCGCCGGACACCGGTCAGATCCTGTTCCGCGGTGAGCCGATCCAGCTCAGCTCACCGGACGACGCCCGGCATCTGGGCATCGAGACCGTATACCAGACCCTCGGGCTGATCGAGGACCTGTCGGTATGGCAGAACCTGTACCTGAACCGCGAGTTGACCACCGGATTCGGCCCGTTCCGGGTGCTGGACAAGAAGTCCATGATCGCCCATAGCGGGGACATCCTGTCCCGGCTGGACGTGAATGTGCCGAACGTACGGGCCACGGTGCGGCGGATGTCCGGCGGTCAGCGGCAGAGCATCGCCATCGCCCGGGCGGCGAACTGGGGCAAGACTCTGGTCATCATGGACGAGCCGACTGCCGCGTTGGGTGTGCGGGAGACGGCGGCCGTGGAGGAGCTGATCCGCCGGCTCCGGGACGCGGCGGTGACCGTGCTGTTGATCAGCCACGACATGGCCCAGGTACTGCGGGTGGCGGACACCGCGTACGTGCTTCGCCGAGGGCAGACCGCCGCCCGGCGGACCGTCGCCGACACCACCGGCGACGAGTTGGTCGGGCTGATCACCGGGGCCGTCGAAGGAGCCGCGCATGGATGAGCCCCGCTCGCCGCTCGTCGCGGTGATCGGCTCGGTGAACATCGACCACGTCGTGGTGGCCGACGCCTTCCCGTCTCCCGGACAGACCATCCTCGGTCGGACCGCGCAGGTCACGCTCGGTGGCAAGGGAGCCAACCAGGCAGTGGCGGCCGCGTCGGCAGGAGTGCGGACCGCGATGATCGCCCGGGTCGGCGACGACGCCGAGGCGGACAAGGCCCGTGCCGGGCTGGCCGCCAGAGGGGTGGACGTGCAGGGGGTGGCCACGGTGCCCGGCGCGGAGACCGGCACCGCGTGGATCACCGTGGCGGCCCGTGACAACGCCATCATCGTGGTCCCCGGGGCCAACTTCCAGTGGCCGTCCGAGGGCGACTGCACCGATGGCGCCGGCGCGGAGGCGTCGGTCGTGCTGGCCCAGTTGGAGATCCCGTTGGGTGTGGTGCAGCGCGCGGCGGTCGCCTGCCGGGGGCGGTTCCTGCTCAACGCTGCCCCGGCCGCCGAGTTGCCGCAGGAGTTGCTCTCCCGCTGCGACGTGCTCATCGTGAACGAGCACGAGCAGGCAGCGGTCTCCGGGCAGTCCGATCCGGAGCATGCGAAGGAACCGGCCGCCGTGCGGAGGGCGCACGCCGCACTGCGCGGCCGGGGTGCCAAGGCGGTGGTCACCACACTCGGAGGGGCGGGCGCGATCATCACCGATACGGACGGCACCACCACCGCGCTACCGGCCATCCCCGCCACCGTTGTGGACACCACCGGCGCCGGCGACGCGTTCGCCGGGGTGTTCGCCGCCCGACTGGCCGCCGGTGACGCGCTCTTGGAGGCCGCTCGGCTGGGCATCGCTGCCGGCTCCCTGGCGGTGCGCGTGCCCGGCGCCCAACAGCAACACGCCGACCTGGACACTCTGCGAGCCATCGCCGCCACCATGGGAAAGGACTGAACCTGTGCAACGCAGTGGCATCATCCACCACGAACTGGCCGGCCTGATCGCCGGTCTACGGCACACCGACACCTTCGTCATAAGCGACGCCGGGCTTCCCCTGCCGCCGGGCATCCCTACCGTGGATCTCGGCTACCGGTACGGTCGGCCCCCGTTCCTGGAGGTCGCTGAGGCGGTGCTCGCACAGGTCGTGGTCGAGCACAGCTGGGTGACCGATCGAGTCCGCGAGATCAACCCCACCGTCCACACCGGGCTGCGCTCGTTCGGGCTCGAGCCCGAACCCCTCGACCACGACGAGTTCAAGGCCAGGGTCGGTGACGTCAAGTTCGCGGTGCGCACCGGAGAGGACACCTTCTACGCCAACGTGCTCTGCCGCGCCGGCGTACCGTTCACCCCGTGACCGGTTTCCCGCGGATCACCCCGTGACCGGTTTCCCGCGGATCCATCCGGCTGCCCCGCCCGCGTTCGGCCGATGGGGGAAGGGCGGTTTCCGCGGCGGATCCAGGGCTGCGTAACGCGTCCACCTGGACGGACCCCTTTCAGCCCTCAGTGAGGCACCGGGGCAGCGAGCCATGCGCGCCCGTCGTACAGCCGCCCGGTGGTGCCGTCTCGGTGCAGCCGGAAGCGGCGTCGGGCCCGCCGGGCGCGCCGGAGACCGGTCCCGAGTCCCGGACCGGGCAGGTCCGGCCGTACCGCGATGGGTATGCGGGCCGCGGCTCGCATACCCACCGCGGGTTCCCCTCAGCCCTTCCGGGCACTGATCTCCTCCGTCAGCCCGGGGACGATCCGGAACAGGTCGCCGACCACGCCGTAGTCGGCGAGGTCGAAGATCGGAGCCTCGTCGTCCTTGTTGATCGCCACGATCGTCTTCGAGGTCTGCATACCCGCACGGTGCTGGATCGCCCCCGAGATCCCGGCGGCGACATACAACTGGGGGGAGACACTCTTGCCGGTCTGACCGACCTGGTTGGCGTGCGGATACCAGCCCGCGTCCACTGCGGCCCGGGAAGCGCCCACCGCCGCTCCCAGCGAATCCGCCAAGGCCTCGATGAGGTGGAAGTTCTCCGCACCGCCCACACCGCGGCCCCCGGAGACCACGATCGCGGCCTCGGTCAACTCCGGTCGCCCCGTGGACTCCCGCGGCGTCCGCGCCACGACCTCCGTTCCCTTCGATGCCTCGGAGACCGTCACGGCCAGCGGTTCGACGGTGCCCGCCGCCGGAGCGGCCTCGGGGGCGGCCGCGTTCGGCTTGACGGTGATCACGGGGACGCCCCTGGTCACGCGGGATCTTGTGGTGAATGCCGCCGCGAAGACGGATTGGGTGGCCACCGGCCCCTGGTCGCCCGCCGCCAGGTCGACGGCGTCGGTGACGAGGCCCCAGCCACGCCGCACCGCCAACCGGGCGGCGATCTCCTTGCCCTCCGCCGAGGACGGCACCAGGACGGCGGTCGGGGACGACACCGCCTCGCAGGCGGCCTGCAGCGCGTCGACCTTGGGCGCCACCAGGTAGTCGGCGAACTCGGGTGCGTCGGCGGCGAGGACCCTGACCGCGCCGTGCTCGGCGAGGACCGGGGCGGCGGTCCCGGCACCGGCGCCGAGGAAGACCACGACCGGCTCACCGATACGGCGGGCCAGCGTCAGCAACTCCAGGGTCGGTTTGCGGACGGCACCGTCCACGTGATCGGCGTAGACAAGAACTTCAGGCATGGGACGACTCTCCTGCGAAAGGGACGACAGCGGGCGGCGGCTGGGGTGGTGGGGTGCGTGGGGGCGGGGCTCAGATGAACTTCCGTCCCGCCAGGAACTCGGCGAGCCGGGTGCCGCCCTCGCCCTCGTCAGTGACCACGGTGCCTGCGGTGCGGGCCGGACGCTCCGCGGCGGACTCCACCGCGGTCCAGGCACCCGCCAGGCCCACGTCGTCCACCTCGATGCCCAGATCGGACAGGTCCAGGGACTCCACGGGCTTCTTCTTCGCCGCCATGATCCCCTTGAAGGACGGATAGCGGGGCTCACCCGACTGGTCCGTCACCGACACCACGGCCGGGAGGGCCGCGCGCAGCCGTTCGGTCGCGGTATCACCGTCACGCCGGCCCGTCACGACCCCGTCCTCGACGCCGACCTCCGACAGCAGGGTCACCTGCGGCACGCCGAGGCGTTCCGCCAGCATCGCCGGCAGCACTCCCATCGCCCCGTCGGTGGAGGCCATACCGCACGTCACCAGGTCGTACCCGATGTGCTCGACGGCCTTCGCCAGCACCAGCGAGGTGCCCAGCACATCCGTGCCGTGCAGATCATCGTCCTCCACGTGCACGGCTCGGTCGGCTCCCATCGAAAGCGCCTTGCGCAGCGCGTCCTTGGCGTCCTCGGGACCTATCGTCACCACGGTGACCTCCGCGCCGTCCACCGTCCCGGCGATCTCCAGCGCCTGCTCGACCGCGTATTCGTCCAGCTCCGACAGCAGCCCGTCCACCGAGTCCCGATCGGTGGTCAGGTCCTCGGCGAAGCGCCGGTCGCCGGTGGCGTCGGGTACGTACTTCACACAGACAACGATCCTCAGACTCATGACCCTTTCCCTTTTCTCTGCGTCGTGCGGTCGGTGATGTCCATTGGTCAGGAGCCCACCTGTTCGGGGCCGGTGCCCGGCTCGGTCAGGGCGAGGCCCAGGTGTGCGCGTCCGGTGACCCAGCGGGTGGGCCGATACCGGGGGTCGCCCGTGCCGCGGTGCAGCCCTTCCTGCAGGTCGAGGATCCGTCGCACACCGATCCGCTCGGCCCAGGCCAGGGGCCGGCGGGATGGCCGAGCCCGGCGGTGACGGCCGGGTCGACAGCCGCGGGGGCGGCGATGGGCCGCTCGGCGATCGAGGCGGCCACCGAGACGGTGGTGACCGTGTGGGCGGCTTTCAGGTCCCAGCTCGTGGCCCGGCGGACCCGGTCGACCGTCACGTCGGGTGGAGTCGCGCCTGTCCGTTGGGCGAGACAGGTCTTGTCCACGGAGGTGCTCCTCGGCACGGATAACGGATGCGCACACCGTGTCAGGAGGGATTGTTCACTGTCCAACACCAAATTAGGCTCGTATTGAGACGCTGGTCGGAATAGTCTCCGGACTCCGGCTCGAAGCCCCAGGATCGGGAACATCATGGAACTGCGCCATCTCACCGCCTTCCTCGCCGTCGCCGAGGAACTGCACTTCGGACGTGCCGCCAGACGGCTGCAGATGGCGCAGCCGCCGCTGAGCCAGCAGATCCGCCAACTGGAGAAGGAGTTGGGGGTACAGCTCTTCGAACGCAACACCCGCTCCGTGCGGCTCACCAGCGCGGGCGAATCCTTCCTGGAGCCGGTGCGTACCGTGCTGGAGGACGTCGGCATCGCCACCCGGGCGGCCCGGGCGGCCGGGCGTGGCGAGTACGGCAGGGTCACCGTCGGCTTCGCCGGGGCCTCCAGCCACGAGACGCTCCCCCTGCTGACCAGGGCGGTCCGGGCCGCCCATCCGGGCATCGAACTGGTTCTCCAGGGTCAGACGTACGCCAATGCGGCGCTGGACCGGGTCGCCGAGGGGGCGCTGGACCTCGGCTTCGTGCGGCTACCGGTGACGCGCCCGGGTGTGGCCACGCGGGTGATCGCCGACGAGTGGCTGGTCTGCGCGCTGCCCTCGGACCACCGGCTCGCGCGGCGGGGGCACATCCCGGTGGAGGCCTTGGCCGAGGAGCCGTTCGTCAGCTTTCCCGCCAACGCGGGGTCCTCCCTGCGGGACATTATGGCGATGACCTGTGAGAAGGCCGGATTCACCCCGCGGGTGGTGCAGGAGGCCCCCGACTCGCACACCATCCTGGCGCTGGTTGCCTCCGGGGTGGGGGTGACGCTCACCCTCACCTCCTGTCAGCACATCCAGCAGACGGGCCTGGTCTACCGCCCCCTGGCCGGGGCTCCCGTCAGGCTGCAGGCCGCCCTGACCTGGCGGAAGGACAACCCCTCTGCCGCGCTCCGCACAGTCCTCGCGGTGGCCCTGGAGGCGCTGCCGGCGCCGCGGCCGCTCCAGGATCACGTGCTGGCCCAGCGTGCGCTGATAAGGATCTCGTCTCAGTCGAGCGCGCATTAGGTATTGGACCTACTCAGTGGGCCGTTGCGAAGGTCGACGGGACAACTTTGCCCAGGCGAGAGGCCCCCGCATGTCCGCTGATCCCGCCCACATCGTCATCTGCGAACCGCTGCGCACACCCGTCGGCCGCTTCGGCGGCGCCCTGGCGTCGCAGCGGCCCGCCGCGCTGGCCGCGCACGTCATCTCCGAGGTCGTGAACCGGACCGGAATCGCCCCTGAGCGGATCGACGAGGTGATCCTCGGGCACGCCTATCCGACCTCCGACGCACCTGCGATCGGACGGGTCGCGGCCCTCGATGCGGGGCTTCCGGAGACCGTGTCGGGTGTTCAGGTCGACCGACGCTGCGGGTCGGGTCTCCAGGCCGTCCTCGATGCCGCCATGCAGATCCGCAGTGGCTTCAGCGATGTCGTCGTCGCCGGTGGGGCCGAGGTCATGAGCGCGGCCCCGTTCTACACTCATGAAGGCCGGTGGGGCATCGGTGCGCCTGGCCTGAGACTGCACGACGCGCTCACACGGGGCAGGGTCACCGCGGGCGGTGTCAACCACCCGGTGCCGGGCGGGATGATCGAGACCGCCGAGAATTTGCGACGCGCGTTCTCCATCAGCCGCGAGGACCAGGACGCACTCGCGCTGCGGTCACAGCAGCGTGCCGCGCGCGCCATGGCGGCCGGGCTGTTCGACGACGAGATCGTTCCCGTGACGGTGCGCACCCGCAAGGGCGAGACCGTCGTCTCGGCCGACGAGCATCCCCGTCCCGACACCACGGCGGAGCAGCTCGCCGCGCTGCGTCCCGTCATGCGGGGCACCGACCCCGAGGCGACGGTCACCGCCGGAAACGCCAGCGGCCAGAACGACGCGGCGGCCGCGTGCCTGGTGACCAGCCTGGCCTCCGCCCAGCGGCTCGGCCTGACCCCGCTGGTGCGGCTGGTGTCCTTCGCGCGGGTCGGGGTCGCCGCCGCGACGATGGGCATCGGCCCGGTGGCCGCCACTCGCAGGGCGCTCGACAAGGCCGGCCTGTCCCTGGCCGACATGGACCTCATCGAGCTCAATGAGGCGTTCGCGGCCCAGGTCCTCGCCTGTACGCGTTCGATGGATCTCACCGACGCCGATCACGAGCGCATCAACGTCAACGGTTCCGGGGTCTCCCTCGGCCATCCGGTCGGGGCCACCGGGACGCGGATCCTGGCCCACCTGGCGCGGGAGATGCACCGGAGGCAGGCCCACTACGGGCTGGAGACGATGTGCATCGGCGGCGGCCAGGGGCTGGCCGCGGTGTTCGAGCTCGTCACCGGCTGACGCTCACCGGTTCCCGCCGACACCAGCCCTTCCTCGGGAACGGGCGGCCCTACACGAGAAGGCAGCCATCGCATATGACACTGACCGTCCATGGCATACCGGAGATCGAACAGCTCGTCGGCCGCGACCTCGGGCACTCCCGCTGGCGGAAGGTGACACAGGAACTCATCGACACCTTCGCGGCGGTCTCGGGAGATCAACAGTGGATCCACACCGACACCGAACGGGCCGCACGCGGCCCGTTCGGCCGGACCATCGCCCACGGCTACATGGTCCTCAGCTGGGGCATCCCCCTGTTTGCCGAACTGCTCCAGGTCACCGGCGTGGGCATGGCGCTCAACTATGGCGTCAACAAGGTCCGTTTCCCGGCGCCGGTTCCTGTGGGCGCCCGGGTCCGGCTGCACGCCTCGGTGACCGGAGTGGAGCCGGTGAGCCGGGGTGGGGTGCAGATGACGCGGGCCCTCACCTTCGAACTCGACGGCTCCCCGAAACCGGCGTGCGTCGCGGAGTCCCTCACCCACTTCTACCCCCGGCTGTGAGCGGTCGGTCGTTCCACGGAACGGGCCGATAGCCGGCCGTAGGACATACGTCTCCGTCCGGTGCGCACCGCCGATGGCCGCAGATGCCACCGGCGGTGCGCACCGGACCGTCGGCATGCCCGGGGGCCGCTCACGGCACTGTCGCCGACCTGCGAAGAAAGGTGGCCTCAGATGTGTCGCAGGTCTTGTGCACACCCGTCGCCCTGCCTACTGTGCGTTCACATTGTGATTGTGGTTTTCGCATGATGAAAGTCATTAGCCCTCGGGCGCGAGGAGGTGCCATGAACGAAGCTCCCAGACGCCGCACCCTGCTCCACGGCTTCGGGTTCGGCGCGGCGGGACTGTTGCTCGCCGGGTGTACCGAGCCCACGAAGTCGCAGTCCGCTGCCAGCATCGTCCGCAAGCCGGCCCCGGACCGGATCGGCCCCGGCCCCGGGACCCTGGACACGGTGGGCTACGGCGGCAGCGTCGTCACCGGCTGGACCGACGAGGCCCAGTCATACGACCCGGCCATCGGCTACGACCTGCACGCGTGGGAGGCATCCACCAGTGTGCTCTACACCCCGCTGTTCCAGTTCGACGGACAGCGGGGCGGCCCGGCGCCCAGTGCGGCCGCACAGCTGCCCGAGGTCTCGAAGGACGGCCGCGTCCACACCATCCGGCTCCGGCCGGGAGTCAGGTTCCACAACGGCCGCAGGGTGACCGCCGACGACTACATCTACACCTGGACCCGGGTACTCGATCCCGAGGTGGCCTCGTGGGCGGCCAGCTACCTGTTCGCCATCGAAGGCGCGAACGAATTCAACCAGGGCAAGCGGAAGACCGTCTCCGGCCTGCGGCGCATCGACGACCACACGCTGGAAGTCCGGCTGGTGGCGCGGGACATCGTGTTCCTCGGCGTGCTGTGCCAGCCCTTCATGGCGGCGCTGCCGAAAGAGGAGATCCGCAGTCGGGGCAAGGATTTCGGCCGTCGGCCGGTCGGCACCGGCCCCTTCCGGCTCACCTCGTACGACCGCCGCGGCCAGCGGGCGGTGTTCCGGAGCAATCCATACTTCCCGTGGAAGGGCACACCCTTCATCCGGCGGCTGGAGTACCGGTGGGGCATCGCCCAGGAGATGCAGCTGCGGCAGCTGATGAGCGGCGACCTCGATGTGCTGGGCGAGGGCGCCCCCGTCTCGCTCGGCCCTCAGATCAACTCGAAGCCGCAACTGCGCGAGCGGTACGTGGTGCCGATCCCGCTCCAGGGCACATCCTGGATCGGTCTGAACGTCGGCCACCGGCACCTGGGTGACCGGCGCGTGCGGCAGGCGCTGAACCACGCCACCGACACCGAGGTGCTGGGCCGACTGACCTACGGCAGCCAGGAGGCCTCGGCGCTCCCGTTCCCCAAGCATCTGCCGCATTACCAGCGGACCGCGCAGCCTTACCGCAGGGACCTCCCCCGGGCTCGGAGACTGCTCGCCGATGCGGGCGTCACCGGTCTGCGTCTGCGGTTCGCCCACGACGGCTCCGCGCCCTGGAACCAGCTCAGCCAGGTAATCCAGCAGCAGTGGCGGGAGATCGGAGTGGAGGTCACCATCACGCCGATGTCCAAGGCCGCCCTGGACCAGGTCATCGCGAACAAGCAGTGCGAGCTCTTCCCGCAGCACTGGTACATGATCACCCCCAACGCCCTGGACATCGCCGGCAACTGCTTCGCCTCCGACGGGTCCAGCAACTACGGCGGCTACGGCAACAAAGCCGTGGACGCACTGCTGGCCAGGGCGCGACGCAGCCGGAACCTCTCCGCGTGCAACACCCTGCTCGCCGAGGCGGAGCAGTTGCTGGCCGAGGACCCCCCAGGAGTCTTCGTCTCGTCCCTCAACTTCCTGGCCGCCCGCAATCCGCGCGTCCGCAACTACCACATGCGGGGCGAAACGGGGTCCTACTACGACCGTCTGTGGGTGAGTTCATGACCGTCTCCCTCCGGCCGCAGCGGTCCTCGGACCGCTCCGCCCAGGCCCCGCCAGCGCCCCGGCGGAATCGTGCCAAGGCCCTGGTAACCGGGGGACTCGCCGTCCTCGCCATTCTCGTCGCCCTCGCCCTGGCGGCGCCGCTGTTCGGTGATCCCCTGCACATCGACCGGGACGGCATCAGCGAGCTCGGCCTGCCCCGCGGTGTGGGCGAGCACGGCTACCTCCTGGGCAGCGACATCCTGGGCCGCGACCTGCTGGCCCGCGTCGCCTACGGACTGCGGACCACCCTGGAGTTCACCGTCCTGGCCAACCTCAGCTCCGTGGGGTTCGGCACACTCGTCGGCCTGGTCGCCGGCTTCTACCGCGGTGTGGTCGACCAGGTCCTGATGAGGACCGTCGACATCTTCCTGTCGGTTCCCACCGTCATCTCCGGGCTCGCCCTGGCCAGTGTGATCGGCCGCAGCGTCGGCGGCATCGTCATCGTCGTCACCGCGCTGTACTGGGCCTGGACCGCCCGTCTCGTTCACGGCGAGACGGTACGGCTGCGCGGCCAGCCCTTCGTCGAGGCGGCCCTGGTCCACGGCGTACGGCCCCGGACGATCATGGCTCGCCACATCCTGCCCAACATCCGCACGCTGCTGCTGAACATCGCGGCCCTCAACGGTGCGGCCGTCGTCGTCATCGGTTCCGGTCTGTCCTACCTGGGCGCCGGAGTCGTGCCGCCCGACCCCGAACTCGGGAGCCTGCTCAACGAAGGCGCCCACGCCCTGGAGTTCGCTCCGCGGCTCCTCCTCGTCCCGCTCGTCCTGGTCGTGGCCCTGGTGCTCGCCTTCGTGCTCATCGGCGAGGGCGTGAGCCGCATGGCCCCGGAATCGGAGAGACGCTCATGGCTGAAGATCTGAAGGCCGACCGCCCCAAGGCCGGACCCCTGAGGCCGGCCTGGGCCAAGGCGAGCCGCCGCATCGGTCTGCGGTTGCTGCTCGGTGCCGCCACCATCGCCGTCGTCATCACGGTCACCTTCGCCCTGCTCTACGTCGTCCCCGGCGACCCGGCCCGCGGACTTGCCGGTCCCCGTGCCACCCCCGAGCTGGTGGAGCGGATCCGGGAGCGGCTGCACATCGGCGCTCCCCTGTGGGAGCAGTACTGGTACTACGCCAAGGGCGTGGTCACCGGGAACCTCGGCGAGTCCTATCAGCACGGCACGCAGGTGAGCACGCTGATCGGCGACCGGCTCCCGATGACGCTGGTGCTGTGCCTCGCCGCGCTGGTCGTCGAGGTCGTGCTCGGCGCCGCGCTCGGTGCCTGGGAGGCGCTGCGCGGACGGCGCCTGCTGCCCGTGCTGATGAGCAACATCGCACTGCTGTCGATCCCCGCGTTCGCCCTGGGCTATCTGATCCTGCTGGCGTTCGGCTACGGGCTCGGCATCTTCCCGGTGAGTGACGGAGCGGATGCGGCCCATCTGGTGCTGCCCGCGATCACGCTGGGCCTGACCGGTGTGCCCTACTACTCGAGCGTGGTGCGCGACGGGATGACCTCGACGCTGGCCTCCCCGCATGTGCGCACCGCGGTGGCCAAGGGGCTGTCCCGGCCCGCCGTGCTCCGGCGCCACGTGCTGCGCTGCGCGCTGTCACCCGTGATCACGATGGCCGGCATGGACGTCGCGATCTTCGTGTCCAACGTCGTCTTCGTGGAGACGATCTTCGGCTGGCCGGGCATCGGCCGGCTGCAGGTGACCGCCTTCTCCGACCAGGACCGGCCACTGCTGATGGGGACTGTGATTGTCGCGGCGGTCCTCGTCGTCCTGGGCAACCTGCTCGCCGACACGGTGCGCGGACTCGTCGATCCCCGATCCCGTCAGGAGCTGCAGACATGACCCAGCCAGCGAAGACCGACACCGCCCGGCTCGGTGTACAGGTGAGGGTGGACGACCTCACTGTTGCCTACGGCGGGCGGACCGCGCTCCACGGCGTCTCGCTCGATGTACCGGCGGGCAGCGTCCTCGCCCTGGTGGGCGAGTCCGGCTCGGGGAAGTCCACGCTCGCCCACGCCGCGTCGCGGCTGCTGCCTCCGGGCGCGACCATCGTCGGCGGCTCGGTGCACGTCGGAGACGTCGACATGGCCGCGCTGAGCGGCGCCGACCTGCGCCGGGCTCGTGGCAGCCGGGTCGCCTATCTGCCACAGGACGCGCTCGCCGCGCTGAACCCGGTGATGCGGGCGGGCCGGCAGATCGCCGAGGTCTTCCAGATCACCGATGGCGTCAGCCGTGCCGAGGCCCGGACCCGGGCGATCGAACTGCTGGGAAAGGTGGGCATCCGCGACCCCGAACGGACCGCGGGCCGCTACCCGCACGAGCTGTCCGGCGGCATGCGCCAACGTGTGATGATCGCCATCGCGCTCGCACACCACCCTCAACTGCTCATCGCGGACGAACCCACAACCGCCCTCGATGTGACGGTGCAGGCCGAGGTGCTCGCCCTCGTCGCCGAGCTGCAGCGGGAGTTCGGGATCACGGTCATCTGGATCACCCACGACCTGTCCGTCACCGCGGAGCTCGCGGACAGGGTGGCGGTGCTGTACGGCGGGCGGCTGGCGGAACTCGCCTCTGCCGAGGAGCTCTTCGGCGGTCCGCGCCATCCGTACAGCCTCGGTCTGGTCGGCGCCTACCGCGACGCGTACGCGGGGGCACCCAAGACGCGGTACACCTCCATCCCCGGTGCTCGCACCGACCGCGAGGCGGGCTGCGGCTGTCCGTTCGAGCCGCGCTGCACCCAGGCAGCCGACCGGTGCCGGACGCAGACACCACCGGTGCGGAGCATCGCCGCCGGGCCGGTGCCCGACGGCGCGCCCGAGCACCTTCTGGCTTGTTGGGAGGTCAACTGATGACTACCCGGGACACCACCCCGATCCTGGAGGTGGAGGCCGTCACCAAGCGCTTCGGCGGCCATCTGGCCCTGCACGAAGTGAGCCTGTCCGTCGCCCCGGGCACCACCCTCGGGGTCGTGGGCGAGTCGGGGAGCGGCAAGAGCACGCTCGCGCGCGTCGTCGCCGGGCTGGAGCGGCCCGACAGCGGTCGGGTGCTGATCGGGAGCCAGCCACTGCCCCGTCGTGGCCGTCGACTGCGTGAGGCACGCCGCGCGACGGGGTTCGTCTTCCAGGACCCGTATGCCTCGCTGGACCCGCGCTTCACCATTGAGCAGATCGTCGCCGAGCCGCTGCACGCGCACGGACTGTGGCGTGACGGCGGCCGGGAGCGGGTCCGTGACCTGCTGGACGCCGTGGGCATGGGCAACGCCTCGCCCGACGCCTACCCCGGGGAATTCTCCGGTGGCCAACGGCAACGGCTGTGCGTGGCCCGCGCCCTGGCAGCTCGGCCCAGCCTGGTGATCTGCGACGAACCCACCTCGGCACTGGATGTGTCGGTGCAGGCGCAGATTCTCAACCTGCTGCTGGAACTCCAGGAGTCCCTCGGGGTCAGCTATCTGTTCATCACCCACGATCTCAACGTGGTGCGGCGGATCGCCGACGAGACGCTCGTCGTCTGCGGGGGGCGGGTCAGGGAGCGGGGACCGACCCAGCAGGTGATCGGTGACCCGCAGGACGCGTACACCCGGGCGCTGCTCGACGCGATGCCGGGCCGTGGGCCCGCCCGCCATGGTGCGAACTCCCTGCCCGTGCCGTTCGGCTGAGCCCGGCGTGCGGGCGTCGGTGATCCCCTGCGGCAATCGGTGGGGGATTCCCAGGACACGTGCTTGACCACCGAGAGTGGAACTCATTAGCCTAGTTCCACTAAATGGAATTACTTTCAAATAATGAAAGTCCCTGAGGAGGAGTCCGATGGAAGGGATCGCTGCCCAGGCACGCGTCTTCGCCTCCCGTCTCGCCGAAGAGCTCCGAGGCGAGGCCGCCAACCGTTTCCAGGGCATGCCCTCCGACGCCGACTCCCGGCGCGCCTACCAGGAGTACGGCCGAGCCGGCTTCATCGGTCTGCACTGGCCCCAGGAGCTCGGAGGGCAGGGGCTCGACCCCGCCGACACCGACACGGTGGAGGAGATCTTCGGCTACCACTGGCTGCCGCTGTCCAGCTATCTGCTGTCGGTCAAGACCATCGGCAACGCCCTGCGCCGGTTCGCCCCACCGACCGTGGCCCAGACACTGCTGCCGCAGGTGGCCGCCGGTGAGCTGATCTTCTGTCAGGGATTCTCCGAGCCGGAGGCCGGCTCGGACCTGGCTTCCCTGCGTACGCGGGCAGTGCGGCGGGACGGCAAGTTCATCGTCTCCGGCCGTAAGATCTGGACCTCGAGCGCCGAGCACGCGGACTGGTGCTACCTCGCCGTGCGCACGGATCCCGATCTCCCGCGCCACAAGGGCATATCCGTCCTGGTCTGCCCCATGGACACCCCCGGCATCGAGGTCCTCACACACGACACCCTCGGTGGCGGAACCCTCGGCGAACTCGCCCTCGACGAGGTCGAGATCCCCGAGAACCAGCTGATCGGCGAAATCAACGGCGGCTGGCGGGTACTCATGGGCACCCTCGACTACGAGCGAGTCACCAGCGAGAAGGTGGGCATCGCCCGCCGTGTGCTGGACGACCTCCAGCCATACGCCGAGACCCGGGCGCAGCGCCTGGACCTGCTGCGGCTGCGTGGCGAGACCCAGGCCGCCGCCGCTCTCGGCGCCCGGGCCACGGGTCTGCTCACCCGAGGCCAGGACGCCAGCGCCGCGTCCTCCATGGCCAAACTGTCCATCGCCTACCTGCTGCAGAGCATCGCCCACAGCGCCGCCGGGATCCTCGGCCCGCACATCTTCGCCGAGGACGGTCCCAACGCCGTCGCATCCGGCCGTATCGCCGCCTTCCACCGGGCCACCGTGGCCACCACCATCGCCGGCGGTGCCTCCGACATCCAACGCCGCGTCATCGCCCGAAGGGGGCTGGCATGCGCCTAGCCGACCGTCCGCTCGAAGGTGTCCGCGTACTCGACTACGCCCAGTACGTCGCCGGGCCCTTCGCCACCATGCTGCTCGGTGACCTCGGCGCCGACATCGTCAAGGTGGAGCCCCCGTCCGGTGACTCCTGGCGCCACTACAACCCGCACGCCCCCGGTGAGAGCACGTGGTTCTACGCCCTCAACCGGGGCAAGCGCTCCATCACCCTGGACCTGAAGACGGAGCAGGGCCGCGCGGAGTCGGCGCGGCTCATCGCCACCGCGGACATCGTGGTGCACAACATGCCCCCCGAGCGCGCCGCCCGCTTCGGCCTCGACCGCGCGAGCGTCCGCGCCGCCAACCCGCACGCGACGTCGACATGTGTCACCGCCTTCGGCACGGAAGGCCCGGACGCCGGGCGGCTGGGCTACGACATCATCGCCCAGGCGCTGTCCGGACTGCTGCTGGCCGACACCCGCCCCGAGGACACCGTCCCCAGGCGTTCCGGCGGCATCGCCATGGCCGACCTGACTGCCGGACTTCTCACCTGTATCAGCGCGCTCGCCGGGCTGGCCGGACGGGAACGCGGGCACCAGACGCCCGGTGTGGAAGTCTCTCTGCTCGGTGCCGCCCTCGCCGTCCAGGTCCAGCGTTTCGTCCGGCTCGGGGATGATCCGGACTCCTCCGGCGGCGCTCCGCTGACCGGAGCCGACCTGGATCGCACCGCCAAGTCCACCGCGACCGCCGACCATCTGGAGCCCTACTACCGCTGCTATCGCACCGAGGACTCCTTCCTCGCCCTGGCCTGCCTCAACGTCGCCCAGCGCCGTCGGCTGCTCGGAGTCCTGGACCTGGAGGACCCGTGGGTGACCGATCCTCAGGCACCGCCCGCCGACGAGGCAGAGCGCGCTGCCCGTGCGGCGCTGGTCGACCGCTTCGCCCGGACCTTCGCCGCCCAGCCGCTGAGCCACTGGCTCAAGGTGCTGGCCGAGCACGACATTCCGGCCGGGGACGTCCGCCTGCTCGAGCGGCTCTTCGACGACCCTCAGGTGACCGTCAACGGACTGGTCCAGACGGTGCAGCAACCCGGAGTCGGTCCGGTCCGGCTCCTCGGCAACGTCTTCAAGATCGACGGACATGCGGCCCCCACCGTCAGGCCGGCGCCCCGTCTGGGCGAGCACTCGGCCGAAATCCTCGCGGAACTCGCGGCACTCGGAGAAAGGAGCGGGGTATGACGACCGCGCTCACAGCGGAGGCCGACGCCTTCGCCGCAACCCTCGGCCAAGTCCTGGCAGATCACGCCGTCCCCGACGTCTGGCGCCCCGGGACCCCGGCCGACGACCGTACCCCCGCCCTGAACGGCGCCCTCGCCGCCATTGGCTGGGCCGAACTCGTCGCGGACCCGGAAGCGCTCCCCTTCCTCGGCCCAGCCGCCGTCGAACTGGGCCGCGGACTGGCCCCGTTGAACGAGGTCGACCTCATCCTCGGCGGGTCGCCCCTCCATCAGGGCCTCGCCCGCTACCCGGCCGAACGGGTGGTGGAGCGGACCCGGGAGGGCCTGCGCGAGCACCGTGTGCTCACCGCCACACCCGTCGCCTACGGCGACTGCCTCGCCGTGCACACCGTCGAGACCGAGCCCACCGGCGCCAGCGTGGAACCGACCGCGGAGAGCGCCTGGCTGCGGGCTCAGACCGGATACCTGGCCGGACTGGCCGCGGGCGCCCTCGACCTGGCGGTCGAGCACGTCACCCAACGCCCCGCCTTCGGCACCACCTTGTCCGGTCTGGAGGGCGTCCAGCTCCGGCTGGCCGACGCCGCCGCAGCTGCCGAGGGCCTGCGCGGTCTGGTCGCACAGGACGACTGCGGGCATGCCGCTCTCGCCTATGCGGGCCGGGCGGCCGAGACGGTGGTGTCCCAGTGCCACCAAGTGGTCGGCGCCATCGGGTTCACCCTGGAATTCCCCCTGCACCGCTACTCCCGTCGCGCCCGGGTTCTGGCGGCCTGGAACGAGGCATGGCTCGAGGGAGCACTGACATGAGCACCTACGTGGTCACCGGCGGCAGCGCCGGGATCGGCCTGGCCATCGCCCGGCGCCTCGGTCGGGACGGGCACGAGGTGGTCCTGGCCGCCCGCGACGCGGACCGCCTCGCCGAGGCGGCCGGCACGCTGCGCGCCGAGAGCATCACCGTCCGCACCGCGGCACTCGACGTCCGCGACCCCGACGCCGTCACGGCGCTCTTCGAGGAGCTGCCCACCGTCGACGGCGTGGTCAACAACGCGGCCGGCAACTTCACCTGCCCCATCGTCGACCTGTCGCCCGGCGGCTTCCGTGCCGTCGTGGAGATCTCCCTGTACGGGTGCTTCCATGCCTCCCAGGCCCTGGCCCGCCGCCTGATCAGGGAAGGCAGGCCGGGCGCTGTGGTCAACATCGTCGCCACCTACGCCTGGACCGGGGCACCCGGCGTCGCCCACTCCGCAGCAGCCAAGGGCGGCATGCTCGCCTTCACCAAGTCGGTGGCGCGCGAATGGGGGCCGCACGGAATCCGGGTCAACGCTCTCGCCCCCGGCTTCGTGCCGACGGAGTCGGCCACGGCCAACATCCTCTCCGACGAGGAGGCCCAGCAGCGGATGCAGGAGATGATCCCGCTCGGCCGCTTCGCGGAGGCCGACGAGATCGCCGAGGCGGCGGCCCACCTGCTCGGCGCGCTGTACACCACCGGCAGCGTGCTGACCGTGGACGGAGGCCGCTCCCTGGGCCAGTCCATGCATGCCCAGTCCGCCGTCCGGCAGCCGGTGACCACCGCGGGAACGGGGAGGTAGAGATGTTCGATGCACTCCACCCTGGGCTCTTCGTCGGCGGCCGCTGGATCGGTCTCGACTCCCGGATCCCGGTCGGCAATCCCGCCACCGCCGAGACCGTCGGCTCCGTCCCCGCCGGGGGGAAGGAACACGTGGACCTCGCGGTGGCGGCCGCCCGGACCGCCTTCGGACACTGGTCGTGCACCGGTCCCGGTGAACGTGCCGAGGCACTGGAGCGGCTGGCCGACACCGTGGCCGCACGGGAGGCGGAGTTCGCCAGGACCATCACCGCGGAGATGGGAGCGCCGCACGACTTCTCGCTCCAGGTCCAGGTCCGGCTGGCGGTCGACGTGCTGCGCGCACAGGCTGCGCTGGCTCGCACCTTCCCCTTCAGCGAGAGCCTTCCGGACGGGCCGCCGGCCCGTGTCCTGCGGGAACCCGCCGGGGTGGTGGCGGCCATCACCCCGTGGAACTACCCGCTGTACCAGATCACCGCGAAGCTGGGCGCCGCTCTCGCCGTCGGCTGCGCGGTCGTGCTCAAGCCCAGCGGCGTCGCACCGCTCAACGCGTACCTCCTCGCCGACTGCGCACAGCAGGCAGGGCTCCCGGCCGGGCTGTTCAACGTAGTGTCGGGCAGCGGGCGCACCGTCGGAGAGGCGCTGGCCGCCCACCCCGGTGTGGACGTGGTGTCCTTCACCGGATCCACCGGCGCCGGACAGCACGTCATGCGCACCGCGGCGGGTACCGTCAAGCGAGTGGCCCTGGAACTCGGGGGCAAGTCGGCGGCGGTCGCACTGCCCGACGCCGATCTGGCGGCCGCGGTCGGGGCCACGGTGGCCAGCGCCTTCGCGAACACCGGGCAGACCTGCACGGCGCTCGCCCGGCTCCTGGTTCCCGCCGAGCGCTACGCCGACGCCGTGGACGCCGCCGTGTCGGCGGGCAGCCGGTACACCTTGGGCGATCCCACCGAGCCCGGTGGGCACCTGGGCCCCAGCGCATCGCCGGAGCAACGCGACACCGTCCTCGAATACATCCGGCTGGGAGTCGAAGAAGGCGCCCGTGTCGTGCTCGGCGGCCTGGAGGCCCCCGACGGCATCCCCGCCGGACTGGCCGGCGGCCACTGGGTACGGCCCACTGTGCTCGCGGACGCGAAGCCCTCCATGCGCGTCGTGCGCGAGGAGATCTTCGGCCCGGTGCTCTGTCTCCTTCCCTACGTGGACGAGGCCGAGGCGGTGCTCCTGGCCAACGACTGCGACTACGGCCTCTCCGGCGCCGTCTGGTCGGCCGACACCGACCGCGCGGTGGCCTTCGCCCGCCGTATGCGCACCGGGCGCGTCGAGATCAACGGAGGCGCGTTCAACCTCAATGCCCCGTCCGGCGGATACAAGCTGTCCGGCCTCGGCCGCGAGCTGGGCCGCTGGGGGCTGGAGGAATTCTGCGAGACCAAGACCCTGCAAGGAGTGCGGTGACCGATTCCCTGACCGTAGACCTGCTGGTGGTCGGCGCCGGCCCAGCCGGTCTCTTCGCCACCTTCTGTGCCGGGTTCCGTGGTCTGTCCGTGGCCGTCATGGACGCGCTTCCCGAACTCGGCGGCCAAGTCAGCGCCATGTACCCGGAGAAGGCCATCTTCGACATCGCGGGCCTGCCGGCCGTGGCCGGCCGGGACCTGGTGTCCGGCCTCACCGAGCAGGCCATGACCGCTCGCCCGCACCTGCTGCTGGAGCACACCGCACAGGCCCTGGCCTACGAGGACGGGCAGCCGGTCGTCCACAGTGACAAGGGCGTCTCGGTGCGTGCCTCGGCTGTCGTGATCACCGGCGGTATCGGTGCGTTCAGCCCGCGACCGCTGCCCGGGTGCACGGAGCACGCGGGGCGCGGCCTCGCCTACTTCGTGACCGACCTCGACGACCTCGCCGACCGGGATGTGCTGGTGGTGGGCGGTGGGGACAGCGCCTTCGACTGGGCCCTCGCCGCCACCGGCCGGGCCCGGTCGGTGACACTTGTCCACCGCCGTGACACCTTTCGCGCCCATCGCGCGACGGTCGACAAGGTCCTCGCCTCCGATGTGCAGGTGTGCACTCGCACCCAGGTCGCGTCGCTCCACCCCGGGCCGGACGGACAGGTCGAGACCGCGGAGCTCCGCGGCCCCGAGGGCAGTCGTCAGATCAAGGCACAGCGGGTGATCGCCGCCCTCGGCTTCACCGCCAACCTCGGGCCGCTGGAAGCCTGGGGGATGGAGCTCGACGGCCGCCACATCGCCGTCGACAGCCGTATGGCCACCAATCTGCCCCGGGTCTTCGCCGCCGGCGACATCACCGCCTACCCCGGCAAGGTACGGCTGATCGCCGTCGGCTTCGGGGAAGCGGCCACCGCCGTCAACAACGCGGCGACGATTCTCGATCCGGCCACCGACCTCTTCCCCGGCCATTCCACCGACCGACAGGACACCAACGAACAAGAGGGGGCCATATGGCCCACGTGATCACCGACGCCTGCGTTGACGAGAAGGACGCCAGTTGCATGGAGGAGTGTCCTGTCGACTGCATCTACGAAGGCGGCAGCAGGATGTACATCCAACCGGACGAGTGCATCGACTGCGGCCTCTGTGCCGAGGTCTGCCCCAACAGCGCGGCCGTCGCACTGCGCCTTCTCGACCCTGCGGCGGCCGCCGTCCACGGACCGGCCAACGCCGCCTTCTTCACCCAGGTGCTGCCCGGCCGCCAGGCACCCCTGGGCTCCCCGGGCGGTGCCTCCCGCATCGGCCCGCTTGACGCCGACCCCAGCTGAGGAGGTACAGAGATGACTATCGACGCCGCAGCCAGCGCCGCAGCACTGGACCGGGGCGAGACCCTGCCGTGGTCCTGGTACGCCGACCCCGAGATCACCTCCTTCGAACAGGAGCGGATCTTCCGCCACAGCTGGCAGTACGTCGGCCGCACCGACCAGGTCGCCGAACCGGGCCGGTTCTTCACCTGTGAGGTGGGCGGAGTTCCCATCGTCGTGACCCGCGACCGCGGCGGCTCGCTCAACGCGCTGGTGAACGTCTGCCGACACCGCGGTGCCCAAGTGGTACGGGAGGAGTGCGGCAGCCGCAAATCGCTGCAGTGCTTCTACCATGCCTGGACCTACGGCCTGGACGGAACGCTGCGCGGGGTGCCGCGCGGGGACCGCGAAAGCGACTTCGACACCTCGGAACTCGGGCTGCGCCGGGCATCGGTGGACACCTGGGGACCGTTCGTCTTCGTCCACCTCGACCCGGACCCCTCGCCGCTCACCGAGATGCTGGGCGAGCTGCCCGGGCTGCTCGCCGAGGGCGGCATCGACCTGGAGCGGATGCGCTTCCACTCCCGCGTCTACTACACCATCGAGGCCAACTGGAAGATCGCCGTCGAGAACTACCTGGAGTGCTACCACTGCCCGGTGGCCCACCCGGGGCTCGCCGATGTCCTCGATGTCAGCCCCGACGCCTACCAGTTGGAGGTCCGGCCCACCTTCGCCACCCACCACGGCATGGTCCGGGAGATCGCGCGGGAATCGGGCTACCCCGCCGACGGGCCCGTGGTCGGGGGTCAGTATCACCTCGTGTGGCCGAGCCTGAAGGTCAACGTAAACCCCGGGCAACCCAATCTCTCCTTCGGACCGGTCTATCCGGCCGGCCCCGGGCGCACCACCGGTTACCTGGACTACTTCTTCGGCGACGAGGTGGACGCGGACTGGATCAAGGCTATGCTCGACTTCGACAACCAAGTCGGCGCGGAGGACACAGACCTGGTGGAGTCCGTACAGCGGGGGGCCGGGTCCGGCGCGGTGGAGCGAGGCAGGCTGCTCCTCGGCTCGGAGAACACGATCGCGGCGTTCCAGCGCTACGTTCTGGACCAATTGCGGGAGGTCTGAGATCAGCGAGTCACGTGACGCGGGCTCGCGGACCCTCGCCCGGGGGCTCGCGATCCTTCGGCTCTTCAACGACGAGCAGCCGGAACTCACCCAGAGCGAGATAGCCGAAGCTCTCGGCGTGCCGCTGCCCACCATCCACCGCCTGTGCGCGACGCTGGTGAGCGAGGGGTTCCTGGTCCGTCCTGCCGGTACCCGTACACTCCGCCTCGGACCGCAGATCATGCGGATGGTGGGGCCGGTGGTCCAGGGCATGGGCATGACGGAGGCAGCACGCGCGATGCTGCGCAGGCTGGCCGAGGAGACCGGGGAGACGGCCAACCTGGCCACGCTTGTCCAGAGCGAGGTGGTCTACCTGGACTCCGCCCCGGGTCGCCATATGCTCAGCCCCCGGGCCGAGGCCGGACTGCGGGTCCCCGCACACTGCACCGCGCTGGGCAAGTGCCTGCTGGCCCAATTGCCCGACGAGGAGGTGCTGAAGCTGGTCGGCAAGGGCCCTTACGAGCGCCGCACCGACGAGACACGCACCAACTGGCCGCAGCTGCGCAAGGCTCTGGACGACGTGCGCGCGAGTGGCCTTTCGCGTTCGATCGAGGAGTACGAGGTCGGACTGGTCTCCTTCGCGGCAGCCTTGCCGCCTGCGCTGGACGGCAGCCAGTTCGGCATCAACATTTCACTGCCCGTCACGCGGGCGGCGGCCGAGCCCGACATCGCGCACCGGCTGCGCGACGCCGCCGCGGTGCTGGGACGTTACTGACGGACATGCGAGCATGGAGCCTTTCCGCCTCCTCGCGGAAGGGCTCCATGTGCGGGGGCGTCGGGGCCGACGGGGCGTGACGGCGGCGGAGACATCGTGGGCGAGGCGTTGCGGCACGGCTGCCGGCCCTGCATGAATGCCCGTGGCGTTCGATGCATGTGATCACCTGGTGTCGGCCGGTATCGTGCTTGGACCCGCGGCTGTTCCGATCTTGGCGGGATACCGAGCGGAAGGCAGGACGGTGTTCGCAGAGCTCGAGGCGGGGGACCCGCGGCAGGTGGGCCGGTACCGGATCGTGGCCCGGCTCGGCGCGGGCGGCATGGGCCGGGTCTTTTTGGGGCGCTCGCCCGGCGGCCGGGTCCTCGCGGTGAAGGTGGTACGCGCCGAGCTCGCCGAAGACGCGGGGTTCCGCCAGCGGTTCGCCCGCGAGGTGGCCACCGCCCGCCGCGTCACCGGTGTTTTCACCGCCTCGGTGGTCGACGCCGACCTGGAGGGGTCTCCTGCGTGGCTGGCCAGCGAGTACGTACCGGGGATGTCCCTCGGGGAGGCGATTGCCGGGCACGGCGCGTGGCCCGAGCCGGCCGTGCTGGCGCTGGGCGCGGGGCTGGCCGAGGCGCTGGAGGCCATCCACGAGGCCGGAGTCGTCCACCGGGATCTGAAGCCGTCGAACGTACTGCTGGCGTCGGACGGACCGCGAGTGATCGACTTCGGGATCTCGATGACGGACGAGGTGAGCGGGCTCACCCAGACCGGCATGGTCATCGGCACCCCCGGTTTCATGGCCCCGGAGCAGTTGGCGACGGATGGTCAGGTGAGCCCGGCGAGCGATGTGTTCTCGCTGGGGGCGGTGCTGAGCTTCGCCGCCACCGGCTCGAGCCCGTTCGGAACGGGGGCGCCGCACGCCCTGTACTACCGCATCGTCCATGAACAGCCCTGTCTGAATGCCCTGCCCCCGGTGCTCGGCGCGGTGGTGGCGCGGTGTCTGGCCAAGGAACCGGCGGAGCGACCCGCCGTGCCCGCCCTGTTGGAGGAGCTGGCCCAGGCCCTGCGGGACGGAGGGCAGGAGGCGCCCCGGCCGCACTCCGAGCACGGCTGGCTGCCGTTGCCGGTGGCGCAGGCGCTCCAGGAACACAACCATGGCGGAGTCGCGCAGCCTCCGGAGCAGTTGCGCGAGGAAGCCGGTCCCGGCGCCGACCAAGTGACCCACCATGCCCCGACTCGGACCGGCAGGACACCCGACACGGGTCCGGCCCACCCGCCGACAGCCCTCGCGGCACCGGCCTCGGCTCGGGAAGCAGCCTCCACACCTCCGCCTCCGGCGATGCCCCCTACGGCGCCTCGGACCGGCGGCGCCCCCGGCCGCACCCGCCGCCAACTGCTGGCCGCCGCAGCCGCGCTGGGCACTGCGGGCATCGGCTTCACCGGCTGGAAGCTGATCGGCGCTTCCGGCGGCGGCACCGGCAACGAGTCGTCGGGCGACTCGTCCAGCAAGGGCTCCGGTGGCAACGACTCATCCGGCAGCAAGGTCAAGAGCGGCACCCTGCGCTGGTCCGTTCCCGACTTCAGCGCGTCGTCCACGGCGTCGGTCGCCGACGGCACCCTCTACATGGCCCATACGGGCAGCCGCACGGAGAAACCTTCCCTCCGCGCCCTCGACGCGTCCACCGGCCAGAAGCGCTGGACCGCACCCCTCTCCCTCGCGCGGGGCACGTCCTTGGCAGTCGCCGACAGCACCGTCTACCTGATCGGTGGAACCGCGCTGCACGCCGTCGACGCCACCAACGGGAAGCAAGGCTGGACCTTCCCCCTCGCCGGCAAACGGCGGTACACGTCCCCGGCGGTCGCCGGCGGCATCGTCTACATCGGTGGCAGCGACGGCGGGCTCCACGCCATCGACGCCGAGACCGGACGGCAACGCTGGCTCTACCACTACCCCGAGACCACCGTAGGCACCTCCGTCGTGCCCGCCCCGGTCGTCGCCGACGGCTCCGTCTACATCAGTGGCGGCAACGGCGAACTGCACGCCGTCGACGCCACCACCGGGAAGAAACGCTGGACCTACCCGTTGAAGGACGACAAACCGGGGCTCCAGCCCGTGGCGGTCGCGGACGGCACCGTCTATTTTCCCGGCAGTGACGCTGCACTGCACGCCCTCGACGCCACCAGCGGAAAGCGCCGCTGGACCTTTCCCACCAAGGACATCTCCTCGAAGCCCGTCGCCGCAGACGACACCGTCTACCTGCACGAGTACGTCGGCAACCTGTACGCCGTCGACGGCGCAAACGGAAAGCGACGCTGGAGCTTCCCCCTCAACGACCAGGTGGGGGGAAACCCGTCCATCGGTGACGGCACGGTCTGCTTCGGTGGCAGAGAGGGCAAGGTGTACGCGGTCGACACCGCCACGGGCCGTCAGCGCTGGGCCTTCGACGTCCGCGGCAAGGCTCAGGACGACAAGACCGAGATCGAGGCGTCTCCTGTCATCGTCGATGGCACGGTCTACTTCACTGCCGGCGACGATACGAGCCAGGCGAACCCCACTCTGTACGCGGTGGCCCTCTGAGCCCTCCCGGCCCCTCACCGCAGCAACCGCTGCTCCTCGGCCACCGCCACGTATCCACACCCTGCCTCGATCTCATTCCTCCACAACGGGCCGAGACCATCACAGATCTCATGAGACAGACCGACGGGAGCACGGCCAGGGCAGGGGAGTGGGTGCATTTGATCGGTGTCCATGACACGGTCGCGGATCTGCTGACGCTCTATGTGAACGGCGAGAAGGTGGGTGAGACTCGACTGGGCGGAGCGTTCTACGCCGACCAGTCCATGCTCATCGGGGCCGGGTCGTACGCGGGTGGCTCGGTCACCAACCACTTCCCGGGCCGGATCGATGACGTCCGGCTCTTCGACCGGCCGGTCTCAGCGAGTGAGGCACAGCAGCTCTTCCAGCAGCGCCCCGTCCTGGCAGGACGCTGGCAGCTGGACGAGTCCGGCGCAGCGCAGCAAGCGGCGGACACGGTCACCGGCAGGACACCCGATTCGGGACCGTCCGGTATGGACGCGCTCCTGCATTCCGGGGCGCAGCTCGATCCGGCGGCCGCCTTCATGGGAGAGCAGGGGCTGCTGTTGGACGGCCAGGACGACCACGCCACCACGAGCGGTATGCCGGTCAATACGAATGAAAGCTTCACGGTGGCGGCGTGGGTGCAAGCAGCGGCACCGGCCGACAGGACGAGTGTGGCGCTGAGTGCGCCGGGCCGGAACCAATCGGCTTTTGCAGTGGGGTTCGTGCCCGACCGCAAGGATCCAGGGGGCCCTGGCAGGTGGCAGCTCGTGGTTCCGGACGCGGATTCCTCCACGCCTTCGCTTGCGCGGGCCGACAACGCCCTCGGCTTCTACGACGCACGAGAGTGGAACCACCTGGCTGTCGTGTACGACGGTTTCGCCAAGCGGGCCAAGCTCTACGTCAACGGCACCCTGCAGGACATTGCTTGCACCGATGGTGACGGAGACGGGGAAGCAGACGACTCCACCTGTCAGGACGCGATCCCTTGGGCAGACGACGCATTGTCCTTCCACGCTGACGGGCCCCTGGAGATCGGCCGGGGCAAGGGCAGCGGCGAGTGGCGGCAGTACTGGCCGGGGGCCATCGATGACGTGTGGGCCTTCCGCGGTGCCTTGAGCGACGAGCAGGTCGCCTACCTGGCTCAGCAGTGGTTCGACGTGCCGACCGAGGAACCGGACATCGACTGACGTCATGCCGTCGTGCCGACGTCACACCGCAGCACACATCTTTTCGAAGTGTTTGAGGTCACCAGTTGCATCGAGGCGTGCATGTGCTGGGCGATGAGTGAGGGAACAGGGGCGGGACAGTGAACAGCACAACCATGGCCCGTATGCACCGCGGCCTACGGCGCAAGGTGGCGCTCGGTCTGTCGGCGCTGATGGTGGCCACCGTATTGAACGCAGCGGGGATGCAAGCTGCCGCAGCGGGCGGGGATACAGGGCGCCCAGGCATCCAGAAGACGGACAAACCCGTTCCGGGGTCGAACCGGACGAAGGTCGAAGTGAGAAAGCGGTCCCAAGGACCCCGCACTCCTCGGCGCGCTCCCAAGGCGGCATGGCCGAAACCTCGAACGAGCGAGGTGACCGTGCCGCACAAGGCGAAGGCCCTCAACCGCTCGGTCGCGCGAAGCCGCACCGCGTCCGCAACTCGCGATCGAACGACACCCACGGAGGAGGTCAAGGGTACTCCGCTGTCCCTTGGTCCGCCGCGAAGCACCCGGACCGATGCCCGCCCGACCTCGGCTGGCACGGTCACGGCACGCGTCCTCAGCAGAAAGCAGGCAGAGCGTGTCGGTGTCGACGGACTGCTGTTCACTCTCACCCCCAAGGACAAGAGATCCTCAGGCGAAGCGAGCGTCGCGGTCGATTACCGTCACTTCGCCGAAGCCCACGGTGGCGGGTACGGCTCCCGTCTGCGTCTCGTCCGGCTTCCGGGTTGTGCGATCAGCACGCCTCAGAAGGAGAAGTGTCGCGCGGCCGAGCAGGTACCGAGCGAGAACGATGCGGAGAAGCAGCGGCTCACTGCGAGCCCAGTCTCTCTTCGCTCCGGTACCCGCACTGTTCTTGCCGCCGTTGCAGCCGACGGCGGGGGAGAAGGCGGCAGCAAGAGCGACTTCACCGCGACGAAACTGTCACCGTCCTCAAGCTGGCAGACGGACCTCAACACCGGCACCTTCACCTGGTCCTATGACATGCCGCTGCCTGATGTACCCGGCGGACTGAAGCCGGATATCGGCCTGGCATATTCCTCCGGGCAGCTCGACGGGCGCACGGGCAACACGAACAATCAGGCATCTTGGGTCGGTGATGGCTTCGAGCTGTGGCCCGGGTACATCGAGCGGAAGTACAAGCCCTGCGCGAAGGACGGAGTCAAGGGCGGGGATTCGGGGAAGCCAGGGGATCAGTGCTGGGCGTATGACAACGCAGTTCTTTCCTTCAACGGCAAGGCGGGCGAGCTCGTACCCGCCGGAGGAGGGGAGTGGAAGCTCAAGAGCGACGACGGAACGCGCATCAAGCACCTGTCCTCCGACAAGCGCAAGAACGGCGACAACGACGGTGAGTACTGGCGCCTGACCGACCCGGCTGGTACCCGTTACTACTTCGGCTACCACCGGCTTCCCGGATGGGAGTCAGGAAAGAAGACCACCGGATCCGCCTGGACCGCCCCGGTGTTCGGAAATGATTCCGGTGAGCCCTGCCATGCCTCGGCCTTCAAGGACTCGTGGTGTCAGCAGGCATGGCGCTGGAATCTCGACTACGTCGTCGACACTCACGGCAACGCTGTCTCCTACTACTACGACCAGGAGAAGAACTCCTACGGCCGCAACCTCGAAAAGGAGGACAACACCCGCTATGTCCGGGGAGGCTCGCTCAGCCGTATCGAGTACGGGCTCAGCTCGGACGCCGTCTACAGCGGCCGGCCCCTGGCGAAGGTCAACTTCAACAGTGCTGAGCGCTGTCTGCCGAAGGAAGGGGTCAGCTGCGCGGCGGACACGATCAATGACAAGTCGCAGTACTGGTACGACACGCCCTGGGACCTGAATTGCGAGTCCGATGAGGACTGCGATCGGGGACGATTCTCCCCGACATTCTGGACCCGTAAGCGCCTCACCGGGGTGACGACGTCAGTACTCGACGGCGACTCGTACCACAAGATCGATACCTGGAAACTCGGCCACCGCTGGGGCACTGCCGACGTCGACTACCAGCTTCTGTTGGACTCGGTGCAGCACACCGGCCACAGCGGCAGCTCTGCTATCACCCTGCCGAAGACCACCTTCGCCTACACCCAGCTGGCCAACCGTCTCGACGAAACAGGTGACGGGTACGCCCCGTTCATCAAAGCGAGGCTCGCCACGGTGGCCGACGAGTACGGCGGCCAGGTCGACGTCAATTACTCCGCGCCCGTATGCAAAAAGGGTGAGCTTCCAACACCTGAGACGAACACCACGCGCTGCTTTCCGCAGTACATCGGGGGCTCCACCTCCCAGGACCCTGAGAAGGAGTGGTTCAACAAGTACGTCGTCGACTCCGTCACCACCACGGACCGTACCAGCGGGTCGCCCGACCAGGTCACCCGTTACGCCTACCAAGGTGGGGCGGCCTGGCATTACGACGAGAACGGCCTGGTGGACAGTGACCAACGAACATGGTCCGAGTGGCGTGGTTACGGTCATGTGCGAGTACAGACCGGCGGTCAAGGTGGCCCAGGCGCCATGCGCTCCCAGCAGGACTCTTACTTCTTGCGAGGCATGGACGGAGACCGGAAGGACAAAACGGGAGGAACAAAAAAGGTGTCCGTCCCCCTCGGCGAGGGAGAGGGCGACCCGCTCACCGACGACGAAGCAGCAGCGGGATTCCCGTACAAGACCGTCACGTACTCGGGCCCAGCAGGAAAAGTTCTGGGCAAAGAGGTAAAGCGCCCCTGGCAGCACCGAACCGCCAGCAGAAAGCATGACTGGGGAACCCTCAACTCTCATTTCACCGGTGTCTCCCACGACAAATCATGGACATCGCTGGACAAAGGGGCCGGAAAGAAATGGCGGATCACATCGGCCGCCTCGAAGTACGACACGGTGGCCGGTCGTGCCACTCAGATCGACGACTTCGGTGACAACACCACGGCTGCCGACAACCGCTGTACACGGATCAGCTATGCCACCAACGGCGACAAGAACATCCTCGGTCTGACGAAGCGCGAGGAGACGGTGGCCGTCAGCTGTTCATCAGCTCCGGACCGGGCCAAGGATGTCATATCCGACACTCGCACCGCCTACGATTCGAAGGACTACGGCACCGCTCCTACCCGGGGTGATGCGACGTCGACCGCCGTACTGAAGAAGCACGATGGCAAGACAGCCACGTATCTCGAATCCGAGGCCGCCTACGACGGGTACGGCCGGCAACTGTCCTCCACCGACCTCGCGGCCGACCTCACTGCTACCGAGGGCGGTGACGTCAAGCGGACCGATCGCGCGGATGGACGGAAGGCGACCACGGTCTACAGCCCGGCTGCAGGTTTCGCCAAGAAGATCACCGAGACAACGCCGCCGGCCGTCGAGGGCAACGACGCCACCGCTCAGACCACTGTCACCGAACTGGATCCGTTCCGGGGCCTTCCTTCGGCGAAGGTGGACCCCAACGGCAAACGGACCGCGTTCGCATACGACGCCCTCGGCCGCACGTCCAAGGTGTGGCTGCCCAATGTCCGTGTCGGGCAACACCCCAGCTACCAGTTCTCGTATCTCATCAAGGAGGGCGAGCCCACCGCTGTCCTCACTCGTACCCTCGACTCCGCCGGAGGCGCGACCGCTCCCTCATACACGCTCTACGACGGGCTACTGCGACAGCGTCAGACCCAGACACCGGGGCCCGACGGCGGGCGTGTGCTGACCGACACCTTTTACGACGAGCGAGGCTTGGCCGCCAAAACCTTCGCCTCCTACTTCGCCGAGGGCGAGCCCTCGCCCACCCTCTTCCAGCCCGAGGACGCGGATTCTGTCGAGTCACAAACCCGACGCAGCTACGATGGCCTGGGGCGGGAGACCGCAGCGAAACAGATAGCAGGCAACGGAGACGGTGGCACAGTGCTCAGCACGACGACCACCACATACGGCGGAGACCGCACCACCGTGGTTCCTCCGGAGGGCGGGACCACAACCACAACCCTCACTGACGCCCGGGGGCGCACCACAGAGCTGCGCCAGCATCACTCCCGCTCTCCGGAATCGGCTTTCGACGCCACGCGCTACGCCTATACCTTGCGCGGTGAACTCGCGAAGGTGACCGACCCCGCAGGCAACAAGTGGAGCTACACCTACGACCAACTCGGCCGCAGGGTTCAGGTGAGCGATCCGGACAAGGGCACCAGCAACTCGACGTACGACGATCGTGGCAACAAGATCAGTACGACCGATGCTCGTGGCAAGAAACTGGTCCGCGTCTACGACGGCCTCGACAGGCGAACCGAACTACGCAACGAATCCAGCACAGGGACGCTGCGTGCCAAGTGGACGTACGACGGTGTCAGCGGGGCCAAGGGTCAACTCAGCTCGTCCACCCGCTACGTGGACGGGGAGCCCTACACCTACAAGGTGACCAAGTACGACCGGCTCTACAACGTGGAACGCGCCGCCACCGTGCTGCCGAAAGCCGAGGGAGCCCTGGCCGGCACCTACCAGGAGGCAACGGCACACGGTCCCAACGGATCCGTGAAGGCACGCAGCTTCTCCACCGTGGGTGACATCGCGGGGAAGGGCTGGAACTACACCTACGACAAGCGCACCCTGCGCCCGACGGCTGTCTTCACCAGCGGCGCACGCACCGATATCACCTACTCCCTCACCGGGAAGCCGCTCCAGTATGAACTGGGCCGCACCGCCGACGGTGCCAAGAAGGCATGGGTGACCAACGCCTACGAGTGGGGCACACGCCGGCTGGCGACCTCCCGAGTGGACCGCCAGGATGTGCCAGGCGTCGACCAGCACAACACCTACTCCTATGACCAGGCAGGCAATGTCCTGTCCATATCGGATGTCTGAACTGTTCCGGGTCTGATGGAGGCTCGATTCCCTGAGAGGATCGAGTCATGACCCGTCCGTCCCCCTACCCTCCCGAGCTTCGTGAGCGTGCGGTCCGCATGGTCGCGGAGGTCCGCCCGAACTACCCGACCGAGTGGGCCGCGATGAAAGCGGTCGCCGCAAAGCTCGGAATCGGTGCGGCGGAAACCGTGCGGACCTGGGTCCGGAAAGCCCAGGTCGACGCCGGCCAGCGGCCGGGGGTCACTTCTGAAGAAGCCGCCGAGATCAAGCGCCTCAAGGCCGAGAACGCCGAGCTGAAGAGGGCGAACGAGATCCTCAGGGCCGCATCGGCTTTCTTCGCGGCCGAGCTCGACCGGCCACACCGGCGCTCGTAGCCTTCATCGACGAGTTCAAGCAGGTGTTCGGGGTCGAGCCGATCTGCCGTGTCCTGACCGGACACGGACTGCAGATCGCAACCAGCACCTACTACGCGGCCAAGAACCGCCCGCCCAGCCCCCGATCCGTCCGGGACACGGAACTGAAGGAGCACATCGGCCGCGTCCACGCCGACAACTACGCCGTCTACGGCATCCGGAAGGTGTGGCGGCAACTGGACCGTGAGGGCATACCGGTGGCCCGCTGCACCGTGGCCCGGCTGATGCGTGAACTCGGCCTGGAGGGCGCCAGACGTGGAAGGAAGGTCCGCACCACGGTGCGCGACGAGGGACACGAGCGGGCCACTGACCTGCTGAATCGCGACTTCACCGCGCGTGGCCCCAACCAGCGGTGGGTCGCGGACTTCACCCACGTGCGCACCTGGAACGGCGTGGTCTACGTCGCCTTCGTAGTCGACGTGTACTCCCGCACGATCGTCGGCTGGTCAGCGGCCACCAGCAAACGAGCCAAGCTCGTCCTGGACGCTCTCGACATGGCGCTGTGGCGACGCGACCGGGCTGGCACGCCGGCCGGGCCCGGGCTGATACATCACTCCGACGCCGGCAGCCAGTACACGTCCTTCGCCTTCACCGCGCACCTGATGGACGCGGACTCGACGCCTCGATCGGCAGCGTCGGTGACGCCCTGGACAACGCGCTCATGGAATCTCAGATCGGCCTGTTCAAGACCGAACTGATCAAACCCCGTACTCCCTGGAAGACCCTCGCCGAGGTCGAGGTCGCCACCGCAGAATGGGTCGACTGGTTCAACCACCACCGTATCCACACCGCGATCGGCGACATCCCGCCCGCCGAATGCGAAGCCACCTACTACGCTCGGCACCAGCCGCAACCGGCGGCTGGAGTCAGTCCATAGAGCCTCCACCGACCCCGGAACGGTTCAACTCCCACAGATCGCGGGTGTTGCGAGGACCGTAAGAACCCAGATTCCCAGGGGCCTGACTGTAGCCGTCCAGCTCTCAGTTCTCAGTCGGTCTCGCTCGCGTCTTCGGTGTCGGAACCGTCGTCCCAGATGGCGTCGATCCGTTGGTTGTCTACCTGCTGCCGACCGTCGAGGCACTTCGCGTAGCGGGTCAGCAGCACGTCCACGCTGTTGCGCGCGCTCCGCGACCTCGGCCGGATCGACTCCCGCGTTCAGTCAGGAGGACAGGGCAGCGTGCCGCAGGTCGTGGGCGTACCGGCGAGCGGTGAGGCAACCTGTTCCGGGGGGGGGGGAGGGCCAGGGCGCGCGCTTCCTCCCACATACCGGGAGTACAACTGAAGAGCTACACCTGGCCGACAACGAGCCGGTTCGGATCAGCGTCCGCCGCCCTCGCCGGTGCTTCTTCGGCAACTGGGCCAGAGCCAGTTGGGCGGTGGTGATGTGGTCTGCGGCCGTGGTGCTGTCGGCGTTGCCGGGCCTGAGCAAAGCGGCGACCGGCTCTCCAGTTCCGCCCGTCCCATGGTCCACGAAGGCCGTCAAAGGGTGGTGACCATAGGATCGCTTCCAGGTCAGGGCCGCGTCCTGCTTGTCGGAGTGAGCGCTCACCAGGACACCGTCGAGGTCGATGGTGAGCTGCCGTCGCGCCTGGCCTACCACTGCACCTCTGACTCTTCGTGCATCGGCCCAGTTGGAACGGCCCTCCGCAGCGTTCTACCGCGCCCCACAGCCGCTCCCGCTCTCGCGGACACGCTCCCATCCATGCTCAAGTGTCATTCGCCCCCCGGGTTCGGGTCTGCATCACGGGGTGACCAGCACTGTCGCGGTGGCCTGGGCAGAGGCCCTGGCCCGTGCGACGGAGGGTGGGAAATGTGTCAGACGCAAGGCCCGTAGAGGTCGGCCCTGCACTCCCGTGCGGTCAAGGGGCTCTTGCGCCTTCCGTCCGGGAATACCCGTCCACCCGCCGGGGCGTGGCGATGCCACGCTGTTGACGAAGGCGCGCAGCAGCGACGTACCGCGCACAACCTCGACCCGATCGTGGGACGGAGAAAACGGGCACTGCTGACGGCTGGGAGCGTGGGAGCGCGAGTGCTCCCAGAGGGCTCCCCTCATGGGAGCAAACGCTAACGAAAGAAGCCGTCCCAGCAAACGCTGGAACGGCTTCCGAGCTGCGATCTTCGCAGTCGGGACGGCGGGATTTGAACCCACGACCCCTTGACCCCCAGTCAAGTGCGCTACCAAACTGCGCCACGTCCCGGTGCTCGCTCGGCTCGGGGCTTTTCCCTCGCCGCTCGCGCACAAAGAACAATACAGCACTTCAGGGGGTGCTCGCTCACCCCTCCCGGTGCCGACGCGGTCGGTGGATCATGCACGGGCAGTCGCCCCTCCAGGGCGGGCGAACTACGGGCCCGTGACCGGGAGGCTGCCCGCTGCGTCCGACCCTCCACGGCGCGCGTTTGGCGGGGGAGGCGGTGGGAAACCCGGCAGATCCGCGACAGACGGCCGGGGTCCGTGCGGGTGTGGGGCCCCGGCTCCGTGCTGGGAGGAGGTCCCGGTTGTGAGCCGGTCCCGCATTGTGATCGTCGGAGCTGGATTCGCCGGCTACAGGGCAGCGCGTACATTGTCCCGCACGCTCCGTGACGAAGCGGAGATCATCCTGGTCAACCCCAACGACTACTTCCTCTACCTGCCGCTGCTGCCGGAGGTCGCATCGGGTGTCCTGGAGCCGCGGCGGGTCTCGATCTCGCTCGCGGGCACGCTGCCGCGGGTGCGGCTCGTCCTGGGTGAGGTCGACAGCGTCGATCTCGACGGGCGCCGCCTCCGGTACGTGGACCCCGAGGGCCGTTCGGGCGAGCTCGGCTACGACCGGCTACTGCTGACGGTCGGCAGCGTCAACAAGCTGCTGCCGATCCCCGGAGCAGCCGAGCATGCGCACGGCTTTCGCGGTATGCCGGAGGCTCTCTACCTCCGCGATCACATCAACAGGCAGATCGCGCTGGCTGCCGCTGCCGAGGACGCGGAGGAGGCAGCGGCCCGCCAGACCTTCGTGGTCGTCGGCGCGGGCTACACCGGCACAGAGGTCGCGGCGCACGGCCAGATGTTCGCCGAATCGCTGGCCCGGCAGCACAGCCGGCAGGGGGCGCACGAGCGCGGACCGGTGCGCAGTCGGCGGACGCGGGAGGTGCGGACCCGCTGGATGCTGCTCGACGTCGCGCCACGCGTGCTGCCTGAACTGGATCACCGTCTCTCCGAGACCGCGGACGAGGTGCTGCGCAAGCGGGGGGTCGAGGTGCGTGCCGGAACCTCCGTCCAGGAGGCGACGAGCGAGGGGGTGGTGCTGGACAGCGGCGAGTTCGTACCGACCCACTCGCTGATCTGGTGTGTGGGGGTGCGGCCCGATCCCGTCGTCAAGGACCTCGGGCTGGAGACCCGGCAGGGGCGCATCGTGGTCGACGAGTACCTGCGGGTGCCGGACAGGCCAGAGGTCATGGCCTGCGGTGACGCGGCCGCCGTGCCGGACCTGACCCGGCCGGGGGAGATCACCCCGATGACGGCGCAGCACGCGGTGCGGCAGGGGAAAATCGCGGGCCGTAATCTCGCGACTTCCCTCGGGCATGGGGAGCCGCGCCCCTACAAGCACCACGACCTCGGATTCATGGTGGACCTGGGCGGGGTCAAGGCTGCTGCGAACCCGCTCCGGGTACCGCTCTCGGGGCCGCTCGCCAACCTGGTGACCCGCGGGTACCACCTCGCGGCCATGCCGGGAAACCGGATCCGGGTCCTGGCGGACTGGGCGCTGGATGCGGTGCTGCCCCGGCAGGCGGCACAGCTGGGGCTCGTGCGGTCCTGGTCAGTGCCGCTCGAGTCGGCCTCGCCCGAGGTGGCGCGGGTCCCGACCCGCTGAGTGCTGTTCGCCCCGTCCGTACTCCGATTGCTCTCGTCGCCCGTGCGGGTGGCGGGGTTATGCACAACCGGTCAGTTGTCCACCGGAAATGCTAGGGCTGCCCACGAGCGCGGCGGGCGGGGCAGACTGCTTTCACCGGGGCGGGACGGCGCCTCGTGCCGGGAGAGCGGAACGAGAACGAGGACGGCGATGAGAGATCCCCCTGCATGCACAGGCGGAACGCGGATACGGTCGAGGACAGCCATCCGCGCGGCCGCGGTCACCAGCAATACCAGCCGTGGTCACCAGCCGTGGGCAGCGGCCATGGTCACCAGCGGTGGCGCCCACCCGAGTCTCCTGAGAGTGCGACCGGCGGCAGGAACTCGCGCTCGAAGGTGCGGTGCCACCAGGCCCCCGTCTCTCGCCGCTCCTCCCGTGACGTGAAGCGGTAGCGGTACAGCAACGCGCGTACGTGGGTGGGCGGCTGCTGGGGGAACGGGTTGGTGCGCAGCAGCCGCAGGGTGGCAGGGTCGTTCTCCAGCAGTCGGGAGACGAACGGCTCGAACCAGCCGCGGGTGTAGGCCGGTGACAGCGCGGCGAACCACATCTGCCAGTCCAGACGCAGATGGTATGGCGCGAACTGCCGCGGCAGCCTGCGCACGTTCCCCGGCTTGCCCTTGAACTCGTACTCGCGCCATGCCGTTTCCGGCGTGATCTGCTCCTCGTCCGTGCCCTCGAGGACGATCTCATGCCGAACACGGGTCACGCTGCCAAAGGCCCCGTAGGTGTTCACCAGGTGGAGGGAGTTGAAAGAGCGGTTCATCTGCTGTGTCGGGCTGAGCAGGTTGCGCGCAGGCCACCAGCTCAGCCCGACGATCAGCACTGTTGCGAGGCACACCGCCACGGCGAACCACAGCGGAGTCGGTCCGTGGGAGGAGGTGCCCGTCGCGGGAGAGGGGTCGACAGCGGAGAGCGCCAGAACGATCGTCAGCCAATTGAGCCAGGAGAAGTTGCCCGACAGGACGAGCCACAGCTGTGTGACGATGATCAGCCCGGCGGCGATGGTGGCGACCGGTTGCGGAAAGAACAGGCCGAAGGGCACGACGAGCTGGGCCACATGGTTGGCGGCCACCTCCATCCGATGCATCCGCCGCGGGAGGTGGTGGAAGAACCAGCTCAGCGGCCCGGGCATCGGCTGGGTCTCGTGGTGGTAGTAGAGGCAGGTCAGGTTGCGCCAGCAGGCATCGCCGCGCCACTTGATCAGCCCCGCGCCGAACTCCACCCGGAAGAGCAGCCAGCGCATCAGCCACAAGGTCAGCACGGGCGGCGAGGTCTGCGCATTGCCCAGGAAGATCGCGAGGAACCCGCTCTCCAGCAGCAGCGACTCCCAGCCGAAGCCGTAGAAGATCTGACCGACGTTCACGAACGAGAGATAGAGGAACCACAGCAGTGCCCACATCACCATCGAGGCCCACAGGGGCACGGCATCCGCGGCGCCCCCCGCCACCGCGGCGGCCAGCGCGGCACCCGCCCAGGCGCACGCTCCCGTGAAGCGGTCGTCGCACCGCCAGTGGAAGAGACTGGGGGAGGCCCGGAACGGTACCCGGCGCGTGAACGCCGCGGCGGGCATCAGACCGCGATCGCCCAGCAGCGCCCGGAACTGCGACGCAGCCGAGAGGAAGGCGACGAGGTAGACCCCTGCCAGCGCACGTTGGAGAACCAGCCGGCTCAGCCCGTACCCGGGCGCCGGGAACCACGGCGTGAACCACTCCATGGCGGCCATGGGTACCACCCACACGCGCCCTTCACGCACCGTGGCCACTCCCGGGGCAGGCCCCTGCCGCGGGGGCTCGGGCACATGTCCGATCATGGAAGGATGAGCGACGACGGTTACGTACGGGTGCGCGACGCCCGCGAGCACAATCTGCGCGGCGTGGACGTGGACATCCCACGGGACGCGCTGGTCGCCTTCACCGGGGTCTCGGGTTCGGGCAAGTCCTCGCTGGCATTCGGCACACTCTATGCGGAGGCTCAACGCCGCTACTTCGAGTCGGTCGCCCCCTACGCGCGGCGGCTGATCCACCAGGTCGGGGCACCGCGGGTCCAGGAGGTCACCGGGCTGCCGCCCGCGGTGGCGCTGGAGCAGCGACGCTCGACGCCAACCGGCCGCTCGTCCGTCGGCACGGTGACCACGCTGTCGAACTCGCTGCGGATGCTCTTCTCGCGGGCCGGGCTGTATCCGGAAGGAGCCGAGCGGCTGGACTCTGATGCCTTCTCGCCCAACACGGCAGTCGGCGCCTGCCCGGAGTGCCACGGCCTGGGTGTCGTGCACCGGGTCACCGAGGAGTCGCTGGTCCCGGATCCGTCGCTCAGCGTCCGGGAGGGCGCAGTCGCGGCGTGGCCGGGAGCGTGGCTGGGCAAGAACCTGCGCGACGTGACCGCGGCGCTCGGCTACGACATCGACCGTCCGTGGCGGGAGCTGCCGCCCCAAGAGCGCGAGTGGCTGCTGTTCACGGACGAGCAGCCGGTCGTCACCGTTCATCCGGTACGTGAAGCGGGCCGTATCCAGCGGCCCTACCAGGGCACCTACCAGAGTGCGAAGCGGTATGTGCTGCACACCTTCGCCGAGACGAAGAGCGCCACCCTTCGGCAGCGTGTACGGCGGTTCCTGGTCAGCACCGACTGCCCGGTCTGCGGTGGTCGCCGGCTGCGCCCGGAGGCGCTCGCCGTGACGTTCGCGGGCCGGGACATTGCCGAACTGGCGGCGCTGCCGCTCGAAGGGCTCGCCGGGGTGCTGCGAGCCGCCACGGGGGGAGGGGAGGGGGGAGGGGCCCCCGAAGAAGGCATCCGGCAGAGCGTCGCCGAAACCCTCTGCAGCGACCTCGTCTCCCGCATCGACGTGCTCGTGGAACTGGGCCTGGGCTATCTGAGCACTGACCGGCCCACCCCCACCCTCTCGGCGGGGGAGCTGCAGCGGCTCAGGTTGGCGACCCAGTTGCGGTCCGGCCTCTTCGGTGTGGTCTACGTGCTGGACGAGCCGTCGGCCGGGTTGCACCCCGCCGACACCGAGGCACTGCTGGGAGTCCTGGACAGGCTCCGGGAAGCGGGGAACTCGCTGTTCGTGGTCGAGCACGAGATGGCCGTTGTCCGGCGGGCCGGCTGGGTCGTGGACGTCGGCCCCGCTGCGGGCGAGCACGGTGGGGAGGTGCTCTACAGCGGCCCGGTGTCCGGGCTGGCGCAGTCGGAGCGCTCCGTCACGCGCACCTATCTCTTCCCCGCGGAAGCCCGCGGCCTCGCGGAAGCCGGTCCCCCCGGCGTCTCCAGGCCCGGCGCGTCCCGTGCCGTAGAAGGCGACGGCGTGGAGTCCGGCCCCTCCGGGGCACCGGAATCCGCCCGTCCCGGCCGCGGCGCTCGGCCGCGGGGGCAGGTCCTGCCACGTCGGCCGGAGCGCACGCTGTCGTTGTCCGGGGTGACGCGGCACAACCTGCGGGGGTTGGATGTGGCGTTTCCGCTCGGTGTCTTCACAGCTGTCACCGGGGTGTCCGGTTCGGGCAAGTCGACGCTGGTCACCCAGGTCCTGGCCGACGTCGTTGCCGCGCACACCGGCACCGGGACGGCCGCCGCGGGGAAGAGGAGCGAGGCCGCCGGTCCGGGCGACGATGCGGAGCCGGGGGCGGACCAGTTCCCGTCCGGGGGCCTCGGCGCCGATGTCACCGACGTCGCGGAGGTCGAGGGAGTGGAGGCAGTGGACCGGATGGTGCGCGTCGACCAGAAGCCTATCGGACGCACCCCGCGCTCCAATCTGGCGACCTACACGGGCCTCTTCGACGCGGTGCGCAAGGTCTTCGCCGCCACGGACGAGGCCAGGGCCCGGGGATACGGGGCCGGACGGTTCTCGTTCAACGTCGCCGAGGGCCGCTGCCCGACCTGCCAGGGCGAGGGTTACATCGCGGTGGAACTGCTCTTCCTGCCCGGCACCTACGCACCGTGCACGGATTGTCACGGGGCGCGCTACAACCCTCGGACGCTGGAGATCACCTACCGGGGAGCGACCGTCGCCGATGTCCTGGGCATGACGGTCGACGGCGCTGCCGAGTTCCTCGCGGACGTCCCGGCCGCACGGCGCGGGCTGGACGCACTGCAACGTGTCGGTCTGGGGTACCTGCGATTGGGGCAGCCGGCGACGGAGCTGTCGGGAGGCGAGGCGCAGCGCATCAAGCTCGCCACCGAACTCCAGCGCGGCCGCCGCGGCCACACGCTCTACCTCCTGGACGAGCCCACCACCGGACTGCACCCGGCCGACACGGAGGTGCTGCTGGGGCAGCTCCACGGACTGGTCCGGGCCGGCCACACGGTCATCGTCGTCGAACACGATCCGGTGGTGGTCTCGGGCGCCGACTGGGTCATCGACCTGGGGCCGGGCGGTGGTGACCGGGGCGGGCGGATCGTCGCCGCCGGAACCCCGGAGGATGTGGCCGCCTCCCGCGCCAGCGTCACGGCGCCCTATCTCGCGGCTGCCCTGGGCCGGTGACCGAGTCGCGGCGGCGGTCCGGGCAGTGGACTCCGGGCGGGCCGGACGGGCGGTCTCCGGCTGCGGCGTACGCCGGTTCCGTCCGCCGCCGGTCACCGCCGCCGGGAAGGTGAGCGGCCCGGCCGGCAGCCCGAGGGAGCCGGCACGCAACCGCCGACCCTCGCCGGCGGTCAGTAGGGGAGAGCGGTAGCGAACGGAACGCGTAGCGACAGGAGGTGCCATGAGGCAGCGGCACGCGCTCATCATCGGCGGCGGCATCGCCGGAGCCATGACGGCGATGTCCCTGCACAAGGCGGGGATCAGCTCGACCGTCCACGAGGCGTACCGGTCCGGTGCCGACGATGCCGGTGCCTTCCTCGTGCTCTTCCACAACGGTCTGGAAGCCTTGCGCACCATCGACGCCCACCGAGCTGTCCTGGACGTCTCCTTTCCCGCGGAACGTGTGGAGATGCTCGCCCACACCGGGGACAGCGTGGGGGTGCGGCCGGTCGCCGGGGGCGGGGCCGGCACCGGCGACACCGGCACTCTGGGGCCGCGCACGCTCCGACGCTCGACTCTCCACCGCGCGCTTCAGGACGAGGCGATCCGCCGGGGTGTCACCATCGAGCACGGCAAGCGTCTCGTCTCCGCCGACACGGCTCCCGACGGACGGGTCACCGCCCGCTTCGCCGACGGCACGTGCGCCGAAGGAGACCTGCTCATCGGGGCCGACGGTCTCCACTCCGTCACTCGTACTCTCATCGACCCCGGTGCGCCCGCGCCGCGCCATACCGGGCAGATCACCGTGTGCGGCTTCACACCCGAGGTTCCCCCGGAGGCAGCGCCGCCTCCCGGCACCTACCGGATGATCCAGGGGCGGCGCGCGTTCCTCGGCTGCACCGCGACGCCCGACGGCGAGGTCTGGTGGTTCGCCAACACCCCCGGCGGCGAGCTCGACAGGGAGGAACTGGCCACCGGGACGCCCTCGGAGCTGGCTCGCTGGCGGGACCACGTCGTCTCGCTCTTCTCGGGGGACGCCTCGCCGGCCGCCGAGATCGTCCGGGGCAGCCGGGGCATCGTGGCCACCAACGCCTACGACTTGGCACGCACCCCTGTCTGGCACCGCGCTTCCATGGTGGTGCTCGGGGACGCGGCGCACGCGGCGGCGCCCAACGCTGCGCAGGGTGCCTCGATGGCGATCGAGGACAGTGTCGTCCTCGCCAAGTGTCTCCGTGACCTCCCCGAGGTTCCCGAGGCGTTCACCCGATTCGAGTCGCTGCGCCGGAACCGGGTCGAGGCGGTTGTCGAACGCAGCGCCCGGCTGAACGAACGGGTCGTCCCGCGCCCCGCGGAGGCCCGTACCGGCCCGCGGCACAGAGACGGCTCCGGCAGCGACTGGCTGCTGGACTACCGCATCGACTGGGACGCACCGGTCGGCGACGACGCCGGTACCCGCGCGTGAGCGCCCCCAACCTGCACGTTGACGACTGCGGGCTTCGTAGGGCAGCGGCAGCAGCCGGATAGCGGCTGGCTACGGTATGTGCATGACCATCCGCGTGCTCCTTGTCGACGACGACGCTCTCGTACGGGCCGGGCTCCGGCTGATGCTGGGAGGCACCCAGGGCGTCGAGATCGTGGGGGAGGCCGCGGACGGCGGCCAGGTGCTCCGGCTGGTCGACGAGCACCGTCCCCATGTGGTCCTGATGGACATCCGGATGCCGGCCATGGACGGGCTCACCGCCACCGAGATGCTCCGGGCGCGCGACGAACCGCCCGAGGTCGTCGTCCTGACCACCTTCCACGCCGACGCCCAGGTGCTTCGTGCCCTGCGTGCCGGAGCCGCGGGCTTCCTGCTCAAGGACACCCCACCCGCCGACATCCTGGCCGCCGTGCGCAAGGTCGCCTCAGGGGAACCCGTGCTCTCCCCCGCAGTCACCCGCCAGCTCATCCAGCACGTCACCCCCGCGGGCCGGGACAGCCGCCGGGCCCGCGCCAAGAACGCCCTCGCCCGGCTCGGCGATCGGGAGAGCGAGGTGGCGCTCGGCGTCGGCCGCGGACTGGCCAACGCCCGGATCGCGGCGTCCCTCTACATGAGCGTGCCGACGGTCAAGACGCACGTCTCCCGCATCCTGACCAAGCTCGACCTCAACAATCGCGTCCAGCTCGCTCTCCTCGTCCACGATGCCGGACTGCTGGAGGAGTCCCCGGCCGACGAGTAGCGCACCTTTGGGAGAGGGCCGGGAATCCGTACCGCCGCCAGGTGTTGTACCGGAGGTGACGCCATCGCCCCGGATCCCGGTACCTCTGTCCGTCCTCGACCGCTCCCTCACCCGGGAGGGTGAGCACCCCGGCGGTGCGCTGCGGGAGACGGTGCGTTTCGCGCGGCAGGCGGAAGCGCTGGGATTCCTGCGCTTCTGGGTCTCCGAGCACCATGCTGTCCCCGGCATCGCAGGCTCTGCGCCGACCGTCCTGGCGGCGGCGGTGGCCTCCGCCACCTCCCGGATCCGAGTCGGCACCGGAGGGGTGATGCTCCCGAACCACCAGCCGCTGGTGGTGGCTGAGCAGTTCGGGGTGCTGGAGTCGCTCCACCCCGGCCGTATCGACATGGGACTGGGGCGCTCCGTCGGCTTCACCGACGGCGTCCGCAAGGCACTGCGCGTCGGCAAGGACGCCGCCGAAGACTTCAGTGCGCAGATATCAGAACTGCTCGGCTACTTCGAGGGCACCGCTCCGGTGCGGGCCCGGCCCGCAGAGGGGCTGCGCGTACCGCCGTTCGTCCTGGCGGTCGGCTCGGGTGCCGCGGTGGCGGCCGAGCACGGACTGCCGCTGGTGATCGGGGCCTCCCGCGACGAGCAGCGGACACGGGAGGCGATACGGACCTACCGGGCGGACTTCCGGCCTCGCACCGGCCCCGGCACTCCGGGAACCGAAGCGAGGGGAGGCGTTCCCGGGGTCGCGCCCTACGTCGTCGTCGCGGTGAACGCAGCGGCCGCCGACACTCGCGCGAAGGCGGAAAGGCTGCAGGTTCCCGAGGCGTGGTCGACGGCGCTCTCCCGCACTCGCGGCACCTTCACCCCGCTCGTCCCTCCCCTGGACGTGCTCGGCCGCACGATGAGCCCGAAGGAGCGCGCCGCCTTCGACGAGGCCCGGCAGACCCAGCTGCGCGGCACCCCCGAAGAGGTCGCCGACGCGTTGGCCGGACTCGTGGAGCGCACGGGCGCCGACGAACTCCTGCTGACACTCAACACCCACGACCCCGACGACCGCCTCCGTTCCTACCGCCACCTGGCCGAGGCCGCGGGCCTGGGCCGGGGCCTGCCCGCCTCCGCGACCCGGGGCTGAGGCGAGCCGGCCGGTATCCGACCGGGACCCGCCCGAACGATGGGCGTCGCGGGCCCGGCGGTCGGGGGAGGAGTGGTTGCGCGGACCGCGGGACGCACCTGGCCATCAGCGCTGACCGGGCAGTTCCCGCTTGAGCACCTTCCCCATGTCGTTGCGCGGCAGCGCGTCCAGGAAGCGCACGTCGCGGGGGCGCTTGTGCGGCGCGAGCTGATCGGCGACCAGTTCGGTCAGCTCGTCCGCGAGCGGCGGCTGCTGCGGCGACGCCGGCACGATCCAGGCGACGACGCGTTCGCCCAGGTCGTCGTCCGGCTCGCCGGTGACGGCGGCCTCCGCGACCGCGGGATGGCCGAGGAGCACGTTTTCGATCTCGCCCGCGCCGATCCGGAAGCCGCCGCTCTTGATCATGTCGGTGGCTTTGCGGCCGACGAGCCGCACCGACCCGTCCTCGTCCCGGCTCGCCATGTCGCCGGTGCGGAACCAGCCGCCGTCGAACGCCTCGGCCGTCGCGTCGGGGCGGTTGAGGTACTCGGTGAACAGGTTCGGCCCGCGCACCTGGAGTTCGCCCACCGTCTCGGTGTCCTCCGCGGGAAGGCGCTGCCCTGCGTCGTCCACCAGCCGGATGTCCACATCGCGCAGCGGCAGGCCGACGGAACCCGCACGGGAGCTGCCCGAGAGGCGCACGCTGGTGTTCATCAGCGTCTCGGTCATGCCGTACCGCTCGATCACCCGCTTGCCCGTCGCGGCGGTGAGCCGGTCGTGGTCGTGCAGCGGCAGCGCGGCCGAGCCCGACACCAGCAGCCGCGCCCCGGCCAGCGCGCGCACCAGGTCCGGATCGCTCTCACAGGCGTCGGCGAGGCGGTGATACATGGTCGGGACGCCGAACAACATGGTGCCGCCGCCTGCCAGCTCCCGGGCCACTCCCTCAGCGCTGAAAGCCCCCAGATGGCGCAGTGCGCTCCCGCGGCGCAGCGGCCCCAGGAGGCCGAGGATCAGCCCGTGCACATGGAACAGCGGCAGTCCGTGCACCAGCACGTCGTCCTCCGTCCACTGCCACGCTTCCATCAGCGCGTCCAGATTGCTGGCCACGGCGCGCCGCGACAGCACCACGCCCTTGGGCGGACCGGTCGTGCCCGAGGTGTAGACGATGAGCGCCGCGGTCTCCGCGTTCGGCTCGGTGGGCAGGCCCCAGGCCCCCTCCTCCACTTCGTCGGGGACCGCGATGTCCGTGCGCGGCAGCGACCCGAGCGCTGCCGGAAGTTCCGCACCGGGCTCCGCCAGCACCGTCGCGGGGGCGCTGTCGTTGACGATGTGCGCCAGTTCGCTCTCGCCGCTCTTCGGGTTGACCGGGACCACGGGCACCCCGGCAAGCAGTCCGGCGACCACGCCGATCGCCGTCTCCAGGCTGGGCGTCGCCCAGACCGCGACGGGCGCCGAGGTCTGCAACCTGGTGGCCAGGCCGCCGGCCACGGCAGCCAGCCGACGGTAGCTGAGGACTCGGTCGCCGAAGCGCAGCGCCGTGTGCGAGGACGCCGCGTGCAGCGCGGGGAAGAGCAGGGACACCCGGACTCCTTTGTGATCTCTCGCGTCTGGGACCGCCAGCATCTCACCCGTCCCGCGGCCGGGGGAGCCGACGGGTCTCCCGGCCGCGGGCGGGCCGGCCGGGACGTCCCCGGCGACGCCTGCCGGGTGCCGCTCAGCCCGAGGAGCCCGTCGCCCCTGGGAACAGCGTCGTGAACGCTTCCTTCGGGTCCTCCAGGCCGCGGGCGTACGGCGCGTCGAAGTGCCAGACGAGGAAGAGCAGGAAGGCGATCAGAGCGCTGAAGATGCCCGCCAGGACCAGTTCCCTTCCGGAGCGCTGGATCTGCAGCGCGAAGAGCATGCCCACCGAGACCACCGCGCCTGCGTACAGTCCGATCCACACCACGCCCGGCATCGTGGGCCCCGCGCCGGTCGCACGTGCGGTGCGGGCGGTGTCGGCCGCGGCGATCTGGTCGATCACTGCCTGGTAGGACTGCGCCTGCTGCATGGTGGCCGGCTCGAAGGAAGCCGCGTCGCCGCGCAGTCTCCTGAGCATGCGAGTGCCCCGGTCGGTGAGCTCGCCCTGCTCCACCATGTGTGACCACTCGGTGGTGACCGCGTACCGGACGTAGGTGTCGATGTCCGCGCGTACCCGTTCGCGCTCGGCCGCCGGGTAGACGCCCACCCGCTCGCTCACCTCGTGCAGCGCCTGCGCTTCCTGGGCGAGGGCCTCGTCCGCCGCGTTGCGTTCCTCCCAGACCCCGGCGATGGCCAGGCCCAGCACGATCGCGTACACCACGCCGATCATCATCGTCATGTACTCGATCACATCCGGTGTCTCCGCCGGATCGCCCGGCGTGGCACGCCGGCGTCTGAGGACGACGACAACGACGACGACCAGACAGGCGGCGACCAGGCTGAGCGCCAGCATGAACCTTTCGGACACGGGTCCTCCACAAAGCGTTGGACAGGGGGAGAGAGGGGCGGCGGTGCACCACGTGCACGGCCGGAACGAGGTCAGTTGCCGCTCGTGCCGGTGCCTCCGGACGCCGCCTGCCGTCCACCGCTCGAACGGGGACGTAGGGCGGCGGCCGCGAGGACGGCCGGGGTGACGATCAGGAGCGTGCGGGTGACCATCGACAGGCTTCCGTCCGGTCGCTCGCGCTGGGGTGCGGAACGGCGCGGAGCGGCGACCGCGGTGCGCGAGGGCGTCGGCGAACGGAGCGGCCGGGAGGCCTCCGCGGGCCGGGGGGACACCCGCTCCGGTCGGACCGGATGGGCGGCGGCCCGGGCCTCCGACGTCTCGGGAGCGGCCCGCGGCTTCGGGGCGACAGGTGGCTCTGCGACCGGAGAACGCACCGGTTCCGAGGGCGCGGGAGACGGGGTGGGTGCGGGAGGGCTCTGCTTCGGGGGCCGCGGCGAAGGCGTCGGCGTCGGCGTCGGAGGAGTGGGCCGGGGTGGACGCGGGGCGCACGGCCGTCCCGCCGAGAGGCCGAGGCTGACACCGGGTGCCCGTACCGTCAGGGTCGCGCCCGGGCAGCGGCCGGTCCGCCCTGCCGTCGCGTCGACACGGGTTCCCCCCGTGCCGACCGAGAGGTGGGCGCCGCCGCCCCGCCGGGGCTCTCGGCCGCCCGCCGGCACGTGCGGAAGAGGGGTGGGCAGGAGGTGTGCCGACTTCACTGTCCGGGGGGTGGTGGCGGTCGGCGCCGAAGGCGGCGCCTCGGTCGCCGAAGAACTGCTCATCGCACGGGAGGACTTCGGCGGCAGGCTGCCGCCCGTTGCACCGCGCTCCGGGCGGGCGGCTGCCGCGCGCACGACGGATGCGTCGACGCCGGCGGGGGGTTCGGCACGCGCCGAGGCCGCCGCCGCTCCGCCGGCCGTTGCCCCCATCGCCAGGCACACGAGTGCCGCCGCTGCCAGCTTCTGCCGTCCGTCGAGGCCCGTGGCCTGTTTGTCTTCCCGTTGTCGCACATGCTGAGGATGTCGGGGAAGGGGTGCCGCGCAGAAGCCTTCCAGCCGGTAGTCACACGATGGGTTGAAGTGCTTGCGTGTCGGGCTGATGATGCGCCCGAACTGGCTTGCGGCCAGGGCCGGTCGGCGGGGGCGCACTTCTGCCCCTGGCGGGGCGGGTCGGGTGTTCGCCGGGCCGCAGACAGGCGGGTCGGCACCGCGCACCTGTTCGCGAACAGGCGGGCGTACCCGTTCGGAAGCGGGTACGTCCGCCCGTGCGGCGTGCGCGTGCGGCGGTCGGGCGGCCAGGCCGCCGACGGCTGCCTATCGCCGTCGGCCTATCGCCGTCGGCCTGTTGCCGGCCAGGGCCCTGCGTCGGTCTGCCGACTCCGCCCGGCTCGCCTTCCGTTCTGCTACTGCGCCTTCACCAGGTCCATGTAGTGTGCCCAGTCCCACTCGCCGCCGGGGTCGGTGTGGTCGGCGCCCGGCACCTCGTTGTGTCCGATGATGTTCCGGCGGTCCAGTGGGATCCCGTGCCGGCGGCAGACGTCCGCCGTCAGCGCTGCCGACGCCTCGTACATGGCCTCTGTGAACCAGGCCGGTTCGTCGATCCAGCCCTCGTGCTCGATGCCGACGCTGCGCGTGTTGTAGTCCCAGTTGCCCGCGTGCCAGGCCACGTTCTTCTCGCGCACCATCTGGGCCACGTGGCCGTCGTCGGAGCGCACGACGTAGTGCGCGGAGACCGCCTTGTCGGGGTTCTGGAAGATCTCCAGCGTGTCCGCGTAGTACTCCTGGGTGACGTGGATGATCACGAACTCGACCGGGTATTGCGCGGGCCGGTTCGCCGTCGTGTAGTTGGCGGAGGAGGCGGGGACCCACTCCGCCGCTGGATAGTCCACTGCGAGCGGCCTTCTGGACCGGGCCACGGCGGCTCCGCCCGAGACGAGCGAGGCGCCTGCGAGCCCGGCGGCGAGAGTGAAGCCTGCCCCTCCGCGCAGCAGCGCGCGCCGCGGGAGGTGGGGACGTGAGGGGAAGGATGCGGGGTTCTGGCGTGCTGAGTCCATCGTGTCTCCCAGTGGGGGGAATGGGTGCACGTGCAGGGCGAGTTGACGCGCGTTGATGATGGCAGCCCCCGGAAGGGCTGCCAAGAGTCGCCAGAATGTGCCATTGGACCGACCTGTGGCCGTCGTGCAGCATCCCGCCCCAGGGCAGCGGGCCGACCGTCCGTCGAGGGCCGGGGCCCCGCGGACCCCCGGCCGGCCCGGGGGCGCGTCCCCGGGCCGGCCGGTCATCCCCGGGGCCCGGCCCGGTAGGAGAGCGGGTCGTCCAGCACCACGCGCACGGCCGTGTGCGCAGCACCCAGCAGCGGTCCGCCCGCGTCGAGTTCCGAGACGAGCAGTTCCGGGAGGGCACCGGGTGCGGCCGTGCGTTCCCTCAGCTCCCGCTCCAGGGACGGCAACAGCCATGGAGCGAAGCGGGCCAGTACGCCACCGAGCACCAGAGCGCATGGGTCCAGCAGGTTCACCGTTCCGGCCAGCGCCAGCCCCAGGGCGCCACCTGCTGCCTCCAGGGCGCCCAGCGCGCGTACACCGCCTGCTGCCGCGCTCTCCCGGAGGGCGGCCAGTGCGTCGGCCCGCGGCCGGTCGGCTGCGATCCCGGCGGCGCGCAGCAGAGCCGGCTCCGCTGCGTACTGCTCCAGGCAGCCTCTGCCCCCGCAGGCGCATCGGTCTCCGTCCGGGTGCACCGGCATGTGGCCCAGCTCCCCGGCGAACCCGCGGTGGCCGCGCAGCAGTGCACCGTCCAGCACCACGGCGGCACCGATACCGACCTCGGCCGAGACGTGTACGAAGTCCCGGGGGACCCTCCCGCCGCCCAGCCAGAGTTCGGCGAGCGCTCCGAGGTTGGCCTCGTTGTCCACCGAGAGCGGCAGTGGACCCCGTTCAGCTCCCGCTTCCGCGAGCGGGGGAGCGAGGTCGACACCGTGCCACCCGAGATTGGGGGCGCGGACAACGGACGCCGTGCCGCGGGCGACCAGTCCGGGTACCGCCACCGCCAGAGCGGCCGGGGCCAGTCCGAGCCCGCGCGCCCGGGCCGCCACCTGGTCCACCAGCTCCCGCAGCGGCGTGAGCACGGCGTCCGGCACGCTGCTCCTGCCCGGCGAGTCGGTCTCCGCACGGGCGCGCACCCTGCCTCGTACGTCGATCGCGCAGACCGACAGATGGTCGACGCCGATCTCGGCACCCAGTCCGCACGGCCCGCTGTCGGTGAGCGCGAGCGCGGTACCGGGCCGCCCGGGTCCGCCGGCCGTCGGCGTCGGCCCCTGCTCGGTCAGCAGGCCGCCGCGCAGCAGCTCGTCAACGAGGGTCGAGACGGCCGTGCGCGTCAGCCCCAGCCGCCCCGCCACCGCCGCACGCGACGAAGGCCCCTGCTGGGCCACCGTGTACAGCACGCGCGACAGGTTCCGTCTGCGTATCTCCCGCTGGGGTCCGGGTGCCTCAGCTGTCATCGACTGGCTCCTTCCGGCGGCGCCCCGAGGGCCCGTCGGGGCCCGTCGCACGCCGCTGCGTACGGCCGGGGCGTACGGCCGGGGCGGGCGGCCGGAGCAGCGGCGGAGAGGTGGAGAAGCATGCACGACCGGGCATGCGGCGCCGGAGGACCGCCCGTCACGGGCGCCGGCCGAGCAGCGCGCCCGCTCCTTCGAGCGTCGCCGAGAGACGGGCCAGCGCGTCGTCGTCGCGGGCTGTGGGCTCGTACGAGGCGCCCTGCGCGGTGCGCCAGCGGCGGGCGACGGCGCCGGGGTCCTCGCCCAGCAGCAGCCCCGCGGCCTGTGCCGCGGCCCCCAGTGCCACCAGCTCCTGCGCGCTGGGCACCTGGACGGCCCGGCCGGACAGCCGCCGCACCGTCTCGCGCCATGCCGTGCCCTTGGCCCCGCCGCCGATCAGCAGCAGCGGCGCGTCCTGCGCCGCAGCCGCGTCCCCGCCCTCGGCCAGCACCCGGTCGAGCGCACGCAGCAGCGCGAAGACGGCGCCGTCGTAGGCGGCCTGGAGCACCTGGCCGCCCGTCGTGGCGTGCTGGAGTCCGCTCAGCAGGCCGGTCGCGTACGGGAGGTCGGGAGTGCGTTCGCCGTCGAGGAAGGGGAGCGCGGTGACCCGCCCGCCCGGTTCCACGTCCTCGCGGTCCCGGGAGAGCAGCGCGGCCATCCGGTCCACCGCCAGGGTGCAGTTGAGGGTGCAGGCCAGCGGCAGCCAGTCGGTGTGCGCGTCGGCGAAGCCCGCGACGGTTCCGCTCGGATCGGCGGGGCGGCGACTGGAGACGGCGTACACCGTGCCCGAGGTGCCGAGGCTGAGCACCGGTTGTCCCGGCAGCAGCCCCAGGCCGAGTGCTGCCGCCATGTTGTCCCCGGTACCGGTGGCCACCAGCGTGCCGGCCGGCAGGAACCCGTCCCCGGTCTCCCTGACCGTGCCCGCTGCTTCCCCGGAACCGAGTACGGGCGGCAGCAGGGCGGGGTCCAGTCCGGCGAGCTCCAGGATCTGCGTGTCGTAGGCGCCGGTCGCCGAGGACCACCAGCCGGTGCCCGAGGCATCGCCCCGGTCGGTGCCCGGCTGGCCGGTCAACCGTTCGGTCAGGAAGTCGTGCGGCAGCCGCACGGCAGCCGTCGACCGTGCGGCTTCCGGTTCGTTCTCCCGCAGCCAGGCCCACTTGGTGACGGTGAAGGCCGGTGCCGGGACGCTGCCGACGCGCTCGGCCCAAGCCGTGGGGCCGCCGAGGTCGGTGACCAGGCGGTCGCGCTGGGGCGCTGAGCGTACGTCGTTCCACAGCAGTGCGGGGCGCACCGGATCTCCCGCGCTGTCCAGCGTCACCAGGCCGTGCTGCTGGCCTGCGACGGACACGGCGGCTGCCTCGCCGGCTGCCTGTCCGCACTGCCCCACGGCGGTGCGCAGCGCCTGCCACCACTCCTCGGGGTCCGACTCGCGGCGGTCGCCCGGGGAGACGGTGTGCGGTGCCTGGCCCCGGGCGACCACCTGGCCGGTCGCGGCGTCCACCACGAGGGCCTTGGTGGACTGGGTCGAGCTGTCGACCCCGATGACGAACGGGCCTTCCGGTGCGCTCATGGACTGCCGCTCCCTTCCCTGGCTGCCGGTGCTGTGCGCATACTAATTTGTAAGCTCCCATGACGAATAGCTGCGCATCGAGGTGTCCGCCCGTGCGTACCAAGGGCGACGGTGCGCCGGAGAGGAACGACAGCATGAGCTACGAACCCGTACCGGCGGACAAGTTCAGCTTCGGCCTGTGGACGGTGGGCTGGCAGGGCCGGGACCCGTTCGGCGATGCGACGAGGAAACCCCTGGACCCGGTCGAGTCGGTGCACCGGCTCGCCGGACTGGGCGCCTACGGAGTCACCTTCCACGACGACGACCTCGTCCCCTTCGGCGTCCCGGACCGGGAACGGGACGCGCACGTCGCACGGTTCCGGAAGGCACTGGAGGCGACCGGCATCGCGGTGCCCATGGCCACGACGAACCTGTTCACCCACCCCGTCTTCAAGGACGGCGCTTTCACCGCCAACGACCGGGACATACGGCGCTTCGCCCTGCGCAAGACGATGCGCAACATCGACCTGGCCGCCGAACTGGGCGCGCACACCTACGTCGCCTGGGGCGGCCGGGAAGGCGCCGAATCCGGCGCGGCCAAAGACGTCCGAGCCGCCCTGGACCGGCTGAAGGAGGCCTTCGACCTGCTGGCCGAGTACGTCACCGAACAGGGCTACGCACTGGGCTTCGCCCTGGAGCCGAAGCCCAACGAACCGCGCGGCGACCTCCTGCTGCCGACGGTCGGACACGCCCTCGCCTTCATCGGGCATCTGGAGCGGCCCGAGCTCTTCGGCGTCAACCCGGAGGTCGGACACGAGCAGATGGCCGGGTTGAACTACCCGCACGCCATCGCGCAGGCCCTCTGGGCCGGCAAGCTCTTCCATCTGGACCTCAACGGCCAGTCCGGTGCCAAGTACGACCAGGACCTGAGGTTCGGCGCCGGGGACCTGCGTGCCGCGTTCTGGCTGGTCGACCTGCTGGAGCACAGCGGCTACGCGGGCCCGCGGCACTTCGACTTCAAGCCTCCCCGCACCGAGGACGTCGCCGGAGTATGGGCCTCGGCGGCCGGCTGCATGCGCAACTACCTCATCCTGCGGGAACGCGCTGCCGCGTTCCGCGCCGACCCCGCCGTCCAGGAGGCGCTGCGGGCCGCGCGGGTCGACGAACTCTCCCGCCCGACGCTCGGCCCGCAAGAGACGCCGGACGCGCTGCTCGCCGACCGCGCCGCCTTCGAGGACTTCGATCCCGCGGCGGCAGCGGAGCGGGGTATGGCCTTCGAACACCTCGACCAACTGGCGATGGACCACCTGCTGGGTGTCTGAGCCGCCGGAGGGCCGACGCTCCCGAGAGGCTCCCGCCGTCGGCGCGCGGCGGAAGCCTCTCGGGAACTGCGCGCGGTCCCGCCGCACGGCGCGCCGACCCGTCCCCGGGCGGTACAGCGCGCCATCGCGGCGAGGCGTCGGGCACCGCCGGTGGTTCAGCGCCGCAGGGCCGCGGCCTCCTGCGCGTCCACCTGGGCGGGGAGGCCGAATGTGGCGAACAGCTCCTCGCCGAAGAACGCACCCACGTGCGCGATCTGCCCTTCCCGCAGCGTGAGCACCTGGAGCTGGAACGGCCGGTGCACGCCGTCCTCCCGCAGGCTGTAGAGCCCGAAGGCGGGCTGGCCGTTCGCCCAGGTCGGCAGCATGAGGCCCTCGTCCCGGCCGATGGGGCACTGGGCCCCGATGAGGCGCACGATGTTCTCCCGGCCGCGGAACCACTCCGGGAAGGGAGGCATCTCCCAGACGGCGTCCTCCTTGAACAGGTCCACGATGGCCGTCACGTCGGAACGCTCGAACGCCGCCGCGTACCGGTCCAGCAGCTCGCGTGCCGCCGGGTCGGTCGGTTCGGTCAGCTCCTCCTCCACAGGGACGACCTGTTCGAGCTGGGCGCGGGCTCGCTGCAAGGCGCTGTTGACGCTTGCCGTCGTCGTCCCCAGCAGTTCGGCGACCTCGGCCGCGCGCCACTTGAGCACATCCCGCAGCAGCAGGACGACCCGCTGCCGGGTCGGCAGGTGCTGCAGCGCCGCCACCAGCGCCAGCCGCATCGACGAGCGGCCCACCACCACCGAGGCCGGGTCCGTGGGTCCGGAAGAGCCCGCGAACATGGCATCCGGGATCGGCTCCAGCCACGGCACCTCCGGGGCCTCGACCACCGGGCGCTCCGGGTCGTCGCTGGGCGCGCCGAGGCCGGAGGGCATCGGCCGGCGGCCGCGCTGTTCGATCGCGGTCAGACACGCGTTGGTGGCGATCCGGTAGAGCCAGGTGCGCAGCGAGGATCTGCCCTCGAACCGGTCTCCGGCCTTCCACGCCCGCAGATAGGTGTCCTGCACCAGGTCCTCGGCGTCGTGCACCGAGCCCATCATCCGGTAGCAGTGCGCCAGCAACTCGTTGCGGTACGGCTTCGCCTGCTCCAGCAGCTCTTCCGGGCTGCCGGGGGGTTCGGTCACGGGAGCGTCCGCCGAGCGGGGGCTGTCTGCCATGGTCCTGGCCTTTCGTTCTCCTCCGGGCACCCGTCGGCGCCGGCGGACACTCGTCCTCGATGAGAGGAAATGTAGAGCACAGGTCTGACAGGCCGGACCCTGACGGCGGAAGGATTCCTTCCGCGCGGTGGCCCCGCTATCGGAGCGGCCGCTTGCGCACCTCCTCCGGGACCTGGTTGGGCGGCGCAGCCGGTGGTTCCGGCTGTGCCCCGCCGCTCTCCAGCACCCCGGCGGCCGCGGGGTCCAGCACCCGGGCGAGGAAGGCACGGGTGCGTGCCTGCCGCGGCGCGCCCACGACCTGCTCGGGCGGTCCCTCCTCGACGATCAGTCCGTCGTCCATGAAGACCACCCGGTCGGCCACCTCCCGGGCGAAGCTCATCTCGTGGGTGACCACCAGCATGGTCATCCCCTCGTCGGCCAGTCCGCGCATCACCGCCAGGACATCGCCGACCAGCTCCGGGTCGAGTGCCGAGGTCGGTTCGTCGAACAGCATCAGTTCGGGTCCCATGGACAGTGCGCGGGCGATGGCCACCCGCTGCTGCTGCCCTCCGGAGAGCTGGGCGGGGTAGCCGGACTCCTTGTCCGTGAGTCCCACCCGGCGCAGATTGCGCCGTGCCACCTCCTCCGCCTCCGCCCTGCCGCGCCCCAGCACGCGGCGTTGCGCGATCGTCAGGTTGCCCAGAGCCGTCAGGTGGGGAAACAGGTTGAACGACTGGAAGACCATACCGATACGGCGCCGGACCCGGTCGATGTCCACCTCCGGGTCGGTGACCTCGGTACCGGCCACACGCACCGTGCCGGAAGTGGGTTCCTCCAGGAGGTTCACACAGCGCAGCAGCGTCGATTTGCCTGATCCGGACGGGCCGATGACGCAGACCACCTCGCCGCGCCGCACCGTGACATCGATCCCGCGCAGCACCTCCAGCTCGCCGAAGGACTTGCGCAGTCCCCGCACCTCGATCGCGGCCGTGTCCGCCGCCGCTCCCGTGCTCTCACTCACCCCGGTCACCTCGCTTTCGCCGTACGGGCCTCCAGGCGCCGCACCAGGTGGCCCAGGGGCAGCGTGATGGCCAGGTAGAACAGCCCTGCGATCAGAATCGGGGTGAGGCTGCGGTGCTGGTTGAGCGCGTCCCTGCCGAACTTCGCCAACTCGTACTGGTCCATCGACAGCCCGAGCAGATACACCAGTGAGGAGTCCTTGGTGAGCAGGATCAGCTCGTTGGCGAGCGGCGGCAGCACGATCCGGAACGCCTGCGGGATGACGATCGAGACCATCGCCCACGTCGGCGACATCCCCAGGGAACGGGCCGCCTCCATCTGGCCCCGGGGGACCGCCTGGATGCCGGCGCGGATCGTCTCGGCCATGTAGGCGGCGCCGACCAGTCCCAGCGCCAGCATCACCGTCACGTACTGGTTGATGGAGACCTGGAACGCCAGCGGCACGCCGAAACCGAGAGCGATGAACACGAGCAGCGCCGGTACGCCGCGGAAGAACTCGATGTAGGCGACGGCCAGCCAGCGGTACGGCGGTACCTGTGACAGCCGCATCAGGGCCAGCAGCAGCCCCAGCGCCAGCCCGAAGGTGAAGCCGAGCACCGTATAGATCACCGTGTTGACCAAGGCGGTGGTCACCACGTCCGGGAACTGCTTCCTCGCGACCTCGACATCGAAGAACGCGCGGCGCAGCTCGCCCCAGTCGGCGGCGAGGGCGAGGGCCAGCACGACAGCCAGCAGAATGCCGTACTGGGCGGTTCGGATGGCGCGGGTGCGGTTGCGGCGGCTCACTTCTTCGGCTCCGTGCCGAACCACTTCTTGTAGAGCTTGTCGTACCGCTTGTCGGCCTTGGCCTTCTTGAGCGTCTTGTCGATCTGCTTGCGCAGTGCGTCGTTTCCGGTGCGCACACCGATGCCGTACTGCTCACCGGTGTCGAACTCGGTGGTGACCTCGGTGTCCGGATTCTTCTTCGCGTAGTCGTAGAGCACGCCGTTGTCGTTGATCCCCGCGTCGACCTGACCGGTCTTGACGGCGCTGAGCAGCAGCGCGAGATCCTCGTAGTGGCGGACGGTCACGCCGTCGGCGTGCTTCTTGGCGTACTCCTCGCCCGTGGTGGACTGCTGGACCCCCAGCTTCCTGCCCTTGAGGTCGTCCAGGGAGTCGTACTTCCCGCCCTTCCCGGTCAGCAGCGCCTGGGTCGCCTCGAAGTAGGGAGCGGAGAAGTCGAGGTTCTTCTCGCGGACCGGGGTGATGGTCATGCCAGCGGCTGCGAGGTCGCACTTGCTCGCGTTGAGGTCCTCGCCGGACTGGATCCCCTCGAAGGGGGTGTCCACGATCTTCTGCTCGACGCCGAGGTCTTCCGCGACCAGGTCGACCAGGTCGACATCGAAACCGACGATCTTCTTGCCCTGTTTGAACTGGAACGGCTCGTAGGGCAGATGGGTACAGACGGTGAGCTTGCCCGAGGCCACCAGTTGGACCTCGTCACCGCTCTTGCCGGAGGTCTTGGTGCTGGAACAGGCGGTGACAGCCGTCAGCAGCGCGGCCGTCATGACTGCGGTCAGGGATATCCCGTACTGTCGCTTACGCGCGGATCGTGCGGACACAGCGCCTCCACAAGGGGGACAGGTCGGCAAAGGAGCCCGATCATGGCCGGTAAGTGCCGTGCATCCTGCCACCGGTGCGGGGCGCTGTCAGCTCTGCGTCCGCCGTCGGTCGCGGGCGGAGCGTCAGCCGTGTGTCCGGTTGCATTCCAGTTCGGCCCACACCGCGTGCCCCGTCGTCGTCTCGGAGCCGCTTGTGCGGGCCCTGCGTATGCCCCAGTCGTCGGCGAGCACGCTCACCAGCAGCAGGCCCCTTCCGTTCTCGCGCTCGTCGTCGCCGGTCCGGCCGCGGTCCGCGTCCTCCACGCGCATGACCGACTGGCCGCCGCCCTCGTCCGCCACCTCGATGCGGAGCCGCACTCCGATGACCCACAGCTCGCAGCTCACCTTCTCGCTGTCCGTGTGGCGGACGGCGTTGGTGAACAGCTCGGACATGAGCAGTTGCGCGTCGGCGTTGGACTCGTCGTCGACGTACCACTCGCGGAGTCTCTCCAGCACGCGTGCGCGTGCCAGGGCCACGGAGGTGTCGCGGGCCGGCAGGTGGAAGGCGTCGCGCAGCGGACGGGTCGTCGGCGCGCCGTCTGGCCGGTGTTCTAAGGGCAGGGCGTCATGGGGGGCAGCCACAGGTCCACTATGCGGTTCGTCACTCGCGTTAGGCAAGGATCAATCTGTGAATTGCAGAATTGTGTTTGACAGGGTGTGCTGGCGAGCTGGCACATGCCAAACTTCCCTCTACCGATGTCAGTTGGAGGGGAGCGGCTGTGGCGGACTCACGGACGGGCGGTGCGGCGCCCACCGTGCTGCGTGTGGTGCTCGGTAAGAGACTGCAGCACCTGCGTGAGCGTGCGGGAGTGACCTTCGAACAGGCGGCCAGATCCCTCGACGTCACGCACGCCACCATCCGCCGGATGGAGAAGGCGGAGGTCGGCCTCAAGGTCCCTTATGTGGAGAAGCTGCTGCGCACCTACGGTGTGAGCGACCCGGAGGAGATCGACGGCTTCGTCTCGCTCGCCCGGGAGGCCAATCAGCCCGGCTGGTGGCACCGGTACCGCGACGTGCTGCCCGAGTGGTTCAGCGTGTTCGTGAGTCTGGAGAGCGAGTCCGAGGTCATCCGCGCCTACGAGCCGCACTACGTCCCCGGACTGCTGCAGACGGAGAGCTACGCCAGGGCCGTACTGCGTGCGGGTATGCCGCACGCGCCGGAGGCCGAGATCAAACGGGGTGTCGCGCTGCGCATGGAACGGCAGACCGTGCTCACCCAGGAGGCGAACCCGCCGCTGCTGTGGGCCGTCATCGACGAGACGGTCCTGCGGCGCCCGCTCGGCTCGCCCGATGTGATGCGCGAGCAGATCGACCATCTCATCCAGGCCATCGAGCGGCCGAACGTGGCGCTACAGATCATGCCGTTCAGCGCGGGCCCGCATCCGGCCATGTACGGCCCCTTCCACCTCTTCCGGTTCCCTCTCGACGAGCTGCCCGACATGGTCTGCGCCGAGAGCCTCGTGGGTGCGGTCTACTTCGACCAGCGCGACGACGTCAGTGTGTTCCTCGAGGCGCTGGACCGGATGAGCGCCCAGGCCGTGCCGCTGGTGCGGACCCGGGCGGTCCTGAGTGCACTGCGCAAGGAGATCTGAAGCATGGGTCGAATCTACAACGGGATGCCCGCCGCACATCTGGGTGACGAGGGCTGGCGCAAGCCCTGGAGCGGGGGCAACGGCGGCAGTTGCGTGGAGGCGCTCAAGCTGGCCGACGGCCGGGTCGCGCTGCGTCAGTCCACCGATCCCGACGGCCCGGCGCTCATCTGCAGCCGGAGTGACATCTCGGGATTCATCGAGGCGGCCAAGGCGGGGGAAGCCGACTTCCTGGTCGGCTGAGCACACCACCGGACCGCGAAAGCCGGGTCCGGATCGACGGACGAGTGGGAGAAGCACGTGTCGGAGGCTGGATTCAGCCCGGATCAGATAGACACCACCAGGCCGCACCCGGCCCGGATGTACGACTACTACCTCGGGGGGAAGGACAACTACGAGGCCGACCGGGACGCGGCGGACCGCATCCTCACGGCTCTGCCGGACGTGGGCGTCACGGCTCGCAGCAACCGGGACTTCATGCACCGGGCCGTGCGGACAGTGGTCGACAGCGGTGTCCGCCAGATCATCGACATCGGCACCGGCATCCCCACCTCGCCCAACACCCATGACGTCGCCCGCCAGGTGGACCCCGGAGTGCGGGTCGCCTACGTGGACAACGACCCGATCGTCGCCGCCTACGCCGGAGCGAAGCTGACCAACTCCGGCAACGCCGGGTTCGTCCTGGCCGACATCCGCGATCCGGCCGCGATCCTCGACCACCCGGTCACCGGGGACCTCATCGACTTCGACGAGCCGGTCGCGCTGGCGCTGCTCGCCGTGCTGCACTTCGTCACCGACGCCGAGGACGCGGTGGGCATCGTACGGTCCCTGACCGAGCGGCTGCCCGCCGGAAGCCGCCTGATCCTCAGCCACGCGACGGCGGACTTCAACCCGAGCGACGGCTTCGGGAAGGTCGCGAAGGTCTACAACGAGGAGTCCACCTCCAGCGCCCAGTGGCGGACCGGGCAGGAGATCTCCGCCTTCTTCGAGGGATTCGAGCTTCTGGAGCCCGGTCTGGTCCAGCTCCCGCTGTGGCGGCCGGACGGGCCCGTGCCGAGCGGTGCCGACCTCCGGCGTCATATGGGGTACGGCGGCGTCGGGGTCAAGTGACCAACAGCCCGGTGCCCGGGGCCGCGACGGTCGCTGTCGCGGGCCCCGGGAACCGGGCCACCGGCCGAGGGAGCGCGTCTCGTGACGGAACGGGTGCCTCCACGGGAACCTCGATGCCGACAGTGAGTACGACATGACACAGTGGTGTCCATGACGATGCCACCGCCGCCGAACCATCCGCCTCCAGGCAGTCCGCCACCTCCGGCGCAGCCGCCGGGAGGAGGTTTCGGGCCTCCCGACTCCGGTGGTTTCGGCGCGGCTCCGGGCGGCGGCTGGCCGCCGCCTCCGCCGCCGCCCGGTCGCAACACCGGAAAGGTCGTGGCGGCGGTGGTCGCGGCGGCTGTCGTCGCGCTCGCCCTGATCACCGCGTCGGTCGTGTACCTGACGCGCGGTGACTCCGGATCCGACGACTCCGCCGGAGGCGAACCCTCCCCTTCGCAGTCGTCCTCTTCGTCCCCGGAGACGAGCCCGACGCCGACCGACGAGCCCTCCGACGAGGAGGCGACCGACTATCCGACTCCGGACGTGCCCTCCGACGATCCCGACGAGAGCCCCAGCGACGTGCCGCTCCCCTCGTTCCTTCTCCGCGTCGGTGACTGCTTCGACCAGTCAGAGGAGAGCGAGGGCGCAGTCATCGACCGCGAGTGCGACGAGTCCCACGATGCAGAGGTGGTGAGCCGCAAGAAGCTCACCGGGGACTACAGCACCAACGACGCGGTCCGCGACAAGGCGGACTCGATGTGCCGCACTTTGCTGCGGAACAAGGCGGCGAAGCAGCCGCGCGGCACGGTGGGCGGGACACTCATCACGTACCCCAAGGCGGAGAACGCGGGTACGGCCCTGAGCTATGTCACCTGCAGCCTGACGGCCGGCAAGGGCAAGCAGCTGTCCAAGCCCCTGGTGTGACCCGAGCCGGTGCGACCCGGCCGGTGTGACCGGCCGGGAGCACGCTCCCCCGTCGTGTCAACACGACAGTCTGCGCGCGTAGTTGAGGCCCCAAAGTTGGCATGGACGCATCGATCGCGGGGTAAGTCCAGCCGCGACCGAAGCGACAGCAGTTCCTACCGTGCCTATCCCTGAGAGGCCCCATGAAGCTGCGCAGACGGACGTCCACGGCTGCCGCCGTCGCCGTCCTCCTCGGACTCACCTCCCTCACCGGTGCCGCGGCCGCCTCCGCCGAAGAGGCGGCCGCGACCGGCTATGTGGCCCTCGGCGACTCCTACTCCTCCGGAGTGGGCGCCGGGGACTACGCAGGAGGCGACTGCAAGCGAAGCGCACACGCCTACCCGAACCTGTGGAACGCCGCCAACTCCCCCTCTACCTTCGACTTCACCGCCTGCTCCGGCGCCCGTACCGACGACGTGCTAGCCGGCCAGCTCGGCCCGCTCAACTCCTCCACGGGTCTGGTGAGCATCAGCATCGGCGGGAACGACGCCGGGTTCGCCGACACCATGACGACCTGCGTCATCCAGGGCGAGAGCGCCTGTCTGGCGCGCGTCCAGGAAGCCCGCGACTACGTCGAGAACACCCTGCCGGGCAAGCTCGACGGCGTCTACGACGCCATCGCCCAGCGCGCCCCCTCCGCGAAGGTCGTCGTACTGGGCTATCCCCACATCTACGAGCTCGACGGCGGCTGCATCGTGGGCATCAGCGAGAAGTCCCGGGAAGCCATCAACGCCGCTTCCGACGCCCTGGACGAGGTCACCGCGAAGCGCGCCGCCGACCACGGGTTCAGCTTCGGCGACGTCCGCCCCACCTTCTCGGGCCACGAGATCTGCTCGGACGACAAGTGGCTGCACAGCGTCACCTTCCCGATCGACGAGTCCTACCACCCCACCGCCGCCGGGCAGTCCGGTGGCTATCTCCCCGTGCTGGAGGGCCTCGCCTGACAGCACACCTTCGGTCCGTGCCGCCGCCCGTGTCCCGGGGCGGCGGCACGTCCGTCTTCAGACCCCGACCGGCGACTCCCCGTCGTCGGCCAGCGCGGCCGCGAGCGCGGCTGCCGGGTCCCGCTCCGGCCCGCCCACCGGCCACCATGCCTGCCCCCGCTTGCGGAAGGGCCACCAGCGGCCGTCCGGCCCGTACCGGAGCTGGGCCTCGCCTTCCACCACCGTCCAGCGCGGGCCCTCGCCCTGCAGTACCGGACGGACTTCCTCCTCGCCCCAGGCGAGGTCGAGTTCGGCACGCGCCTGCCGCAGCGCCGCGGGTGGCGCCGACCGGTCCGCCAGGACTACCAGCGCCTCCGCGCCGCCGAACCCCCAGGCACGCACGGCGATCTCGAGTTCGGCCTCCGAGCAGCCGCAGAACGCGGCCAGCCGGGCCGTGACGGCCGGTCCGGGGCTGGCGGCGGCGAGCCGCACGGCGTCCTCCCGAGCCGTCAACGGCCTCTGCGCCGGCCGACCGGACGTCTGCGGGGAGACGGCCGCGGCCAGCATCCGGCGCGCTGTCCCTGCCGCGTCCGCAGCCAGGAAGGAAAGTGCACCGACGTCCAGTCCCGGTGCATCGGCGACACCGTCCAACACCGCCGTCCCCGCGACCCCGCTCACCGGCGCGGGCGGTTCGGGCAGCGGGGGCAGCAGCACGCCGAGGGCGAACGCCTCCGCGACGTCCACTCCCTGCGGCATGTCCTCCTCGTGAGCGGCTGCCACGGGCGGCCTGCCGCCCTTCTCCGCGGCCTGTGCCGCACTGCGCTCCTGCAGTGTCTCCAGCAGCTCCCTCTCTCCCCTTCCCCGCATCAGCAGCAGGGCGAGCGGGTCCTCGTCCAGCAGTCGGGCGGTCTGATAGCTGAGCGCGGCCGTGTGCGCGCAGTGGTCCCATCCGCCGCACGCGCACTCAGGGTCCAGGTCGCCGACGCCGGGCAGGAGATCCAGTCCGGCATCAGCCGCGTCCTCCACCAGCCGGGGCGGCATGTCCCGGTCCAGCAGCGCGGCGATGTGGCCGGACTGCGCGACGACCACGTCCAGCAGCCGGTCCCACTCGTCCGCGGTGAGTTCGCGCAGCAGTACATCGGCGCGGCACGGTGTCCGGTCGGTGCCGAGGACCACCGCGGTGATGCGGCCGGGGCGGACTGCGACGGCCCCTACCGCGCCCCGCCGGGCGAACGCGCGGCCCAACTTGAGCTGTGCACCGTCCAGCGCGGTGTCCTCGAGCGCCTTGAGCCAGGTCCGGCCCCACCAGGTGCGGGCGAAGGCCCGGCCGCTGGCGGGGGGCAGCGGCGCGAAGACACGTTCGCGCCCCCCGGCGTCCTCCGCATCCACCGGTGTGTTCATGTCCGTCCCGCTCCCGGCCTCCGCCACGGCGTGCTCCTGCTCGTCTCCGCCGCTCAACGCTCCACCTTCCGCAGTTCGACGAGCTCGGCCAGTTCGGAGTCCGTCAGTTCGGTCATGGCCGACTCCCCACCGGTGCCGAGCACGGAGTCCGCCAGTGCCTGCTTGCGCCGCAGCATGTCGGCGATCCGGTCCTCGACGGTTCCCTCCGTCACCAGCCGGTGCACCTGAACGGGCCTGGTCTGGCCGATGCGGTGGGCGCGGTCGGTGGCCTGGGCTTCGACCGCCGGGTTCCACCAGCGGTCGTAGTGGATGACATGGCTCGCACGCGTGAGGTTCAGGCCGGTCCCGGCGGCCTTGAGGGAGAGCAGGAACACAGGTGCCGACCCTTCCTGGAAGCGGCGCACCATCTCGTCCCGCCGGGGCAGCGGGGTGCCCCCGTGCAGGCACTGGGTGGGTACGCGCCGGGAGGCGAGATGACGTTCGAGCAGCCGGGCCATCTGTACGTACTGCGTGAAGACGAGAACGGAGGCCCCCTCGGCCAGCAGGACGTCGAGTAGTTCGTCCAGCAGCTCCAACTTTCCTGAGCGCCCGGGCAGCCGGCCGCCGTGCTCCTTGAGGTACTGCGCGGGGTGGTTGCAGATCTGCTTGAGCGAGGTGAGCAGATCGACCACCAGGCCGCGCCGTTCGAACCCGTCGGTCCGCTCCAGCGCTTCCAGACTCTCGCGCACCACGGCCTCGTACAGCCCTGCCTGTTCCGGGGTCAGGGCGACCGCCCGGTCGGTCTCGGTCTTAGGCGGGAGCTCGGGCGCGACCCCCGGATCTGTCTTGCGCCGCCGCAGCAGGAACGGCCGCACGAGCCGTGCCAGCCGCTCCGCGGCCACCGCGTCGCCGCCCTCGACGGCGTCCGCGTAGCGTCTGCGGAACGTACCGAGGCGGCCGAGGAGACCCGGAGTGGTCCAGTCGAGCACCGCCCACAGCTCGGAGAGGTTGTTCTCCACCGGCGTTCCCGTCAGCGCCACCCGTGCCCGTGCCGGGATCGTGCGCAGGGCCTTGGCGGTGGCAGCGAACGGGTTCTTCACGTGCTGGGCCTCGTCCGCGACGGCCATGCTCCAGGACCCGCCGTCGCCGGGAACCAGGCGATCGGCGTCCAGTCGCATCGTGCCATAGGTCGTCAGCACGAACTCGCCCTCGCGCAGCCCCTCCAGCGAGCGGTGCGGCCCGTGGTAGCGGCGTACCGGGGTGTCCGGCGCGAATCGCTCGATCTCCCGCTGCCAGTTGCCCACCAGGGACGCGGGACACACCACCAGGGTCGGTCCGCCGCAGCCCTCGACGTGCTGTCTGCGCAGATGGAGTGCGATCAGGGTGAGTGTCTTGCCCAGACCCATGTCGTCGGCGAGGCAGCCGCCGAGGCCGAGCGAGGTCATCCGGTGCAACCAGTCCAGACCGCGCAACTGGTAGTCGCGCAGCGTCGCCCTCAGCTCGGCGGGCGGAGGCAGCCGAGGCTCCTCGCGTCGCTCCGGATCCGACAGCCGCTCCCGCAGCGTCTCCAGCCACCCAGTGGCCTCGACCTCGACGCGTGCGGCCTCCTGGCCGGCTGCCCCGGTGCAGGCTGCTCCGGTGAGGACGGCGTCGAGTGCCTCCAGCGTGCCCACCTTGCGGTCCTCGCACTGCTGTGCGGCTGCGATCTCCTGCGGAGACACGAGCACCCACTGGTCGCGCAGCCGCACCAACGGACGTCCGGCCTCGGCCAGGCGGTCGAGTTCGGCGCGGGTCACCTCCTGGTCCCCGATGGCGAAGCGCCAGTCGAAGCGCAGCAGCGTGTCGGGATCCAGTCGGGAGGGCAGCCCCCGGCGGCGCTGGTCCTGCCTGCCTGCCTCGGAGGGATCGGCTCCGCCGTCCGGGCCGATCAGGGCGTGGGAGGTGAGCGACCGGGCGAACTCCCGGGGCCAGTGCACCTGGACACCGACGGCGGCCAGGGCACGCGGAACCGAGGTGCCCAGCAGCTCGGCCACCTCTTCGTCGTCGAGCGCGAGCGAGTCGGGAACCGCCGCCGACAGCAGCGGAGTGAGGGGTTCCCAGGCAGCAACCGCGCGCCGCAGTGCGAGGAGCGCGTCCGTGCGCGCCTGTGGGCCGAATCGTTCCGTCAGGGGCGTGGTGCCCGCCCATACCGCCGCGGCGTCGGCGACCAGCGCATGGTCGCCCGGTGCGTGCAGTTGCAGCACTCCTCGGAAGACGGGGCCGCCCTGCTCCTCGGCGAGCACTCCGCTGCGTTCCGTCTCCTCGCCTGGGGTATGCGGACTCTCGATCTCGATCCGCAGCGACAGGCCGAGCCCTCCGTCGACCCCGGCGGCCAGCTCCGTGGCCCACTGCCGCAGCTGAGGCACCGCGACGGGCTCGTCACCGGCGAACGCGGCCGCTCCTGCCGCGACCGCTGCGGCAGGAGTGCGTGGCAGGCCGTCCGCGACCGCGTCCAGGAACGCCAGCAGCAGCGGGCCGGGCTCCGGCATGCGCAGCGGGCCGCCTCCGGGCAGCGGCACGGCGTGGGCGTCCGGAGGCATCGCGGCTGCCAGCTCCGCCAGCGTGGTGCGGTCCTCGCCGGTGAGCGGGCCCAGGCGCCAGGCGTCGTAGCCGGCCGGGGTCACTCCCGGCCGCAGCCGTCCCTCGGCGGACAGTCGGAGAGCGAACAGCGCGACGGCGCCCCAGAAAGCCGTGGTCGGCCCCGCTCCACCCTCCTGGCGCGCGGCATGGGCCCTGGTGAGTACGGGCAGGGCCGCTGCCACAGGAAGGGCGAGAGTCGGCACGGTGCGGGTCTCCGCACCGCCGCCGACCGGGACGGCAACTGTCAGTTCGAAGGGATCGGCATGGGGCCCGCAGTCGGCACCGTGGGTGTGGGACGGTGCCGCACCGGGCGCGGCGGGTTGCTGCACGGCCCCTTCGGGGAGCCGGAAGGCGACGCGGGATCGACGTGGCGGGTCTGCGGGCAGGAAGACGGCCACGCAGTCGGTGAGCTGGGACATCCGGGGGGTGTTTGCCAGGGTCGCTGCCACAGTGCTGATGCATTCCTCAAATTTGATTAGTGGGCGGGAGCGGCCGAGGGTACAGCACGCCGGGGCCGGGCGCTGCGTACCGGTGAATACCCGCGGCACGCGGTGGTCCCGCTCGTGCGGGAGGGAACCCGCCGTGCCCCGATGGCGTTCAATGGAAGGAGAGGCGGAGGGGCCGGACTGGACGACAGAGGGCACCCCGCCGGTGCGGAGGAGGTACGGAGATGACCAACCGAGCGAAGATCGCCGTCGGTGGGGTGGCGGTCGGGCTGCTGCTGTGGTGGCTGACGTCGTTCTGGATCGCGCTGCTGGTGATCGTGGGCGTCCCCGCGGTCGCGTACCTGGCGCTGGATCCGTCGCAGCGCAGGAGGCTGCGCAGAGTCAGCCGCAAGGAACTGGACCGCTGACTGCCGCTCGGCCCGCGGCGCACCCCGCGCAGCCTTCGCCGGACCGGGGTATGGCCTCGGCGCCGGGCGACTCGGCGCACCTGTGCCGGTGGACCCGGCCGGGTGCGGTGGCCGGGCGGCACCGAGCCGTCACGCCGCCGGGCGCAGCGCGATGCCGTCCAGGGCCGTGAGGAGTCCGGGCAGTTCGCGGCCGCGGCCGACCGGGAGGACTTCTCCGGGCGCCTCGTCCAGCAGCACGAACGCGATGTCGTCGGTGCGTGCCACCACGCTCCAGCCGGGGCCGTCCGCACGCAGGGTGCGGGACTCGCCCGAGGCGAACGCGGACCGTATCCGCCCGGGCGGCGGGGGCGCCGCCAGATAGGCCCGCACCTCCTCCAGGACCCGCCGTACCGGGGCGGCGGGCTCGCCGCCCGATTCCACGAACTCCACTTCGTCGTCGACCTGCGCTCGCCACTGCGTCCACTGGAGCGCTATCTCGTCCGCACCCAGCCGCCGCTGCGCCGGTCCCCAGCCAGAGGTGTCGGGCGGTGTGAGCAGGGGTCCGGCGTCGGCCAGCTCCCCCTCCAGGGCCGGATCGTGCGGCTCGGGCAGACCGGGTGCGGAGACCGCGAGTGCCAGCGGCCACCCGGGCAGCACCGCGACGATGTCCCTCTCATCCGGGGACAGATCCGCTTCCATGCCGCAGTCCCAGGCCGCGATGGCACATGCCACCTGCGGCACCTCCTCCGTCACCACGGTCCAGCGCGCACCGGCCCCGTCCTGTCCCAGCACGAGTCCGTACCCCTCGGCATAGGGCTCCAGGCCCAGCGCGGCACAGGCGGCGGGATAGTCGTCCGCAAGCACACTGGGGAACTGTGCGGGCGTCAGCAGCACGGCAGTCAGCACATAGAGCGAATCTTCCTCTTCCGTAGCCACCGATGACCTCCCGTTCCTGGTGGATCTCGGTGACGATAGCCCCCGGAGTCCGGAGGCGACAGACGGAACGTGTCCACGAGGGGCAGCCGAAACACCTCCGTGACCGACGCCAGGATCCGAGGGAGAGGAGCACTCCGCGTGCGCCGCTACGAACGGCTCAGCCATATCCTCCGGCTCGACCCGGAGCAGGACGCGCATGAGATCTACCGCCTGATCGCGGCATACGAGTTCCCGTGGGACTTCACCCGGGCTCTCGAACTCGCCCTGTACCGCACGTACGCAGTGCCGAGCATCGGCAGGCTCCTGGCTGCCACCGCGGAGCTGACCGACCGCTCGCAGAAGCGCTACGACGACACGGCGCTCCTGCTGGACGCCGTCGTCGAGCACGGCTTCGACAGCGTTCAGGGGCGCACCGCGGTGCGCCGGATCAACCAGATGCACCACGCCCACGACATCAGCGACGAGGACATGCGCTATGTGCTGTGCACCTTCGTCGTCATGCCCAAGCGCTGGCTCGACGCGTTCGGCTGGCGTCGTCTCACCGAGCACGAGCTGCGCGCCGTCAGCACCTACTACCGCACCCTCGGGCGGCGGATGGGCATCAAGGGGATTCCCGGCAGCTACGCGGAGTTCGAGCGCTTCCTCGACCGCTACGAGGCGGAGCACTTCGGCTGGGACGAGGGAGCGCGGAAGGTCTCCGACGCCACCTTGGAGCTGATGGCGTCCTGGTATCCGCGCCCGCTCGCTCCCCTGGTGCGCGGTGCGAGTCTGGCGCTGCTCGACGACGCGCTGCTGCGGGCGTTCCGCTACCCGGAGCCGGGCGTTCTCGCCCGGCGGCTGACCCGGGGAGTACTGCGACTCCGCGGCCGGGGGGTGCGGCTGATGCCGCCGCGCCGGCGGCCGCACTACGCCAGGCAGAACCCGGAGATCAGGGGCTACCCCGGCTACCCGAACGGCTTCCGTATCGCTGACCTGGGGGTCTTTCCCGCCCGAGGCGACCGGGTCGGCTCGGGCTGTCCTGTGCCGCGGGCGGCGGAGGAGCCCCGTGACCGGCATGCCTGAGCGCGGCGCCCCGGCGCGTTCGGTCGGCGCCGGGGCGCCGGGATGCCGGTCCGGTTGACCGGTTCCGGTGCCGGGGCGTCACCGGGTCTGTCGCTCCGCCAGTGCCAGGTATCCGTCGTCTTCGTCGGCAAAGGACACCAGTCGCCAGCCCGTGGCCTCGAGCAGCGTTCGCAGCTGTGGTTCGGCCCGGATGTCGTCCGGCGTGAGCTGCCGACCCCGGCGGGCGGCCAGCGCGGCGCGGCCCACCGGGTGGAAGAGCGCGAGCCGCCCGTGCGGGCGAACGACGCGCGCCAGCTCGCGCAGACCGCTCTGCGGGCCGGGGAGATGGGAGATGAGTCCGGCCCCGAACACCGCGTCCAGGCAAGCCGTCCGCAAGGGGAGCCGGGCGACGTCGGCGAGGAACAGCAGGGCCGTGCCCTCCCGGCCCGCCCTTGCCACCTCTTCCAGCATCTCCGGGGTGAGGTCGGCGCCCAGTACCGTTCCCTCCGGACCCACCGCGTTGCGCAGCGCGGGCAGCGCCCGTCCGGTTCCGCACCCCGCGTCGAGAACGGCGTCGCCGGGACGCAGCCCGATTTCGGCCACGGCCGCCGTGTAGGCGGGTCCGTCGTCGGGGAAGCGTGCGTCCCAACGGGCGGCCCGCTCCCCGAAGAACGCCCGTACGGCCTCCCGATCGTCTGCCAGGTCGTGTGCCATCCTCCTATCCTCCCCGCCCGGCGGGGACTTCGGCAAAGCCGGTTCGGGTTCGGTCCCTCGTTACCTCTGTGACAGTTGCGACAGGGGAGTAACTGTGCGCAACAGATGACCACCTCATGGTTGCTGACTGTGCTCTCGTGGGTAAGGGTGGCACGGCAGATGCCGAGGAATAGGGGGCGCGTCGTGGCACTGAACACGGGACTCGACTGGTTGCTGGACGACCTCACGAAGCGGATCTCGCCGATCCGGCACGCGTTGGTCCTCTCCAACGACGGGCTCGTGACGGGGAACAGCCACGACCTCGAGCGCGAGGACGCGGAACACCTGGCCGCGGTCTCGTCCGGACTCCACAGCCTGGCCAAGGGATCCGGGCAGCACTTCAAGGCCGGACGAGTGCGCCAGACCATGATCGAGTTCGACGAGGGCGTGTTCTTCGTGATGGCGGCGGGGGACGGCAGCTGCCTGTGCGTCCTGGCGGAGGCCGAAGCGGACATCGGGCAGGTCGCCTACGAGATGACGCTGCTGGTCAACCGGGTCGGCGAGCACCTCGGGCTGGCTGCCCGGAACGGGGAGCGACCTGCGGGAGCCTAGGGTTTTCCACAGGCTCGGCGGGATTTCCCGCCCAGGGCTACCGTCGTGTCACGCAAGGTGAGGGACGAGCGACGGGGATGACCGTATGCGACACCAGACCATGGAGCACCGCACCTCGGCTCCGCTCCGGGGAACAACCGACGTGGGCCTGCGTGCGGCCGCGCGGGAGCTGGGGCTGCGCCCCAGGGAGTTCGAGTTGGCGGTGCAGATCGAAGAGGTACGTACCGTGCCGGGACCGGCGGGCCGGGCGCGCCGGGTGCCCCGGGCGGAAGTGGAGCGGATCAAGGCCGCTCCGGGATTCCTCGGGGTGCTGCGCGAGCGGCTGCGGGTGATGGGCGTGCGGGAGGCATCGGCTCTGCTGGACATCAGCCCGTCCCGGTGCGCGCGGCTCGCGAGGGCGGGCTGCTTCGGGCCGGTCAGTTTCTATGTGAACCGGTACCGGACGGTCGTCTGGCTCTATCTTGCCGAAGAGCTCCGGGATTTCGCGGAGAACAATCCTCACCTGCTCAGCGGTCGCCTCCCCGCCGGACTGCGGGCCGGGCTGGAGGCCGGTACCGACCACCGCGCCCGGCGCTGGCGGGGACGCCGGGTGGGGCAGCTCACCCGGCATGCCGCCGACCACTGGGAGCGGGCCGCGGTACGGGCGAGCGTGCTGGACGATGCGGTGCTCGCCGAAGCCGTGCCGGACTCGGGTGAACGTGCCAGGCTCAGGGCGCTGCGGCCCAGCTTCCTGGAGGTCCGCAGCGTTGCGGAGGCCACTCGGGACGTCCTGGAGGACGTGGGTCTGGCCGAGGGCGCCGAGGAGGTCCGCTGGTACCGCTTCCTGCTGGACGCCGACCTGGAGACCGCCAGGGCCGCAGAGGCTCCCAGCGCGGCCTGCGCCGCCCGCCAGTCGGGTTCCGGACCCGAGGAGGGCCGCAGCGATCCCTCGGGCGCCGTCGGAGACGGGCGGCCGCACCCCGGAACCGTGCGGCCCGTCGCGGGACCGCTCGCCTCTTCCGGCGCGCGGCGCCGGTGGTCCCTGCTGCGCCGCCGCAGGCCGAGGCCCAGGGTCCGAACCGCCGGATGAACCTGCCGCGCGGCGGCCGGGCCGACCGCGTACCGAGGCGCAGGAGTGCGCGCGCTCAGGGCGAGGGCGCCTCTCCTCGGGCCTTCCCGCTGGACGAGGTCCCCGGTTCCGGGCTGTGCGGGCGGAACAGCCCCTCCTGCATCACGGAAACGATCAGGTTGCCCTCCCGGTCGAAGATCTGGCCTCGGGCCAGGCCGCGCGCACCGGTGGCGATGGGGGATTCCTGCTGGTAGAGGAACCATTCGTCGGCGCGGAACGGGCGGTGGAACCACATGGCGTGGTCCAGCGAGGCGGTATCGAAGTTGCGCGGACCCCACAGGGGTTCGATGGGCAGCCGTACCGCGTCCAGGAGGGTCATGTCGCTGGCGTAGGTGAGTGCGCAGGTGTGGACCAGCGGATCGTCGCCGAGCGAGCCCATCGCCCGCATCCACACCGCGCTGCGCGGCTCGACCCCTGCCAGTTCCTCGGTGCTCCACCGGAGCCGGTCCACGTAGCGCAGGTCGAAAGCCTGCCGGCGCGCCATCCGCTCCAGTGGCTCGGGCAAGGTGCCCAGCCGCCGGCGTACCTCGTCGGCGAGCCGCGGCAGGCTCTCGGGCTCCGGCACCCCGGGCATCGGCATCTGGTGCTCGAAGCCGGGTTCCCTTACATGGAAGGAGGCGGTGAGGTTGAAGATCGTGCGGCCCCGCTGGACGGCGATCACGCGGCGCGTGGTGAACGAGCGCCCGTCCCGGACCCGCTCCACCTGGTACACGATCGGCACACCGGGAATCCCGGGCCGCAGGAAGTACGCGTGCAGCGAGTGCACGGGGCGATCCTCGTCCACGGTGCGGCCCGCCGCCACCAGTGCCTGCCCGGCGACCTGGCCGCCGAAGACTCGCTGGAGGGACTCCCTGGGGCTCCTGCCCCGGAAGATGTTGAGGTCGATCTCTTCCAGGTTCAGCAGGTCGACAAGGTGTTCGGCAGGGCTGGGCCCGGTCATCTCGTGCGTTCCTCTCTCGCGTCCGAAGCGCTCGGCACGCGCGGTGCCGCGCTCACATGGGGCCCACGTCGGTCACTTCGACGACCGCGCGGCCCTCCTCGTCCGAGGCGACGAGGTCCACCTCGGCCGAGATACCCCAGTCATGATCGCCGCGCGGGTCGGCGAACACCTGCCGGACGCGCCACAACCGGTCCTCCGGCGCCTCCTCGATCCGCAGCAGCCGCGGGCCGCGGGCATCCGGTCCGGTGCCGAGTTCGTCGTACTCCTCCCAGTACCCGTTCATGGCCTCGGCCCACGCGTCCTCGTCCCAACCCGCGTCCCCGTCCAGGGCGCCCAGCTCGGAGAACTTGTCCAAAGCGGCCAGCTCGACCCGTCGGAACATTGCGTTGCGCACCAGGACACGGAAGGCCCGTGGGTTGGCGGTGACCGGTTTGACCTGGTCGGCCCGTTCCTGGGCCTCCTCCGCTGTCTCGTCCTCGGGATGGGCGAGCTGCTCCCACTCGTCCAGCAGGCTGGAGTCGACCTGGCGGACCATCTCCCCGAGCCATTCGATGATGTCCTGGAAGTCCTCCGACTTCAGATCGTCGGGGACGGTGTGTTCCAGAGCCTTGTAGGAGCTCGCCAGATAGCGCAGCACGATGCCCTCGGTACGAGCCAGCTCGTAGAAGGAGACGAACTCGCTGAAGGTCATCGCACGCTCGTACATGTCCCGGATGACCGACTTGGGGGAGAGGGGGTGGTCCCCGACCCAGGGATGGGACTTGCGGTAGAGACCGTAGGCGTGGAAGAGCAGCTCCTCGAGGGGCTGGGGATAGCTGATGTCCATCAGCCGCTCCATCCGGTCCTCGTACTCGACCCCGTCGGCCTTCATCTCGGCAACGGCCTCGCCCTTGGCCTTGTTCGTCTGGGCGGCGAGGATCTGGCGCGGGTCGTCCAGCGTCGACTCGACGACCGACACCATGTCCAGCGCGTAGGAGGGCGACTCGGGGTCCAGCAACTCGAAGGCGGCGAGCGCGAAGGTGGAGAGGGGCTGGTTGAGCGCGAAGTCCTGCTGGAGGTCCACGGTCAGCCGGATCCGCCTTCCCTCGGCGTCCGGCTCCTCCAGCTGCTCGACGATGCCGCCGTCCAGCAGCGAGCGGTAGATGGCGATGGCCCGCCTGATGTGCCGCAACTGGGCCCGGCGGCCCTCGTGGTTGTCCTCCAGCAGCCGCCGCATCTGCGCGAAGGCGTCACCAGGACGTGCGATCACCGACAGCAGCATGGCGTGCGTCACCCGGAAGCGGGACGTCAGCTGCTCCGGGTCGGAGGCGATCAGCTTCTCGAAGGTCTGCTGGCCCCAGCTCACGAAGCCCTCAGGGGCCTTCTTGCGGACCACCTTCCGGCGCTTCTTCGGGTCGTCTCCCGCCTTGGCCAGCGCCTTCTCGTTCTCGATCACGTGCTCGGGCGCCTGCGCGACGACGAAGCCCGAGGTGTCGAAGCCCGCTCGGCCGGCCCGGCCCGCGATCTGATGGAACTCGCGGGCGCGCAGGGTGCGCACCCGGCTGCCGTCGTACTTGGTGAGCGCGGTGAACAGGACAGTCCGGATGGGCACGTTGACACCGACACCGAGGGTGTCCGTGCCGCAGATGACCTTCAGCAGCCCCGCCTGGGCCAGCCGCTCCACCAGCCGCCGGTACTTCGGCAGCATTCCGGCGTGGTGCACTCCGATCCCGTGCCGCACATAGCGGGACAGGTTGCGTCCGAACGCCGTCGTGAAGCGGAAATTGCCGATGACCTTCGCGATCTCGTCCTTCTCCGCGCGGGTCGACATGTTGATGCTCATCAGCGCCTGGGCCCGCTCCACGGCTTGCGCCTGCGTGAAGTGCACGATGTAGACGGGCGCCTGATGCGTCTCCAGCAGCTCGGTCAGCGTCTCTGTGAGACCCGTGGTGCGATATTCGTACGACAGCGGCACCGGGCGAGTCGCGGAGCGCACCACGGCCGTGGAGCGGCCGGTGCGCCGCGTCAGGTCCTCCTCGAAACGCGAGACATCCCCCAGGGTGGCCGACATCAGCACGAACTGCGCCTGCGGCAACTCCAGCAGCGGGATCTGCCAGGCCCAGCCCCGGTCCGGCTCCGCGTAGAAGTGGAACTCGTCCATCACCACCTGGCCGACATCGGCGTCCGCCCCGTCGCGCAGCGCGATGGACGCCAGCACCTCGGCGGTGCAGCAGATGATGGGTGCGTCGGCGTTGACGGACGCGTCCCCCGTGAGCATCCCGACGTTCTCGGTGCCGAAGAGCTTGCACAGGTCGAAGAACTTCTCCGAGACCAGCGCCTTGATCGGCGCGGTGTAGAACGTCACCTTGTCGTGGGCGAGCGCGGCGAAGTGCGCTCCGGCCGCGACCAGACTCTTGCCGGAACCCGTCGGGGTCGACAGGATCACGTTCGACCCCGAGACCACCTCGATCAGCGCCTCCTCCTGGGCGGGATAGAGCGAGATGCCCCGCTCTTCCGCCCACCCGGAGAAGGACTCGAAGAGGGCATCGGGATCGGCGTCGCTCGGCATCTGGTCGATAAGGGTGGCTGTCACGCCCCCCATACTGCCTGCTGCCCGGGACGATCAGGGAACCGGTGGGCTCATGAAGATCACCTGACGCTACGCTGTGTCGCCGAACGGGCATCAGCTGCCGACGGCAGCAGCGCGGGCGCGGGGGCGGCCCGCGTGGACCGCGGCCGACGCGATACGAGGAACAGGGCGGGGATACGCATGATGGGACCGGCACACTCGCTGTCGGGAGCCGCTGCCTGGCTCGGGGTGGGGGCGGCCGCGGCGCTGCTGGACCATCCGATGCCCTGGCCGGTGGTGGTGGTCGGTGCGCTCCTGTGCGCCGGGGCGGCGCTGGCGCCCGACCTCGACCAGAAGTCCGCCACCATCTCCCGGGCCTTCGGCCCCCTCTCCCGTCTGCTGTGCGGAGTGGTGGACAAACTCTCCACCGCCGTCTACAACAGCACCCGCTCCGGTGGCGAGCGGCGCCGCTCCGGAGGGCACCGCACCCTCACCCACACCTGGCCCTGGGCCCTCCTCATCGGCGCGGGCTTCTCCGCGGCCGCCGCCGTGTGGGGCCGCTGGGCGGTGCTGGTCATCCTCTTCATCCACGTGGTCCTCGCGGTCGAGGGTCTGCTGTGGCGGATGGCCCGGGTCTCCAGCGATGTGCTGGTGTGGCTGCTGGGAGCCGCGTGCGCCTGGATCCTGGCCGGCCTGCTGGAGAAGTCCGGCAACGGTGCGGACTGGCTGTTCACCGGGGACGGCCAGGAGTATCTGTGGATGGGGCTGCCGATCGTGCTGGGTGCGATGGTGCACAACATCGGCGACGCTCTGACGATCTCCGGCTGCCCGATACTGTGGCCCATCCCGATAGCGGGCAAGCGGTGGTATCCGCTGGGCACTCCCCGGTTCATGCGCTTCCGGGCCGGAGCCCGGGTCGAGAACGCGGTGCTGATGCCCGCCTTCATGGTGCTGAGCGGGGCCGGCAGCGTGGTGGCCCTGGGGTTCATAGGCTGAGCCCCGCCGCGGCCCCGCGATACGCCGCGGCCCCCGCCGTGGATCAGCCGTGCCAGGAGCGCCACAGCGCGGCGTAGGGGCCGTCAGCAGCCACCAGCGTGTCGTGGCTGCCCAGTTCACTGATGCGGCCCTCCTCCACGACCGCGATGACGTCCGCATCGTGCGCGGTGTGCAGCCGGTGCGCGATCGCCACCACGGTGCGCCCCTCGAGGACTTGGGCGAGCGAACGCTCCAGATGCCGGGCAGCGCGCGGATCCAGCAGGGACGTCGCCTCGTCGAGGACGAGTGTGTGCGGATCCGCCAGTACCAGGCGGGCCAGTGCGATCTGCTGGGCCTGCGCCGGGGTGACGGCCGGCCCACCGGAGCCGATCACGCTGTCCAGCCCGTCCGGCAGCGCTTCGGCCCAGCCGCGGGCGTCCACCGCGTCGAGCGCCGCCCACAGCGCCGGGTCGTGTGCGTCCTGCCGGGCCAGCAGCAGGTTGTCGCGCAGCGTACCCACGAAGACGTGGTGTTCCTGGTTGACCAGCACCACATGGCGGCGCACCTCCTCCGCCGGCAGCTCGCTCAACGCGGCCCCGCCCAGGGTGACCTCGCCGCGGCGCGGTCCGTAGATTCCGGCCAGCAGCCGACCGAGCGTCGACTTTCCTGCTCCGGAGGGCCCCACCAGCGCGACCCGGCTGCCGGCCGCGACATCCAGCGTCACCCCGTGCAGAACGTCGACATCGGCCAGGTAGCCGAACCGCACTCCGTCGGCGCGGACATCCTTGCCGCTGGGTGCCGGGCCCTCGCCGGCCTCTGCCTCGATCTCCCGGACCCCCACCAGCCGGGCGAGGGAGACCTGGGCGACCTGGAGCTCGTCGTACCAGCGCAGGATCAGGCCCACGGGCTCGATCAGCATCTGCGCGAGCAGGGCACCGGTGGTCAGCCGGCCGACGCCGATCCAGCCCTGGAGCACGAAGACGCCGCCCAGCAGCAGCACACCACTCATGATCAGCATGTTGCTGAGGTTGACGGCGGGGAAGAGCACGGTGCGCAGCCACAGGGTCCTGCGCTCCCAGGCAGTCCACTCGGCGACTCGGCGCTCGGAAAGCGCCACCCGGCGAGAGCCCAGCCGGTGCGTTTCCACCGTCCTGCCCGCGTCCACCGTCTCGGCCAGTGCCGCGGCGACCGCCGCGTAGCCCGCAGCCTCCGCCCGATAGGCGTGCGGAGCCCGGCGGAAGTACCAGCGGCAGCCGGCCAGCAGCACCGGCAGGGCGAGCAGCACGGTCAGGGCCAGCGGCGGTGCCGTGACGCACAGCGCACCCACCAGCAGCGCGGCCCACACCAGGCCGATCGCCAGTTGCGGCACCGCCTTGCGCATGGCGTCGGCCAGCCGGTCGATGTCGGTGGTGATCCGGGAGAGGAGGTCGCCCGTTCCGGCCCGCTCCAGCACGCCGGGCGGCAGTCCCACCGCACGCACGAGGAAGTCCTCGCGCAGGTCGGCCAGCATCTCCTCGCCGAGCATCGCTCCGCGCACCCGCACCTGCTGGGTGAAGACCGTCTGCACCAGCAGGGCGAGGGCGAACAGGGCGGTGGCCCGCCCCAGTTGCAGGTCCTCCCGGCCGGCTGCGAGCCCGTCCACGATTCCGCCCAGCAGCCAGGGTCCCGCCATCGAGGCGAGGACGGCGCCGCTGTTCACTCCGACGAGCAGCACGAAGGCGCGCCGGTGGCGGCGCAGCAGCTCCCGCACATAGGCGCGGACCGTCGAGGAGGAGCCGACGGGAAGGATCGTGACGTCTTCCGGAGCCGACGGGTCGTAGCCGGGCTCGGGCACGCCGAACCGGGGGCCGCGGTGTCCCTCACCCGCCGTTCGTTCGTCCGTCGTCGGGTGGCTCTGCCCGCTCATGTGGCTTCGGCTCCCTCGGTCTGCGCGTGCTCGGCCCGCGGCTCGTCCGGCCGCACGGTGTCGGGCTGCGGTGCCCGGGTGACGACGGCCCGGTACCCGTCCTGGGAGCCGAGGAGCTCCCGGTGCGTGCCGGCGGCCGCGGCCCTGGCACCTTGCACGAAGACCACCCGGTCGGCGGTCTCGAGCAGCAGGGGACTGGAGGTGAGGACCACCGTCGTCCGGCCCGACCTGAGTGCGGCCAGCTCCCGGGCGATGCGCGCCTCGGTGTGCGAGTCGACGGCCGAGGTCGGCTCGTCCAGCACCAGTACCGGCGGATCGGTCAGCAGCGAGCGCGCGAGCGCGAGCCGCTGCCGCTGTCCTCCCGAGAGCGAGCGTCCCCGCTCGGTGATCCTGGCCCGCAGGGGATCACCGTCCGCGTCCGGGGTGCCCTGCACCAGCGCGGCGAGGACGTCGTCGCACTGGGCGGCCTGCAGCGCCCGGCCGGCGTCCACCGCGCCGGAGGAGGGCACGTCCAGCAGATCGGCCAGCGTGCCGGAGAGCAGCACCGGATCCTTGTCCTGCACCAGCACTGCGGCGCGGGCCCGGGCCAGCGGCATGGCGTCCAGCGGTGAGCCGTCCAGCAGCACCGAGACGTCTTCGCCCTCCCGTCTTCGACGCTGAGCCCGGCCGGCTCGCTCCCCGGCCGCGGACTGCGGCGTATCTCCCGTTCCTGTGGCGGTGCCGGGACCGGCGGCGGAGGCGGGGTGGCCGCCCAGCCGTTCGGCGAGGTGCCCTGCCGCGTCCGGGTCACCGCAGACCACGGCGGTCAGCAGACCCGCCGGGGCGCGCAGCCCGGTGGCCGGGTCGTACAGTCCCTCCCGCACCTCGGCGGAGCCGGTGCGGGCGGGCCGCTCCCGCGCGTTCGGCCGGGTGAGGGGTGCTGTCGCCGTGTGCTGTTCCTCGCCGGGCCGCCGCAGTGCCAGCACCCGTGCCGCGCGTGCCGCGGAGGGGCGCGAGAAGGAGTAGGACATGGCGAACTCGCCGAAGAGCTGGAGCGGTACCAGCAGGAAGCTGATCGCGCCGTAGACCATCACCAGCTCGCCCACCGCGATGTGCCCGTCCAGCGCCAGCCGGGTGCCGTACCAGACCACGGCCACCAGCAGCAGCCCGGGCAGTGCGACCTGGACCGCCTCGATGAACGACCACATGCGGGCCGTGCGCACGGCGGCGTGCCGCACCTGCTGCGAGGCCCGCCGGTAGCGTGCGAGGAAGAGCTCCTCACCACCGATGCCGCGCAGTACCCGCAGCCCGGCCACGGTGTCGGCGGCCAGTTCGGTGGCGTGCCCGGCGCGTTCGCGCTGCGTGTCGGCGCGCCTGGTGGCTCTCGGCAGCAGTGGCAGCACGGTCAGCGCCAGCGTGAGCATCCCGGCGCACGCCAGCAGACCCAGCTGCGGCTGGTAGACCGTCAGCGCGACACAGACGCCCAGTGTCGTGAGCAGGGCGGCGCTGAAGCGCGAGGCTGCCTCGACGCACCATCCGATGCGTTCGATGTCACCGGTGGAGACGGCGACGACCTCGCCGGCGGCGACCCTGCGGGTGAGGGTCGCGCCCAGAGCCGCGGTGCGGCGCGCCAGGAGCTGCTGGATGCGTGCGGCAGCGGTGATCCAGTTGGTGACGGCGGCCCTGTGCAGCAGGGTGTCGCCGGTCGTCACCGTGAGTGTGACGACGGCCATCGCCAGCGCGGCCAGCGTCAGGTCGCCGCCCGAGCGGTCCACGACCGCGGTCACCGCCAGCCCGGCGACGGCGGGGAAGGCGGCGATCGAGGCGAGGTGCACAACTCCCCAGCCCAGCGCTCTGCACTGGCCGCCCAACTGCATCCGCCCCAGCCACAGGAGCAGCCGGAGGCCCGAACGGACATCGGGTTCGCCGGGGTCGTCGTAGGGGAGGTCGCGGATCTGCATGACGCGTTCCAAGGGGTTCGAGACCGCGCGGGCGGGACGGATGCGGGGGCGGCGTGAGGGCAGCTGCGGGCAGGCGGTACGGATCCCGCGGGGCGTGCGCCGATCCCACCGGGTCGCCGCCGCATCCGCAACGGGATTTCCCCGCGGCGGCGCACTTCCGGCCAATGCGAGGATGGAGAGCATGGGCATGCGTGGGGCACGACGTACAGGTGGCGGAACCCTCCGGCCGGAGGCCGCTCAGGACCTCTCCCGGGGCGCGCCGGTCGGCGGGGCCCGGGGGCGGGAAGCGGCCGGTAGGGCCGTGGCGGCCGCCGCGGCGGGCACCGCGCTGGCGGTGCTGCTCTCCGGATGCGGCGGGGACAGCGGGGGCGACCGTGGTTCCGGCGGGCCCAAACGGACGAAGGTGCCCGAGCACTCGGCGCAGGCCGAACTGGCCGAGAACCCCACCCGTATCCCCCGGGTGGGTGACCGGCTCCAGTCGAAGATCCCCGATGACGCGAGCCAGGTCGTGGCGGTCGAGGGCAAGGGCGAGGATGCGGCACAGGCCACGGTGCGGCTCTACACGCGGCAGGGCAAGAAGTGGCGCGAGGAGCACAGTTGGGCCGGGCACAACGGCAAGAAGGGCTGGACGACGGACCACCACGAGGGGGACAAACGCAGCCCGGTCGGCGTCTTCACGCTCTCGGACGCAGGAGGCGTGCTGCCGGACGGCGAGGCCAAGCTGCCCTACACGCACACGTCGGCGTTCACCCCGCCCTCGTACTGGCCGAAGAAGACCCGGCACGATTTCGACCATGTGATCGCGATCGACTACAACCGCGTGACCGGTACCTCCCCCCTCGACCCGACCCGCCCGCAGGGCAAGGCCAAGGGGGGCAGCATCTGGCTGCACATGGATCACGGCAGCGGGACGTCGGGGTGTGTGAGCCTGTCCAAGTCCGGCATGCGGACCCTGCTGCGCACGCTGGACCCGGACAAGCATCCCGTGGTGGTGATGGGGGACCGGGCCTCGCTCAGGAGGTGAACTGAGACCGGGCCCGGTGCCCGGCCCTGTCCTGGCTCATCCGGTTCGGCCCGCGCGGACGCCGGTGCGTTCTCCGGCCCCCCGCTCAGGTCTTCGGCTTCTCGGAGTCGACCCCGGGTCGCTTCCTCTTCCAGTGCCCGCGGGTGAAGTCGGGGATCTCCTGCGGCGTGCCCTTGGCCTTGATGGAGGCGTGGCTGAGCGGGACGGGCGACGTCCAGGTCGCGGCGTCGTAGACGTCGAAGTCGACGCACGTGGACTCTCGTCACCCGTGGAGGGACTTCCGTGCCCGCAAAATCTTGCCGCAATAGAGCGGAAACTCTTGCAGGTTCCCTTGACGGCGCCACCGGACACCGGCAGGCTCCCGGCCGTACCGCCCGCGAACGGGCCGTCCGCGACTGCCCGTCGCCCCCCCACGGCGGCCGAGATATCTGGCTGCTGCCTTCCCGGGCCCTGCCTGGCCCGCAGACCGAAGGAGCCGCACGATGAGAAGACAACTGCTCAGCGCCGGTACGGCGGGAGTACTGGTGGCCGGTGCCCTGCTGGCGGCGACGCCTTGGCAGGCCCGGGCAGCCCGCTCGGCACCGGCATCCGCGGTATCGGCACGGCCCGCTGCGGACGGATCCGCGGCGCCGGGCGAACGAACAGTCACCGCGACGCTGTTCGAGCGCCCATTCACCTCCGTCGCCCGGGAGTGCACCGACACCCTCGGCCCGGCGGGGTACGGCTATGTCGAGGTCTCACCCGCCACCGAGCACATCAGGGGCGACCAGTGGTGGACGTCGTACCAGCCGGTCAGCTACCGGATCGCCGGACGGCTCGGCGACCGGGAGGACTTCGCGCACATGGTCGAGATCTGCGCGGCGGCCGGCGTGCAGGTCATCGCCGACGCGGTCGTCAACCACATGAGCTCCGGGTCGGGTACCGGCACCGGCGGCACCGCGTACAGCAAGTACGACTACACCGGGACCTACCAGGACACCGACTTCCACACCTGCCGCCACGACATCTCGGACTACACCGACCGCGACGAGGTGCAGAACTGCGAACTCGTCGGTCTGGCCGACCTGGACACCGGCAGCGAGAAGGTGCGGACCGCCCTCGCCGGCTACCTCGAGGATCTGCGCTCCCTCGGCGTGGCCGGGTTCCGCATCGACGCCGCCAAGCACATGGCCGCCTCCGATCTGGCGGCCGTCAAGGCGAAGCTGACCCAGCCGCCCGGCTACTGGGTCAGCGAGGTCATCCACGGTGCCGGTGAGGCGGTGCAGCCCGAGGAGTACACCGGTGTCGGCGACGTGGACGAGTTCCGCTACGGCCGCCGCCTCAAGAGCGCCTTCCAGGGCGGCGACCTCGGATCCCTGCGGAGCATCGGTGACGGCATGCTGGAGAGCGAGACGGCACGCACGTTCGTCGACAACTGGGACACCGAACGCAACGGCTCGACGCTCACCTACCGGGACGGCGCCGCCCACACCCTCGCCAGTATCTTCGAGCTGGCCCACCCCTACGGTTCCCCGAACATCTTCTCGGGCTACACGTTCACCGACCGCGACGCCGGACCGCCCACGGGGGAGACCGGGTGGACGGACCTCCACGCCGAACCCGAGATCACCGGCATGGTCGGCTTCCGCAACGCGGTCGGCACCGCGGAGTTGACGAACTGGTGGTCCGAGGGCCAGGCACTCGCCTTCGGGCGCGGCGACCGGGGATTCGTCGCCCTCAACAACGGCGGCGCCGAGCTGAGCAGGACGTTCCAGACCTCCCTGCCCGCCGGAACGTACTGCGATGTCGCCGCCGCGCAGGGCGGCTGCGCGCAGAAGGTCACGGTCGCCGCCGACGGCACCGCGCGGCTGACGGTCCCGCCTCATCAGGCCGTGGCCTTCCACGTGGAGGCAACCGGCTGAGGAACGGGACGAACGGGGTGAACGGGCCGATCCGGGCGGGCCTCATCACGGCCCGCCCGGACCGCCTCATCGCGGCCGGGTCGCCAGCTCCAGTTCCTGGAGGACCGAGTGGTACCCCCGGTTGCCGGTCGCGTGGTCGAGGCCGATCTCGCAGGTGCGGTTGGCCGACAGATACGTGTCGTAGGAGCGGCGGTTCACCTCCGCGGCCTCCCGGGCCGTCGCGGAGGCGGTCAGCTCCTCGTGCAGCAGGCCGCGATCACCCGCGAAGGCACAGCATCCCGCGTCGAGCGGCACCACGACCTTCTCGGCGCACGCCTCGGCCACCTCGCGCAGCTCCGCCTCGTCACCCAGGTGCCGCATGGAGCAGGTGGGATGGAGCACAGCCGAGGTGACCTTCCGCTCCACCGTGAGCCGCGGCAGCAGTTCGCGGGCGGCCCATACGAGGGAGTCGAGCACTGTCAGCCTCGCGTGCAGCTTGCGGTTGGCCGGTGTCAGGTACGGGACGACCTCTTCCGCCAGTCCCAGAGTGCAGGAGGACGCGTCGACGACGAGCGGGAGTTCACCCCCGTCGGTCCATCGCCAGGCGGCCTCCACCATGCGATTGGCCATCAGGGCGTTGCCCGCCTCGTAGCCCTTGGAGTGCCAGATCGTCGCGCAGCAGGTCCCGGTGACGTCCTCCGGTATCCACACCGGGCGACCGGCGCGGGCCGAGACGGTGACGAGGGCTTCCGGCAGCGACAGCCCGCGGTGGCCGTCCGGGTCGCCGAAGATGCGGTTCACACACGCCGGATAGTAGACCGCGGCGGCGTCCTGCCTGCCCGTCGCCGGGAGCCGCTTGGCGGCCGCCGCCGGGATCTCCGGCAGCCACTGCGGCACCAGGTCGGGGCGGACCGCCCGGCGGGCGGCACCGGTCGCGGCACCGAGCAACCGGTCGCCCAGATCTCCTCCCCGCCCGCGCACCCGGCGGCGGATCCGGTCCCCGGCGGCCACCGCGAGCCGGGCCGCGCGCTCCACCTGTGCGAAGTGCCGCGCGGTGCGCTCCGCGGCACGCTCCTCGCGCGGCGAGTGGCGGGCGTGCCGGAGGGTCTTCATCAGCGCCCCGGTGTCGATGCCGACCGGGCAGTCCAGCTTGCACGTGGAGTCGCCCGCACAGGTGTCAACGGCGTCGTAGCCGTAGCTGGCCAGCAGGTTCTCGCCGACGAGCGAGCCGGGGGCCTGCCGCGTCATCTCGCGGCGCAGTACGATCCGCTGCCGCGGCGTGGTGGTCAGATCCTCGCTCGGGCAGGTCGGTTCGCAGAAGCCGCACTCGATGCAGGGGTCGGCGGCCGCCTCCACCCCGGGGATGGACTTGAGGCCCCGCAGATGAGCCTGCGGGTCGCGGTCCAGCAGCACACCGGGCGCCAGTACCCCGGTCGGGTCCAGCAGCCGCTTCACCCGCCACATCAGCTCCGTCGCCGTACTGCCCCACTCCAGCTCCAGGAAGGGGGCGATGTTGCGGCCGGTGGCGTGCTCGGCCTTCAGGGAGCCGTCGAAGCGCTCCACGGTCATCCGGCAGAACGCGTCCATGAAGGCCGCGTAGCGCTCCACGTCGTCCGGCGCCGCCGCGTCGAAGGCCAGCAGGAAGTGCAGGTTGCCGTGTGCCGCGTGACCGGCGACGGCCGCGTCGAATCCGTGCTGCTCCTGCAGCTCCAGCAGCGCCTCGCAGGCTTCGGCCAGCCGGGAGGGCGGTACGGCGAAGTCCTCGGTGATCAGCGTGGTGCCCGCGGGACGCGAGCCGCCGACCGCGGTGACGAACGCCTTGCGCGCCTTCCAGTAGGAGGCGATCGTGGCCGGGTCGCGGGTCAGTTCGTTGGTCACGGAGGCGACCGGTGCGACCAGTTCCAGTCCGGCCAGCACCGCACGCGCCGCCTCCTCGCGCTGCTCGCGCACGGCGTCGTCGGGGGAGCGGAACTCCACCAGCAGGGCCGTGGTCTCCTTGGGCAGCTGGGCCCAGTCCTGCGGCACGCCGGAGACGCTGACGGAGGCGCGCAGCGTGTTCCCGTCCATCAGCTCCACGGACAGGGCACCGGCCTCGTTGAAGCGCGGCACGGCCGCGGCCGCCGCGGACAGCGACGGGAAGAAGAACAGTCCGGTCGAGGTGCGCCTGTGCAGGGGCAGGGTGTCGAAGACGAACTCGGCGAGGAAGCCGAGCGTGCCCTGGGAACCCACCATCAGCCCCCGCAGGATCTCCACCGGGGTGCTGCCGTCGAGGAAGGCGTCGAGCCGGTATCCGTTGGTGTTCTTCAGCTCGTACTTCGCCCGGATCCGGGCCACCAGCGCGGCGTCCGCCTCGATCTCCGCCTTGAGCGTCAGCAGTCCCGCGCACAGCTCCGGCTCCGCCTGTGCCAGCTTCTCCTCCGCCGCCGGGTCCGCCGTGTCCACGACCGTGCCGCTGGGCAGGACGCAGGTGAGCGAGGCGACCGTGCGGTAGGAGTTGCGCGTGGTTCCGGCGGTCATCCCGGAGGCGTTGTTGGCCACCACTCCGCCCACGGTGCAGGCGATGGCGCTGGCCGGGTCGGGGCCGATCAGCCGCCCGTGCCGTGCCAGCGCGGCGTTGGTGCGGAAGACGGTGGTACCCGGCCGGATCCGGGCCTGCTCGCCCTCCGCCAGCACCTCGACACCCGCCCAGTGTCGGCGGACGTCGATCAGGATGTCCTCGCCCTGGGCCTGCCCGTTCAGCGAGGTCCCCGCGGCGCGGAAGACGGCGTCCCGGCCGTTGTCCCGCGCGTACGCGAGCACGGCGGAGACATCGTCCACGTCCTCGGCCAGGACGACCACCTGCGGCACGAACCGGTAGGGGCTCGCGTCGGAGGCGTAGCGCACCAGATCGGACACCTTGCTGAGCACCTTCTCCGGCCCCAGCAGCCGCTCCAGGTCGCCGCGCAGCGGCTGGGGCGTGCCGTGTGCCAGCGTCTCGGGGACCCGGTCGGCGGCGGGGGAGTGGCCGGTGCCGGTCCGCGGGCGCAGCGCTCCGGCCTCGGGTTCGAGCAGCGGCATGGCATCTCCTGGGCGCACAGGGTTCGGGCGGGAGTGCGGACTTGTGTGTGGCACATGCTAGTTCCGCCGGTCGGCCGGGGCCGTGAGGGTCGTTCCCGCCGCGTAACGGTCATCGGCCGGTCCGCTGCGCAGCGCCGCGGGTGCGCAGCCGGAGCCGGAGGGCCTGCGCCACCGCGGTCGGGCCGGGCTTCCGCGGCCGGTGTCAGTGGCCGCCCTGGTCCGCGTCGAGCAGGGCCAGCAGTCGGCTGAGTTCGTCGCGCTGTGCGGCGGTCAGTGGCGCGAGCAGCTCTTCCGCGGCGCTCCTGCGGGCCCGGCGCAGTGCGGTGAGGGCCGTCGAGCCGCCTTCCGTCAGTTCGATGCGGATCACCCTGCGATTGGTGGCGTCGGGGGCGCGGCGCACCAGGCCGCGCTCCTCCAGCGCGTCGACCAGGCTGGTGACCTGCCGGGGCACCACGCCCAGCCGGGTGGCGAGGTCCGCCATCCGGGGCGGCTGCGGACAGTGCGCGACCGTGCGCAGCATGCGGCCCTGCGCGGGGGTGACCCCCAGCGGTGCGAAGTTCTGCCGATGCGCGTGGTTGATCCGCTTCGTCAGGTGCAGGAGCTGGTCAGCCAGGTCTGAGGCGCGTTCGGCGGAGGGGTGGTGGACCATGTCCGGCAGGTTATCAGGATGTAGGTCATTGTGAACATAGGTAACGATGAACTATGCTCCATGAGCCTCGGCGCAGTCCGCCGAGCGCGCCCGAGCCGGCGGAACGGCTCCGCCCCCGGGCAACACCCCCGAGTACCGAGGAGCCCCTTGCACCGTGAAGTACCCGGCTGGACGCCGTCACCGCAGGAAAGCCCGACGCCGCGGGAGCAGCCCGCGCAGGTGCGCCGCATCCTGCGGCTCTTCCGCCCCTACCGTGCCCGCCTGACCCTGGTCGGCCTCCTGGTGGCCGCCTCCTCCCTGGTCTCCGTCGCCTCGCCGTTCCTGCTGCGCGAGATCCTGGACGTCGCCATCCCCCAGCAGCGCACCGGGCTGCTCTCGCTGCTCGCTCTCGGCCTGATCGTCACCGCGGTCGTCACCAGCGTCTTCGGTGTGCTCCAGACGCTCATCAGCACCACGGTCGGCCAGCGCGTCATGCACGACCTGCGCACCGGGGTGTACGCCAAGCTCCAGCAGATGCCGCTCGCCTTCTTCACCCGGACCCGGACGGGCGAGGTCCAGTCCCGCATCGCCAACGACATCGGCGGGATGCAGGCGACCGTCACCTCGACGGCGACCTCGCTGGTCTCCAACCTCACCAGCGTGGTGGCCACCATCGTCGCCATGCTCGCGCTGGACTGGCGGCTCACGCTCGCCTCCCTGGTACTGCTGCCCTTCTTCGTCTGGGTGAGCCGCCGGGTGGGGCGGGAGCGCAAGCGCATCACCACCCAGCGGCAGAAGCAGATGGCCGTCATGTCCGCGCTCGTCACCGAGTCCCTGTCGGTCAGCGGCATCCTGCTCGGCCGCACCATGGGCCGGGCCGACTCGCTCACCAGGAACTTCGCCGGTGAATCCGAGACCCTGGCCGACCTGGAGATCCGTTCCCACATGGCCGGGCGCTGGCGGATGTCCACCATCGGGATCGTGATGTCCGCGATCCCCGCACTGCTCTACTGGACGGCGGGCATGCTCACCCACTTCGGCGGGCCCGCCTTCTCCATCGGCACCCTCGTCGCCTTCGTCACCCTCCAGCAGGGGCTGCTGCGCCCCACCGTCTCGCTGCTCACCACGGGCGTGGAGATGCAGACCTCGCTCGCGCTCTTCCAGCGCATCTTCGAATACCTCGACCTGCCCGTCTCCATCACCGAGCCGCGCCGCCCCGTCCCGCTTCCGCAGGTCCGCGGGGAAATCCGCTTCGAGAACGTGGACTTCACCTACGACACCCGCCCGCCGGGCAGCCCCGCACGCGACGGCGGCCACACCCTGCGCGGTATCGACCTGACCGTCCCCGCCGGCAGCAGCCTCGCGGTCGTGGGGGCAACCGGTTCGGGCAAGTCCACCCTCAGCTACCTGGTGCCCCGGCTCTACGACGTGACCGGAGGCCGGGTCGCCCTCGACGGGGTCGACGTACGGGACCTCGACTTCGCGACCCTCTCCGGAGCCGTCGGCGTGGTCTCCCAGGAGACCTACCTCTTCCACGCGACGGTCGCCGACAACCTCCGCTTCGCCCGGCCGGACGCCACCGACGAGGATCTGCGCGAGGCGGCGACCGCCGCGCAGATCCACGAGCAGATCGCCGCGCTGCCGGACGGCTACGACACCCTCGTGGGCGAGCGCGGCTACCGCTTCTCCGGCGGCGAGAAGCAGCGGCTCGCCCTCGCGCGCACCATCCTGCGCGACCCGCCGGTACTCATCCTGGACGAGGCCACCAGCGCACTCGACACCCGCACCGAGCGCGCGGTCCAGGAAGCCGTCGACGCACTCTCGGAAGGGCGCACCACGCTCACCATCGCGCACCGCCTCTCCACCATCCGCGACGCCGACCAGATCGTCGTCCTGGACGGCGGGCGGATCGCCGAGCGCGGCACCCATACCGAGCTCCTCGCGGCGGAGGGCCGGTACGCCGCGCTGGTCCGGCGCGACAGCCGGACCGCGGACGCGGCAGTGAGCAGTTGACCGGCGGGCAACAGCGGGCGGCCGGCCCGGAGACGGCGGTGGACGATCCCCGCCGGGACACCGGCGAGCGGGAGCCCGGCGGGGGCGCCCGCCGCGGACCCCCTCACCGGTAGAGCAGATAGGGGCGCCTGGCCCGCTCGAAGTCGCGCACCTCCGCCCGCCAGGCCCCCGTGATCGTCTCCAGGCTCCGGCCCGCGTCCAGCATCTCCCGCAGCCGGGAGGAGCCCGACAGCTTGTCGATCCAGAAGGGCCGCTTCGGATCGGCGTCCTCACGCCAGGCGAATTCGTCGTACCGCATCGCCTCCCGCAGCATGGCCACTGCCGTCGGCACGGCCTGGTAGCGGGCGGGGTCGGTCACCAGGAGCTGCACACCCGCGCAGGTCCTGCCCTGGTGCTTGCTGAACGTGGGGACGAAATAGCCCTCCCGGAAGCGCACCCCCTCCAGTCCGAGCCCGTTGAGCCGGTCGCTGTAGTGGTGGTCCAGGAACGGGGCACCGATGAACTGGAAGGGCAGCGTGGTCCCGCGTCCCTCCGACAGGTTGGTGCCCTCGAAGTACCCGGTGCCCGCGTAGGCGGTCGCCGTGTCGGGAGTCGGGACGTTGGGGGACGGCGGCACCCAGGCCAGCCCCGTCTCCTGCGCCGGGGTGCGCGGCGACCAGCCCCGTACCCGGACGACCTCCAGCTCCACCCGGCCGCCGTCGCCCTCCCGGGGCAGCAGCTCGCCGTTGAAGTAGCGGGCCAGCTCACCGACCGTCATACCGTGCTGCTGGATGATCGGCTTGAGCCCGACGCCGGAGGCGAACTCGGGCGTCAGCAGCGGACCGTCCACCCTGCGGCCGATCGGGTTCGGCCGGTCCAACACCACGAACGACGCCCCGATCTCCCGCGCGGCGACCATCGCGTGGTACATCGTCCAGATGTAGGTGTAGAAGCGCACCCCGACGTCCTGGATGTCGAAAACGACCGTGTCCACCTCAGCCTTGCGGAACAGGGCGGCCAGTTTCGCACCGTCGGCCCCGTAGGCGTCGTAGACCGTCAGCCCCGTGCGCGGGTCCTCGAACTCGGGCTCCGACCCGCCCGCCTGCGCGCTGCCCCGGAATCCGTGCTCCGGGCCGAAGACACCCGCGATGCGCAGCTCCTTGTGCGCCGCCATCGAGTCGACCACGTGCCGGGCGTCCCGCAGCACCCCGGTCGGATTGCTGAGGACGCCGAGCTTCCGGCCCCGCAGCGTGCGCCAGCCCTCGGCGGCCGCCGCGTCGGCGCCCGGGATCACATGCGGCGTGCGGTGGCCGCCGCCGGGACGGGAGGATTCCGCGGCGGCGGACGGGGCGAGCAGCGGTGTGCCGAGGGTGGCGGTGGCGCCACCGGCCAGCAGCGAACGGCGCGAGGGTGCAGCGGTCATCGGGGACCGTCCTTCCGGCGTTCAGGAGTGCAGCGGGCGGTGGGGCAAGCTAATACGAACTCGGGAGCACCGACCAGAGGGCGCGCAGCGGACAGCCGTGCCGCGGCGCCGTTCGGGGCCCGGACCGGATCACCGGCATGCGCCCCGCCTGGCGCCGCGCCAGGATGGGGCCATGCCCACCCACATCACCCTCGTGCAGGGGGACATCACCGAACAGGACGTCGACGCCGTGGTCAACGCGGCCAACTCCTCCCTGATGGGCGGCGGAGGCGTGGACGGAGCCATCCACCGCAAGGGCGGCCCGGAGATCGTCGCCGAGTGCCGCAGGCTGCGCGCCGAACGGTACGGCAGCGGCCTCCCCACCGGCGCGGCGGTCGCCACCACGGCGGGACGGCTGACGGCACGCTGGGTCATCCACACGGTGGGCCCGGTCTGGAGCGGGCAGGAGGACCGCTCGGAGCTGCTGGCCTCCTGCCACCGCGAGTCGCTGCGGGCCGCTCGTGAACTCGGTGCCCGGACGATCGCGTTCCCCGCCATCTCCACGGGTGTCTACCGCTGGCCGCTGGACGACGCGGCACGTATCGCGCTGCGCACCCTGCGGGCCGAGGGCGAGGGCTTCGCCGAGGTGCGCCTCGTGCTGTTCGGGCAGCCCTCGTACGACGCCTTCCGCGCGGCCTTCTGAGCCCCGGTCAGCTGCCCTGCGGGATCAGTTCCGTCGCGCGCAGCGCTGCCGCCATGGACAGCGGATCGCCGCCTTCCACGCCGGCCGCCACCTCCAGCGCGGTGTCCGCGAACTTGATCGCGTGTTCGTCGCCGTGGGCCGCCGCACGGGCGAAGACCTCCTGCGGGGCGGGCGGGGTGCTGTCCGGGACCGGCGCCGCCTGCACGGGCGCGTACACGGCTGTGACGGCCGCGCTCGCGGCCCAGGCGGCGTCGGCACTGGGGGCCCACAGGTGGGGCGGGAGCGCGGGCAGGGTGCGCAGCACCGCGTTGGGCGCGGTGGCCGCGTGCACCAGCATGACGGGCGAGCCGTGCGCGTGGGTGGCGTACCGGTGGGTGGCGGCGCGGACGATCTCCCGCAGGTCGGCCCGGGCCGTGTCGGCATCGGTGGCGCCGTCCGCGGCGACCGCGTCCGGTCCGGGGCGCCCCGCCTGCGGCCGATGGGGCAGCGCGGTGATGCGCGCCAGTCGTTCGCGGATACCGCCGCTCCGGTCGGCGATCAGCGGGACGGCTTCGAGCCCCGCCGCCGCGGTGGGGTGCCGCGGCAGCAGGTCGATCTCCGGCAGTGTGCTGTGCCGGGCCGCCCAGTAGCCGAGCGCGTGCGCCAGCTCCGCCAGCCGCGGGGCACTCGGCGGGCCGTCCGCGAGCAGCACCCGTACGGCGTGTCCGGTGCGGATCACCGGGTGGGTGGCGCCCGCGGAGATGCCCGGCAGCAGCCGCGGCCACCACAGGGCGAGCACGTCACGCCAGGGGCGTTCCTCCACTTGGCGGGCGAAGTAGCCGATCCAGTCCCCCAGCCGCCGCGAATCCCCCAGCGCCTCGGTCCAGTTCTCAGCGGTGACCCGTGTGCGCTGTCCGGGCAGGTCCTCCAGCTTGTCCCGGTAGTCGTCGATCCAGCGGTGCACCGACGGAGCCCGACCGTGCCGCACCAGCGCTTCCACCGCCATGGGGGCGTGGTTGCTGAGCCAGCCCTCCCGTTCGGGCCCGCTGGCGTGCAGGCGTGCGAAGGCCTCGTCCAGGGTGCCGGTCGGGTCGCCGCCGCTCGTGTTCTCTCTCGTCGATTCCATGCCCAAGGACGTTACGAGCGGGCCCGGCGGCCGGTATCGGACGCGGGGTGGAACCCGGCCGCGGCGAAGGGCCTAGGCTCGCGGTCCCGGGAGAAGCGGGTCGCGGTCCGACGGCGGGACGGCCCCGATGCCCCCGGGCACGACGGGCCCAGGAGCCCCCGGCCCCCCGGGCACGACGGGCCCAGGAGCCCCGGCATCCCGGGCACGACGGGCTCGGCAGCCAGGAGGCCTCAGGACCGACGGCCCGAGCGGGCCAGCCACCGGCCGTCCCTGCGGGAGACCTCGACGGGGCGGCCGAAGCACTGCGTCAGGACCTCACCGCTCAGCACCTCGGGTGCGGGGCCGCACGCAGCGGTTCTGCCCTCCCGGAGCAGCAGCGCGTGGCTGGTGCTCGGGGGAAGCTCCTCCAGATGGTGGGTGACCGTCACGGTCGCCAGGGACGGGCGGTCGGCGGCCAGTCGGCGCAGCGCGTCGATCAGGTCCTCGCGCGAGGGCAGGTCGAGCGCGTTGAAGGGCTCGTCCAGCAGCAGCAGCGAGGGCGCGGGCATCAGGGCGCGGGCGATGAGCACCCGGGCGCGCTGGCCCCCCGAGCACACCCCGAAGGGCCGCTCGACCAGTTCCTTGCAGTCCAGCTCCGAGAGCAGGTCGCTCGCCAGCCGCCGGGTCGCGTCGTCGTACTTGCGCCACAGCGGCTGCACCGTGCCCGTCGCCCCCGTCAGTACGACCGTGTGCGCCGTGGCGTCCTGCGGCACACGCTGCGCGGTGGACACATGGCCGATGTGTGCGCGCAGTTCGCGCACATCCACCCTGCCCAGCCTGTTGCCCAGCACTTCCACGCTGCCGGTGGTGGGGTGCAGCACGGCGCCGAGGAGCTTCAGCAAGGTGGTCTTCCCGGCGCCGTTGGCTCCCAGCAGCGCCCAGTGCTCCCCGGCCCGGACCGACCAGTCGATGCCGTCGAGGATGAGCTGGTCCGAGGCCGAGCGGCGGACACCGACCCCCTGGACCGAGGCGACCTGGCTGGGTGCGGGCTGGTTCACGGGGCCTCCCGGTCCTGCTGAGCGGTGGGTGCGCACGGCGCGGCGCGCTCCTGTGTGCCGTGCGGCCGACCAGACTAGCTGTACCGTGCAGCGGATTGCGCGAGTGTCTCACCGCCGCCGCTGGTCAGCGGTTCCCCGTGCCCGAAGCAGACGGTCTCGACCCCCTCGTCAGCCGCCAGCGCGGACAGCCGCAGGAACGCGGCCGCCGTACGGGCCCGGTCCAGGTTGAACACGCCCGGTACGGGCCCTTCTGCGAGCCGGGCGACCGTGTCGCCGGTGAACAGTGTGCGGTGCTCGGGCAGCAGCACCGCGATGCTGCCCTCGGTGTGTCCGGGCACCGACAGCACGGTGGCGCCGCCGCCGCCGAAGTCCAGCAGGTCGCCCTCCGCCACCTCCCGGTCGACCCGGCAGGGCGGCGCGGGGCGCCGCCGCCGAAGTCCAGCAGGTCGCCCTCCGCCACCTCCCGGTCGACCCGGCAGGGCGGCGCGGGTGGTACCGCGGGCGCGTCGGAGGTGCTGCCGAAGGGGGCGTGCACCTGGTCGAAGAGAGCACGCTCCCACTCCGGCGCCCCCGCCATGTCCGGTGGCGGGGCGGGCACCCGGCCGCGGATCACGGGAGCGTCCGCGCGGTGTGCCACCACCTCGGCCCCGTACCGTCTCGCCAGCTCGGCGGCCGAACCGGTGTGGTCGGGGTGGAAGTGGGTGAGGACGATCCGGCGCAGCCGCCCGGAGCCGGCCCCGCAGCCGCGTACGGCCTCCGCGAGCGCGTCGGCGCTGCCGGGTGGACCGGTGTCGATGAGCGTGATCTCGGCACCGTCCTGCCATAGATAGGCCTGGCCGACGGGGAACGGGACGACGTGCAGCGAGGGACGCACTGTTCGGGATTCCACGGTGGCACCGTAGGCGGCCCGGGGCGCCGCCTGCGCGGCGTTACGCCCCGGGCTGAGCGGTTGCGCGTCCGGCGAAACCCCGCCCGGTGAACCTCGTCCGGTGCCCCTCCCCGCCCGGCGACCCCGTCCGGCAACGTTGTCGGACGGGATCGCTGCCGGTGCGGTCAGCTGCCGCGGATCGCCTGCCGGTAACGCCCCACCGGCGGCAGCCAGCACAGTACCGCCGCGAGAAGCGCCAGTGCTGCGGCGATCAGGCTGGTCGTGTACGGCCCCGCAGGCGCCGCGTCCCGAAGGATCAGCAGGTGCGGGAAGGCTGCTCCGCCCACCGCCAGCACGGTGAGCAGGACCCGGGTCCACAGGGTGCATCTGCTGCCGACGAACAGCCCGGCCAGCAGCAGGGCGAGAGCCATGGCCAGGGCGATCGCGGCCCGCGCCGACATGGTGCTCTGCCACTCGTTGACGACGTCGTCCCATGCGGTGCGGGACATCTCCGCGACATCGGCCGCATCCGTGCCCGCGGGCAGGCCGACCGCCGTCGGGTCGCTGTCCACGGCGTTGCGGACGTTCCGGTCCGCGAGGTCCTTGCCGCCGACGTACACCAGCAGCGCACCGACGGCGCCGGAGAAGGCGGACAGTGCGGTGGCGGCCAGCAGGGCGACCACGAGGCCCGGCTTCCGCACCGGTTGCCCGGCCGGGTGCTCGGAGTCCGGGAAGCCGGACGGCGTACCGGTGCGGGGGGCGGTCTGGGGGTGGCTCACGTGCGCGAACTCCTTGCGGAAATACGGGATATGGAACGAACGGTTCGACCCTTGCACGGCAACACCTGCTCGAACCAGCGCTTCCGGTAAGGAAATCGGATAACAGTGCGGTCGAACTCCGCGGTAATACAGGGGAGTTACGTCCGTGAGAACAGCGGGCGACCGGTGCGCGGCCGGTCAGCTCCGTGCGGCTCCGCCGTCCGCCGCCTGCCGCCCGTCCGCGGACACCAGCACCACGTCCAGCGTGCGCGGTCCGTGCACGCCCTCCACCCGGTCGAGTTCGATGTCACTGGTGGCGGACGGTCCCGAGATCCACGTCTGCGGCCGTGCCGGATCCAGCCGCTCCAGAGCCTGCGGTACGGAGTCCACGACCTGCTCCGGCACCCGCACCACACACACGTGATGGTCGGGGACCAGTGTGATGCGCCGCCGCCCCTGGTCCCGGGAGCCGTCCAGGACCAGGGTGCCGGTCTCGGCCACCGCGACCGCGCACCCGGTCACCACACTGTCCACCGCGTCCAGCGCGAATGGGGTGAGTGCCGCCGTGTCCCGCAGATGCTCGATCCCGTCCGGCAGCCACTCCTCGGGGACCCCCGGAGGAGTCACCGCGCGGCGCGACCCCCGGCGCAGGAGGAGCCCTGCGACGGCCTCCGGCAGCCCGTCGGGAGTGCTGTGGTGCACCTGCGCCCGGTAGTCCGCCAGATGGACGGCGAGCAGCCGTGCGGCCTCGGCCGGGGAACGCCGGCCGTGGACGTGCAGATAGTCGCGGGCGACCGGCGCCTGCTGCGGCAGCTCTCCGCGCGGTACGTCGGCCAGCGCCCGGCGCACCCGTCCGAGTACCGTCTCCCGGCTGCTCACCACGGGCCCTCCCGGGGCCCGGTGCGGCCCGCCGAGCCGGCTGCTCCGGTGCCCCCGTCCGTGGTGTGCCCGGCGGTGCTCCCGGATGCGCCGCCCGCCGTGCCGCGGGTGCGCCGCCACCAGTCGCGGAACGGCTCCGCCGGCACAGTCGGCACCTCCCGGGTGTCGCTCCAGGCGCGGCCGGGCCCCGGCAGCCGGCGTGGCACCAGACGCCGCGCCCGCGCGGCCATCCGCTCACCGGCACGCAGCGCACGCGGATGGTCGAACGTCCAGGAAGCCGCCCGCATGGCGGCACGCTCCGCCGCGTGTCCCCTGGCCGGCCGCACCGTCGTGCGCTCCCCGCGCACGGTGGCGGTGCCACCCTGGACGACGCGCTCCCGCAGGTGCACCAGCACCTCGGGGATGTCGATGGCCACCGGGCACACCTCGTAGCACGCACCGCACAGCGACGACGCGTACGGCAAGGAGGCGTCCAGCCCGGTCTCCATGCTGTCGAGCTGCGGCGTCAGGATCGCGCCGATGGGCCCCGGGTAGGGGGAGCCGTACGCGTGTCCGCCCGCGCGCTCGTACACCGGGCACACGTTGAGGCAGGCCGAGCAGCGGATGCAGCGCAGCGCCTGCCGGCCCACCCGGTCCGCCAGTGTGTCGGTGCGCCCGTTGTCCAGCAGCACCAGATGGAATGCGGCGGGGCCGTCGCCGGGTGTGATACCCGTCCAGGTGGAGGTGTAGGGGTTCATCCGCTCCGCCGTGCTGGAGCGCGGCAGGAGTTGCAGGAAGACCTCCAGGTCCTGCCAGGTGGGGATGACCTTCTCGATGCCGGCCACCGAGATCAGTGTCTCGGGCAACGTCAGACACATCCGGCCGTTGCCCTCGGACTCGACGACGACCAGCGTTCCGGTCTCGGCGACCAGGAAATTCGCTCCGGAAACGCCCACCTTGGCTCTCAGGAACTTCTCCCGCAGGTGCAGCCGGGCAGCCTCCGCCAGATCGCCGGGACGGTCGCTGAGCGCGTCCGGCGCAGGCCGGCCCCAACGCTCCATCCGCTCCCGGAAGATCTCGCGGATCTCGGAGCGGTTCCGGTGGATGGCGGGCACCAGGATGTGCGAGGGGCGGTCGTCGCCCAACTGGACGATCAGCTCCGCCAGATCCGTCTCGTAGGCCGAGATGCCCGCCTGCTCCAGCGCTTCGTTGAGGCCGATCTCCTGCGTGGCCATGGACTTGACCTTGACGACTTCGCGCTCCCCGGTCTCCCGTACGAGGCGCGTGACGATCTCGTTGGCCTCCTGTGCGTCGGCGGCCCAGTGCACCGTGCCGCCCGCGGCGGTGACCGCGGTCTCCAGCTGTTCGAGATAGTGGTCCAGATGGCGGAGCGTGCGGTCCTTGATCTGTGCCCCCGCTGTCCGCAGTGCGGACCAGTCGGCCAGTTCCGCCACGGCGCCCGCGCGCTTGTCGCGGATCGTTCGGGTGGCATGCCGGAGGTTGCCGCGCAGCCGTTCGTCCACGGCGGCCACTGCCGCAGCCTCCGGGAACGGCGGCATGCCCAGATAGGTGACGCTCACCGGACCCCTCCGTCCCTCGTCCTGCCCGTGCGGCCCGCTGCGGCGGCCGGGCCCGGCCGTGCGGCCGCGCGTCCGCCGCTCACCAGGGTGACTCCTCGGTACTCGCCAGGATCTCCGCGAGATGGACGGGCCGAACCTGCGAGCGTTCCCGGGAGAGCAGGCCGCCGATGTGCATCAGACAGGAGTTGTCCACCGTGCACACCGACGCCGCGCCGCTCGCCCGGATGTGGTGCGCCTTGTCAGCGCCCATCGCCGAGGAGACGGCCGGGTTCTTGACCGCGAACGTGCCGCCGAAGCCGCAGCACTCCTCGGCGCTCGCCAACTCGCGCAGCTCCAGCCCCTTCACCCGGTCCAGCAGGGCGCGCGGCCGGCCGCCCAGGCCGAGCACCCGCAACCCGTGGCAGGTCGGATGGTAGGTGACGGTGTGGGGGTAGTACGCACCGACATCGGTGACCCCCAGGACGTCCACGAGGAACTCCGTCAGCTCGTAGGTGCGCGGCACGACCCGGTCTGCTGCCGCGGCAAGCCTGCCGCCCCGCCCTTCGGCCGCCGCTCCGGCTCCGATGCGCGGGTAGTTCTCCCGCACCATGGCCGCGCAGGACCCCGAGGGGACCACGATGTGGTCGTAGCCGGCGAAGGCGGAGGCGTACCGGTGCACCAGGGGCTCGGTCGCGTGCCGGTATCCGGTGTTGAACTGCGGCTGGCCGCAGCACGACTGCGCCTCGGGGAAGTCCACCCGGACGCCGAGCCGCTCCAGCAGCGTCACCACGGCCCGTCCCGTGCGCGGGTAGAGCGCGTCGTTGACGCAGGTGACGAAGAGCGCTACGCGCACGGCGACTCCCTTCCGTCCTGGCGGTGCCGGCCGGTGGGATGCGCGCCAGCGGCGCGGCGCGCGGCAGCCCGCTCCCACGACGAGCGATCACCTCCGGGGTCATACTGTCGCAGCCGCACGCTGTCGCGCACCAGGGCGCGCAGTGCGGGCAGCGGCCCCGTCACCGCTCCGGCGGTACGGGCCTGGACCAGCAGGTTCCCGTACGCCGCCGCCTCCACGGGACCGGCGACCACGGGCAGTCCGCAGGCGTCCGCCGTCAGTTGGCACAGCAGCGCGTTGCGCGCTCCGCCGCCCACCAGGTGCACCGCCTCCACCTCGACGCCGGCCAGCCGCCGCGCGTCGAAGACCGCGTCGCGGTGCGCGAGGGCGAGCGAGTCCAGCACGCAGCGTGCCGTCTCGGCCGGATCGCGCGGGACCGGCTGGCCGCTGCGTGCGCACGCAGCGGCCAGCCGCCCGGGCATCCGCCCCGGCCGCAGGAACTCGGACCCGCCCACGTCCACGACCGACCGCAGGCCGGGCACCCGGGCGGCCGACCGCAGCAGCGGATCCAGCTCCTGCGGTGTGCCCTCCGCCGCCCAGCTGTGCAGGCACTCCTGGAGCAGCCAGAGCCCCATGACGTTGCGCAGATAGCGCACCCTGCCGTCCACCCCCAGTTCGTTGGTGAAGTTCGCCGCCCGGCTCTCCTCGGTCAGCACCGGCTCGGTCAGCTCGACCCCGGCCAGGGACCAGGTACCGGTGGCCAGATAGGCGAAGCGCTCACCGAGGGCGGGCACGGCGGCGACGGCGGACGCCGTGTCGTGCGCGCCCACAGCCGTCACGGGCACCGGACCGCGCAGCCCGGTCTCGGCGAGCACATCGTCCAGCAGTTCTCCGGCCGGGTCCCCCGGGGAGCGCAGCGGGGCGAAGAGGCCGAGGTCCAGCCCGACCGCCTCGGCGACTGCCGGGGACCAGTTCCCGGTGCGGGGGTCGAGGAACTGGGTGGTGGAGGCGGCGGTGAGCTCGGTACCGCACGTGCCGGTGAGCCAGTAGGAGACGAGATCGGGGACGAGCAGCATCCGGCGGGCCGCGCGCGCCTGAGGGCTGCCGCGGGACGCGGTCCACTGGTACAGCGTGTTGATGGGCATCCGCTGGACACCGGTGTGCGCGTACAGCTCGGCGGCCGGCAGCACCGCCTCGACCTCGTCCGGCGCGTTCCGGGTGCGTGTGTCGCGGTAGTGCACCGGATTGCCGAGCAGCGCCCCGTCCGCGTCCAGCAGGCCGTAGTCGACGCCCCAGGAGTCGATGCCCACGGATGCCGGACCGGCCGCACCGGTGGCCGCCGCCACGGCGCGCAGCCCCTCCAGCACGCCCCGGTGGATCCTCAGCATGTCCCAGTGGAGGGTGCCGAGCACCCGCACCGGCCGGTTGGCGAACCGGTGCACTTCCTCCAGGTCGAGTCGGCCCTCCCGTACCCGGCCGAGCATGACGCGGCCGCTGGAGGCGCCCAGGTCGACGGCGGCGAAGACGTCCCCGCAGGCCGTCGTCGCCCGGCGCGGACCCGGGTCAGCGGGCGGCATGGGAGCCGCGTGGCTCGTACGGTGTGCCGCGCTGCTCCGGCCCTCCGGAAGGGCGGTGCGGGTGCCCCTGCGTGCGGTGCGCTCCGCCGGACGTCCGCGGAGTCCGGCAGCCCCGGCGCGGGCGCCGGGGCCTCACGCGCCCCACCCTGCCGGCCGGCCTCCCGCACGGTCGTGGACGATCCGCTCCGCCCATCCGGACGCCGCGTAGGCCGCCACGGGGTCGCGGTCGGCACCCAGTTCCTCGCGCATGTCGGCCAGCAGCGGCCGCACATCGGTGTCGTAGGCGTCCATCAGCACCGCGTGGGCGCCCAGCACGTCTCCCGACTCCTGCGCCTCCCGCAGCGCCTCCCGGTCCACCAGCAGCGCCTTGGCCGTCGCCTCCTGCACGTTCATCACCGAGCGGATGACGGCGGGAATCTTGGGTTCGATGTTGTGGCACTGGTCGAGCATGAAGGCGATCGCGGGGTCGCCCTCCGCGCTCTCCGGCGTGCCCGGCAGGCCGCCGCCGGCGCGTACCTCGTACATGATGCGGAAGAGCTGGAAGGGATCGGCGGCCCCGGCCATCAGGTCGTCGTCCGCGTAGAAGCGGGAGTTGAGGTCGAACGCGCCGAGCTTCCCCTCGCCCAGCAGGAAGGCGACGATGAACTCGATGTTGGTGCCCGGTGCGTGGTGTCCGGTGTCCACGCACACCCGGGCCTTGGGGCCGAGTTTGAGGCAGTGCGCGTAGGAGGTGCCCCAGTCGGGTACGTCCGTGGCGTAGAAGGCGGGCTCGAACAGCTTGTACTCCAGCACCAGCCGCTGGTCCGGGCCCAGCCGTTCGTAGACGGCCCACAGGGCTTCCGCCAGCCGTTCCTGGCGGGCCCGCAGGTCATCCTGGCCCGGGTAGTTGAGACCGTCGGAGAACCACAGCTTCAGGTCGCGGGAGCCGGTCGCGTCCATGATGTCGACGCACTCCATCAGATGCTCCAGTGCCTTGCGCCGTACCGCGGGCTCCGGATTGGTGACGGAACCGAGCTTGTACTCCTCCTCCTGGAAGACGTTCGCGTTGACGGTTCCCAGCCGCAGTCCGCGCTCCCGGGCGTGGCCTGCGAGGGCGCCGAAGTCGCCGGTGAGGTCCCAGGGGATGTGCAGGGCCACCAGGGGGGCCACACCGGTGTGCCGGTGTACCTGGGCCGCGTCGTCCAGCTTCTCGTGGACCGTGCGGGGGACGCCGGGCTGCGCGAAGACCTTGAAGCGGGTCCCGGAGTTCCCGTACGCCCATGACGGTGTCTCGATCCGCTGTGCGCGCAGCGCGGACGTCAGGCGCGCGGGGTTCGGCTCAGACATACGGCTCCTCGAATGGACGCGGCGCTGGACGGCTGCCGGGACCCGGAGCGTCCGGGGTCCTCGGGCGACGGCAGGAGCGGGTGCTGGCTAAAAACGATTCAAGCCTCTGTTCCCGGGAACGTAGAGGCCTTCGTCAAGTGGGGTCAATACCCCTTCCATCACCGAGATTCGCGGGGTTGCCGCCCTCTTGACCGCTCTGTCGGCGAGGGCTAGCTTCCCGTCCGTCGTCCGGCATCTTGTGAATCAATTCATCTCCGCCGGACCGTCAAGTTCCCTGCTGTGGCTGCTGAGCGGCCGAGTATCGGAGGGGTGACATGGGCAGGACCGCGCCGCCCGGCGCCGACCGTGTGCCGGTCCTCGCGCTGAGAGGGGTGAGCAAGTCCTTCGGCAGCGTGCGCGCACTGCGTGGTGTGCACCTCGACCTGCACGCGGGGCGTAGCCACGCCCTCGCGGGGGAGAACGGCGCGGGCAAGTCCACACTGATCAAGATCCTCGCCGGTGTGCACGCACCCGACAGTGGCGAGGTGTTGTTCGACGGATCGCCCACCGCCTTCCACGGGCCGGCCGGAGCGCGGGACGCGGGCATCGCCGTCATCCATCAGGAACCGACGCTCTTCGGCGACCTGTCCATCGCCGAGAACATCTTCATGGGCCGCCAGCCCCGCCGCTCCCTGGGGCGCATCGACCGCGCCGCCACCCGCGAGGCGACCACCGTGCTGATGGACCGGCTGGGTGTGGACCTCCACCCCGACCGCGCCGCCCGCGGCCTGTCCATCGCCGACCAGCAACTCGTCGAGATCGCCAAGGCGCTCTCCTTCGACGCCCGGGTACTGGTCATGGACGAACCCACAGCGGCGCTCACCCGCCGGGAGACGGCGCGGCTCTTCTCCGTGGTCGAGGCCCTGCGCGCCGCGGGAGCCGCGGTGCTGTTCATCTCCCACCGGCTCGGTGAGATCTTCGAACTGTGCTCGCACGTCACCACGCTCCGGGACGGCGAACCGGTCGCCACCGAACCGCTGGCCGACCTCACCGAGGACGCGCTCGTCCGCCGCATGGTCGGCCGGGAACTGGAGCATCTCTACCCCGAACGCCGGGCCCGCAGCGGTGAGGTCGCGCTCGCGGTGCGCGGGCTGACCCGCGAGGGCGTCTTCCGGAACGTCTCCTTCGAGGTGCGCGAAGGCGAGATCGTCGCCTTGGCGGGACTCGTCGGCGCGGGCCGCAGCGAGGTCGCGCAAGCGGTCTTCGGCGTCGACCGCCCCGACGCGGGCGAGGTCCGGGTGGCCGGAACGCCGCTGCGCGCCGGATCGCCCACCGCCGCCATGCGGGCCGGAATGGCTCTGGTACCCGAGGACCGCAGACAGCGCGGACTGGTGAGGGAAGCCTCCATCGAACGCAACATCGGACTCACCGGTCTCGGCAGCCTCGGCCCGGCCGGACTCGTCCGCCGCTCCGCCGAGCGCGCCCGCGCCGAGGACTGGGGAGAGCGACTGCGGCTGAAGTACGACCGCCTCTCCGACTCCGCGAACGTACTCTCCGGCGGCAACCAGCAGAAGGTCGTCCTCGCCAAATGGCTGGCCACCCGCCCAAGGGTCCTCGTCGTCGACGAGCCCACCCGCGGCATCGACGTCGGCACCAAGGCCGAGGTGCACCGGCTGCTCGCCGCGCTGGCCGCCGACGGACTCGCCATCCTGATGGTCTCCTCGGACCTGCCCGAGGTCCTCGGCATGGCCGACCGCGTTCTCGTCATGCGGGAGGGCCGCCTCGTCACCGACATCCCCCGGGACCGTGCGGACGAGGAGACGGTGCTGGCCGCTGCCGCCGGACGGGTCAGGACGGACCGTGCGGCGCCGGAGCCGGAGAGCGCGGTGCCGGCGCCGGACAGTACGGCGCGGGGGCCGGACGGCGCGCCGAGGGCGCCGGGACCGGGAGGACCGCGGGCCCCCAAGGACCCACGCACCGACGCGGGGCCGCGACGGCGGCAAGGAGGCACCCCGTGAGCACCACGCTGCCGCCCGCCGCCCCCTCACGTGCCGCACCCGAGCCCGCCGGAGGCTCCAGCGCCGAAACGCTCCTGCGCGTCCGCGAGTACAGCATCGGCGGGGTCCTCCTCCTGCTGATCCTCGTCACCTGGCTGGTCAACCCGGCCTTCCTCGACCGGCAGGGTGTCAAGGACCTGCTGCTCAACTCCGCCATCCTGGTGCTGCTGGCCACCGGGCAGTCCGTCGTCGTCCTCACCCGCAACATCGACCTGTCCGTCGGGTCCGTCGTCGGCCTGACCGCCTTCGCCTGCGGGTCGTTCGTCTCCGGGACCGACCACGGCCCCCTCTCCCTCGTCCTGCTCGGCATCGCCCTCGGTGCCGCCTGCGGGCTCCTGAGCGGTGCCCTGGTCAGCTTCGGCAGAGTGCCCGCGCTGGTCGTCACCCTGGGCATGCTCTACGTCATCCAGGGTGTCGACCACGCCTGGGCGCACGGGGAGCAGATCAACGCCGCCACCGTCCCCGACTCCGTACTCACCCTGGGCAGCGGCAGCGTGCTCGGCATCCCCTGGCTGCCGCTGCTGTCCGCGCTGGTGCTGGCCGCGACCGGCTACTTCCTGCGGACCTACCGCAGCGGCCGGGAGCTGTACGCCATCGGATCCAATCCCGAGGCGGCGCGCCTGGCGGGCATCCCGGTCCGCCGCCGGGTGCTGGCCGCCTACGTCTTCTCCGGCGCCGTCGCCGGATTCGCGGGCGCACTGTGGCTGGCGCGCTTCGGCACCGTCGTCGCCGACGCGGCCAACGGCTGGGAACTCACCGTCGTCAGCGCCGTCGTCGTCGGCGGCATCGCCATCACCGGGGGAGTGGGCACCGTCTGGGGCGCGGCGCTGGGCGCGCTGCTGCTGACCACCATCGGCAGCGCCCTGGTCGTGCTGAAAGTCGATTCCTTCTGGGAGCAGGCCATCACCGGCGCGCTGCTGCTCGCCGCCATCAGCACCGACCGGGTGGTGCGCAGCCGCAGCACCCGTGCGCTCAGGAAGAGGAGGCGGCAGTGAACGCACCACCGGCCCCGACAGCGCAGCGGCGGCCCGCCCCCTCCGGAGGCCGTACCGGAGCCGGCCGCGGACCGGGCGGTCTGCTGCGCTGGGACGCGGCCGTCGGCGCGCTGCTGGTCGCCGCGTTCCTGGTGGGCACCGGCACCACCCCGGGCTTCTCCGAAGCGGCCAACCTGTCCGCGGCCCTCGACGACACCGCCGAGATCGCCCTGCTGGCACTGCCGATGACCCTCCTGGTGGTCGCCGGGCAGGTCGACCTGTCCGTCGCCTCGATGCTCGGGCTCTCCAGTGCGCTGGCGGGTGCGCTGTGGGACGCAGGCTGGGCCTTCGAAACGCTCGTGCCGCTGTGCCTGCTCGCCGGGCTGGCCGGCGGACTGCTCAACGGCTGGCTCGTCACCCGCGTCGGGCTGCCCTCCCTGGCCGTCACCATCGGTACCCTCACCCTCTACCGTGGCCTGGCCTCCGTGGTGCTGGGCGACAAGGCCGTCGCCGACTTCCCCGAGAGCTATGCCCGCTGGGCGCGCAGCAGCGAGACCGTGCCCGGGACCTTCGTGCCGTATCCGCTGGCACTCTTCGCGCTGCTGGCCGTCCTGGCGGCCGTCGTACTGCACTGCACGGGCTTCGGCCGAGCGCTGTTCGCCGTCGGAGCCCAGGAGGACGCCGCCCACTACGCCGGAGTGCGGGTCGAGCGCCTCAAGCTGATCCTCTTCGCGGTCAGCGGCCTGGTGGCGTCCTTCGCCGGAATCGTCTACACCCTCCGCTACGGCAGCGCGCGTGCCGACAACGGGCTGGGACTGGAACTGACGGTCGTGGCAGCCGTTCTGCTGGGAGGGGTGGACTTCGACGGCGGCAAGGGCACGCTCGGCGGAGCGGTGGCGGGCGTGCTGCTCATCGGCGTCCTGCGCAACCTGCTGACCCTGAACGACGTCTCGCACGAGATCCAAGTTATCGTCACTGGCGCGCTGTTGATCATCTCCGTGCTCACCCCCCGCGCGGTCTCGGTGCTCACCACCCGCAGGCAACGCCGTACGGCCGCCGCCGGACCTCCCGAAACGGTGGCCGACGCGGCGCCGGACACATCAGCGCCACCACCTGAGCTTCGCTAGCCCCCGCAGCCGTACCGCAGCTCCCGCAGTCTCCCGAAAGGCCACGCCCATGCGCTCGCACCCCCGCTCCCGCGCCCTCGCCCTCACCGCGACGGTCTGCGCCCTGACCGTCACCGTCGCGGGCTGCTCCGGTACGACCAAGAGCGACGCGGAGGACGACGCGAAGGACACGGCGCAGAACGCCGAGGCGAGTCCGGACGCGCCGCTGAAGAAAGGTCTCAAGCTCGCCTTCCTGCCCAAGCAGATCAACAACCCCTACATGACGGTGGTCGACAAGGGCGGTATCGAGGCGGCCGAGGAGTTCGGTGGCAAGGGCAAGGAGGTGGGCCCCTCCGACGCGAAGGCGTCCTCGCAGGTGAGCTACATCAACACGCTCACCCGGCAGCGCCAGGACGCCATCCTGCTCGCCGCCAACGACCCCAACGCGGTGTGCGGGCCGCTGAAGGCCGCCATGAAACAGGACGTCAAGATCGTCACATACGACTCGGACGCGGGTGAGGACTGCCGTCACCTGTTCGTCAACCAGGCCGGCTCCGAGGACATCGGCCGGGGCCTGGTCAAGGACATGGCCGAACAGCTCAACTACAAGGGCGACATCGCGATCCTCTCGGCGACCCAGAACGCCACCAACCAGAACACCTGGATCAAGATCATGAAAGACGAGCTGAGCAAGCCCAAGTACAAGAACATGAAGCTCGTCAAGACCGCCTACGGCGACGACGTCGACCAGAAGTCCTTCCAGGAGACCCAGGGCCTCCTCAAGGCCTACCCGGACCTGAAGGGCATCATCTCCCCCACCACGGTCGGCCTGGCGGCCGCGGCCCGCTACGTCAGCGGATCCAAGTACAAGGGCAAGGTCACCCTCGGGGGCCTGGGCACGCCCAACCAGATGCGCAAGTACATCAAGAACGGCACCCTCGAGCAGTTCTCCCTGTGGGACGCCTCCAAACTCGGCTACCTGGGCGCCTACGCCGCCGCTGCCCTCTCCTCCGGACAGATCACCGGGAAGGAGGGCGAGAAGTTCACCGCGGGGAAGCTGGGGGAGTACACCATCGGCAAGGACGGCGAGGTCGTCCTCGGGCCCCCGACGGTCTTCGACAGCGGGAACATCGACGACTTCGACTTCTGAGAGGATCGGGCCGAGGGGACGCGGGACAGCGGAGCGTCCGACCTGCGAGCAGCCGGCCGGACCGGCGGGGAGGGGCTGAGGCCGGTGCGGCGGGAGCGGGGCGCGCGGCCGGGGACCACCAGGGTGCCCGCGTGAGCCGGACAGTCGGGATCAAGGAGGTCGCCCGCGCGGCCGGGGTCTCCGTCGGCACGGTCTCCAACGTCATCAACCGGCCCGCGATGGTGGCCGAGGAGACCCGTCTGCGCGTGCAGACCGCCATCGAACGCCTCGGCTACGTACGCAGCGAGGCGGCCCGCCATCTGCGCGCGGGACGCAGCCGCATCATCGCCCTGCTGGTCCTCGACATGGCCAACCCGTTCTTCGTCGACGTCGCCGCGGGCGCGGAGCGCGCCGCCCGCGCCGCCGGGCTCGGCGTCATGCTCTGCAACAGCGCCCAGAGCCCCGCCGAGGAGGCCGAGTACCTGGCCCTCTTCGCCGAGCAGCGGGTCCGCGGCGTCCTGATCACCCCGACCGGTACTACCGGAGAGAACCTGACCGCCTTCCAGCGGCACGGCATCCCGTACGTCTCCGTCGACCGCGTGGCGCCCAGCGCCGAGGGCTGCTCGGTCTCCGTCGACGATGTCCGGGGCGCCGGACTGGCCGTGCGCCATCTGCTGGAGAGCGGTCACCGCGACCTCGCCCACGTCAGCGGACCGATGCAGCTGAGCCAGTGCCGCGATCGCCGCACCGGCGCCACCCGGGCCCTGCGCGGCTCCGGCGCGCGGCTGCGGCACATCGAGGGCTCCCGGATGGACGTGGCGACCGGCCGGGACGCCGGAGCCCGGCTGCTGGGCATGTCGCCGCGCCCCACTGCCGTCTTCTGCGCCAACGACCTGATGGCACTCGGCGTGCTGCAGGCCCTGTACGCCGCCGGCGTCTCCGTGCCCGAGGAGATCGCGCTGGTGGGGTACGACGACATCGAGTTCGCCGCCGCGGCGGCCGTCCCCCTCACCTCCGTGCGGCAACCCGCCTACCGCATGGGCAGGGCAGCCGCCGACCTGCTCATCGAGGAGACCGGCGAGGCCGCCGCCGGCCATACACACCAGCGCATCGTGCTCCAGCCGGAACTGGTCGTACGGGCCTCCACCCTCCCGCGCGGCTGACTCCCGGTCCGCTGCGTACCGGCCCCCTCCCCCTCCCGCGGACCACCTCGGGCGGCGGGGTCCACCGCCGGGGCGGGGCCCGGGGCACTGCGGCGAACGGCTTCGCAGGGCCTCTCACAGCGCGGCGGGGCTGACCGCCGGAACCTTCCGATCGAGCTCCGCCAGCAGGGCCCGGATGTCCCGCACGGCCGACCGGCCGGCCCGGTTGGCGCCGATCGTACTGGCGGAGGGACCGTAGCCGACCAGATGGACCCGCCGATCCCGGGAGACCCGCGTCCCCTCCAGCCGGATGCCGCCACCGGGCTCGCGCAGGCGCAGCGGAGCGAGATGATCGATGACCGGACGGAAGCCGGTGGCCCACAGCACCGTGTCCGCGGGTGCCCGGCCGCCGTCCGCCCAGGCGACTCCGTCCCCGGTCAGCCGGGCGAACATCGGGTGCCGCTCCAGCACACCGCTCTCCCGCGCGCGGCGCACCTGCTCGGTCATCGGCAGTCCGGTCACCGACACCACGCTGCGCGGCGGAAGGCCCTCCCGCACCCGCTCCTCGACCAGTGCCACGGCGGCCCGGCCCGCCTCCTCACCGAAGGAGTCGGAGCGGAAGCGGGGCGGCCGCCGGGTCACCCACAGCGTCTCCCGCGCGACCTCGGCGATCTCCAGCAGATGCTGCACCGCGGACGTCCCGCCGCCGACGACGACCACCCGGCGGTCCACGAAGGCGTCCGACCCCGGGCCCGGGTACTGCGCCGTGTGCAACTGGCGGCCCCGGAAGAGCTCCTGTCCGGGCACCCGGGGCCAGAAGGGGCGGTCCCAGGTGCCGGTGGCGTTGATGACGGCCCGTGCCGTCCAGTCGCCCTGCGAGGTTCGTACCAGCAGCCGTCCACCCCACCCCGCCTCCCGCACCTCGCGGACATCCACCGGGCGCCGCACCCGCAGCGCGAAGGCCCGCTCGTAGGCGGCGAAGTACTCCCCGACCACCTCCGAGGACGGCCGCCCGGGATCGGCGCCGGTCAGCTCCATGCCGGGCAGCGCGTGCATGCCGTGGACGCGGCCGTACGTCAGCGTCGGCCACCGGAACTGCCACGCCCCGCCCGGCGCGGGCGAGTGATCCAGCACCACGAAGTCCGCACCGGGCTCGAACCCGGCCCGCCGCAGGTGATAGGCGCTGGAGAGTCCCGCCTGCCCGGCCCCGACGACCACGACCGCCACGTCATTCATGCCTCTGCGAACCGTCCGGCCCCCCGAAACCTTCCCGCACGCGCGTGCGGGGCCGCCCCCCCGCCCGAACGGCGCGCCCGACGGGCCCGTCCCCCCGGCACGGTGCGGCGCGCCGATCCGACGTCGGGCATGCGCGGACGGGCCACGAGAGCGGTCCGCTTTGAGAAGATCGACTCATGGCTGAGCGCTTCACGACACGCGAGATCGAAGTCCGGACCGGCTCGCAGGAGGTGGTCCAGGACCTGACGCAGCGGTGCGGCTCCTTCCTGCGGGACGTCGCCGAGGGCCGCGACGGCCTGCTGAACGTCTTCACGCCCCACGCCACCGCGGGTGTGGCACTGCTGGAGACCGGAGCCGGCAGCGACGACGACCTGCTGGCCGCCCTCCGCGACCTCCTCCCCGCCGACGACCGCTGGCGCCACCGCCACGGCACCCCCGGCCACGGCCGCGACCACGTGCTCCCCGCCCTCGTCCCCCCGCACGCCACGCTGCCCGTCGTCGCGGGACAGCTGGCCCTGGGCACCTGGCAGTCCGTGTGCCTGGTGGACACCAACGTCGACAATCCGGACCGGAAGGTGCGGTTGAGCTTCCTGGGGTGAGCCCGGGCAGGTGGTCCCTGCAGGACATGGTTCGGTTGCCGGCTCTCGCGGGCTCGCGGGAACACGGCTGCAGCGCCGGGGTTCGCCGCGCCGGTGTGCTGGGTGGGCCGATACCGGCGAGGTCGCGCCTGCCCAGGCGCAGACCCGTGCCACGCCATCGAGGCCCCCAACATCCCGCAGATCCCGCGTTCCTGGTGCGGACGCGGAGGCCGAACCACGGCACCGCTGGACAGCCGTCCGGGTCTACGCCCTCGTGGGCTCGATGATGCCCGACGAAGCGCTGAAGGCGTTGGCTGAAGCGGCTCGTACCGGGGACGACGAGCAGGAGGCGGAGCACATCGCCGAGTCCCGCACTGCTGCTGAGCGACGAATCGGCACAGGTGCGCAGCCGGGTGGTGCACGGACTGCTCGAACTCCTCCGGGGGAGCCGTCCAGCCGCCAACTGGCGCTGCGCGCCTTCGTCGGCTCCGCCGAGGACCGTAAGCGCCTCGAGCACATGCTCGGGACGCTCCGCGGCCGACGCGGGGGCGGTCCGCCCGACGTCGCAGGCCGTCTGATGACCATGCTGCGGGGCGCCGCGGCGCCACCTGCGGCCGCGAGCCCCGCAGTTCCGATGACCACTGAGTGAGGGGAAATCGACCGTGGCGGACCTCCGCCGCGAGGTAGAGCTGACCTGGCAGGTCTCCCGGCCGCAGCAGTTCGTGGCCAGCGGGGAACGGGATGCGCGTGTGGGTGGCGGGCAGCCGTCCCGCCCTGCGCCTCGAATGAGGTCGCGGGGCGCGACATGCGTCGGGGCCGTCAGGTGGGAAACAACTGCTACCCGGTGAGTTCGTTGACAGCGGCGTTCACCACCGGCCGGCGGGCGGATCAGCGCAATCCGGCGAAGAGATCGTCCTCGGGTACGGGCGCGCCGGTGGTGTCCTTGACACGTACGAAGGTCTCCATGCCCATCAACTCACCGAAGCGCTCCTTGCCCATCTTGAGGAAGAAGATGTTCTCGCCCTGACTGGCGTGCGCGGCCAGCGCATCGAACTTCTGACCGCTGACGGGGGTGGTGTCTACCCATGTGGTGATCTCATCGTCGGGGAGGCCGATCTCGGCCATCGCGGCGGCCTCGGCAGGATCCGGCTCCGGCATGTCCTCATGAAACTCGCGCATGGTCTCCTCGAACCGCTGCATCATCGAGCGAGGCATCGTCGTCCAGTACACCTTCGGGGTCAGCTCGGTCATCTCCAGCGCCGCCATGGTGATGCGGTGCGCCTGGATGTGGTCGGGGTGGCCGTAGAAACCGTTCTCGTCGTAGGTGACGACCACATCGGGCCGGTAGTGCCGCATGAGTTCCGCAAGTCGGGCGGCGCCCTCCTCCACAGGGGTCTGCCAGAAGGATCCGGGGGTGTCGTTGCTCGGCCAGCCGATCATCCCGGAGTCGGCATAGTCCAGCGTCTCCAGATCGCTGACCTTCAGGATGTCGCAGCTCGCCTCGAGTTCTTGGCGGCGCATCCTGGCGACGGCCGCCGGATCGTGCCCGGGATCGCCCGGCTTGACACCCTCCGGTCCGTCACCGCAACCGCCGTCGGTACACGTCACGAGAACCGTGCGGATGCCTTCTGATGCGTAGCGCGCGAGGATCCCTCCGGTCCCGGTGGCCTCGTCGTCGGGGTGGGCGTGTACAGCCATGAGCGTCAAGGGTCGGTCGGTCATGAATGGCTCCTCCTGCGGAAAATGTCTGGTCCGAGTGCGCGGTGGGCGTGCCGCGTCCCTGGGGACCGGATCCTGGCGGGGCGGACCGCCTTGTGGTCTCTGTGTTCCTCGCCCACGGCGCCGGTCCTTCGGCCGGTGCAACCGTGCCGGCCGGGCCGGATGTTCCCGGCGCGGCCGTTTGGCCCTTCCAGCTGTCGGCGTTGCATCAAGACCTGCAGCCTCCGGAGCGCTGCCGGCGCAGTGGGAGCGCACGCAGAAACAGGTTCAGGTACCTACCGAATCCCGTAAGCGCCACACCTGATGTTGGGACTGCTGCATGGTCTGGTGACATCCTGATCTGGCTTGCTCGTGCGGTGGCCTGGAAGGATGTAGCTGTGCCAGTTCCCTGCCCTCAAGAGTTTCGTGACGACGTCGTCCGCGTGGCCGGCAACTGTGAGAAGGCGTCACTCTCGCGAAGATCGCGAAGGGCTTGGGCGTCCATGAGATGACCTGTCGAAGTGGATGCGTCAGGCGAAGGTCGAGGACGGCGAGGAGCCCGGCGTCACCGGGTCGGAGTCGGCCGGGAACCGTGAGCGGAAGAAGCGCGTCCGGCTGCTGGAGCAGGAGAACCAAGTCCTGCGCCGAGCTGCCGCGTATCTGTCGCAGGCTCACCTGCCGGCAAAAGGCTCTACCCGCTCGTGAGAGAGTTCGCCGCCGACGGGATCTCCGTCGCGGTCGCGTGCCGGTCCTCACCAAGGAGGAGAAGGTTGTCGCAGCGGGGAAGCCGGTTCCGGTCGATGCCATGGGCGAGGGCGGTGCCCATGCCATGACAATCATCGGGCAGGAGGGCGGCAGGCTGCAGGTATACAACCCTGGGGCACGACCACCTGGGTCAGTGAGAACGACTTCATCAACGGCCATTTGGACAAGGCCGCAAGCAAAGGGCTCAACAATGCGTACAGTGTCTACCTCCCGGACTGGCAAGGCGGGTGCGGGAGGCGTCGCCATGGCCGCTGCCCTCGCGCTCGTCGCCGGGTGCGGGTCGGGCGCCGACGAGCCGACCCGCCACCCCACCGGGGACACCAGCATCACCGCCGAGGTCGGGGAGCGCTTCACCCTCACCGTCAACGAGAATGCCTCCACCCGGGAGCACTGGTTCCTGGCCGGCCCCGAGCCCGACAGGGCGGTGGTCCGCAGCCGTGGCCGGCACATCGAGTCGGACTCCGACAGCGAGCCGCCTCCCGGCTCCAGCAGCGACCTCGCCTTCACGTTCGAGGCCACCGGGAAGGGCCGTACCCGGATCGTGCTGACGCACTGCCTGGCCACCACCACGTGCCCACCCGACGGCCGCACCCAGGGCCCGACGGCACAGCCCCTGTCCGCACCCGAGCGCGTCACCTACACCGTCACCGTCAGCTGACCTCGGCGGAGGAGACAGCACAGGCCGATGATGAACCCCACCTGGCCCGCGCCGCCGAGCTGCCCGAGCCCCTTCCGCACCCGAGGCCGCGGACGCCGTGGGTGACTGGCTGCGCGCCGGTGCCGATCTCGCGGGCGGCGTGGACGCCGACGACCTCGACGTCCACCGGAGGTCGGCGAAAGCGCGGGCCCGGGGTGAGTGCGATAGCGGACACCTGGTGTGCCAGGGTGCCGGTATGGCGTGGAATGGCGAGGAGTACCAGGCCCGGTTCGACAGGATCGCCGCGGAGGGCGGGGATGTGCATGGCGAAGCCGTGTTGGTGCGTTCCCTGGGGCCGTCCAGCGTCCTCGACGCGGGGTGCGGCACGGGCAGGGTGGCGATCGAGCTGGCGCGGCACGGGATCGACGTGGTGGGGGTGGACCTCGACTCCTCGATGCTGGCCACGGCCCGGCATCTCGCCCCCGACATCCCCTGGCACCTGAGCGACCTGGCCGGGCTGGACCTCGGAAGATCCTTCGACGTGGTGGTGATGGCGGGCAACGTCCCCCTGTTCACTCCGCCGGGAACCGAGCCGGACCTGGTCGCCGGCGTGGCGGCACACGTCCGGCCGGGAGGCCGTCTGGTGGCGGGCTTCTCCCTGGACCGCGGCTACGCCCTGGACGATTACGACGCGCACTGCGCCGCGGCGGGCCTCGCCCTCGAGATGCGCTACGCGACCTGGTCCCGCGAGCCCTACGCCGGTGGGGCGTACGCGGTCTCGGTTCATCACAGGCCCTGACCGCCAGTCACATCTTCCAGCTCGCTGCCGACGCGAGGAGTGAGGTGGTGAGTGCGCGCGGATATGCTCGCCACCCGGTATCGGTGGCGCTTCGGCCCGAATGTCCGGCAGTCGCACCAGCACCTCCCTCAGCTTCGAATGCCTCTTACCGACGAGCCGCCGACACGCGCTGCAATCGGTGGTAGCTCCAGCCCAGGAGCGCGAAGAGCACGATGCCGGAGACGATCAGGCTTCCCCCGGTGCTCCAGCCACCGAACGGCAGCTGCGGCACCAGTCCCCAGGCCACGCCGGCGCCGATCAGCCCGAGACCGACCAGCGTCGAGCCGGCGATCCGCCATCTGGACGACACGCTTTCCTCGGCGGCCTGCAGGGCGCGGATCCGCACCGGTTCCACGCGGTGACGCAGGGCGGGGACGGCTCGGGCGAGCAGCACCATGCCGGCGAACACCAGCAGCAGTCCGGGGCCGGGAAGAACGAGCAGGACGAGACCCACGGCGATCAGCACCCCGCCGGCGAGGGCGCATACGGCGCGCAGCACAGGATGCAGGTTGTTGTCCGTCACGTCGTCTCCCGTTCCTGTCGCCGTGTGGGCCCTCCGGCCCTGATCCGCGCCCGGCCCGTGGGGCCCCTTCGGCCCTGATCCGCGCCCGGCCGGGTACGGCAGGATCGTGGTCCCGGTGGAGCCTCCAGGCGCCGGGCCACTCGCTCCCGTCGCCGTCCGCCGTCGCCGTCCGCCGTCGCCGTCGCCGTCGCCGTCGCCGTCGCCGTCGCCGTCGCCGTCGCCGTCGGCCTCGCCCCGCGTCGCGGCCGAGGGCTCGCCCGACCAGGGTTGGCCGCGGCACGGGCGGGGAGCCGGTACCACGCCAACGGGTCACCCGCATGGCGGGAGGTGAACCGTCTCGGCGCGGTGCGGACGCGGCACGAGGAGAACCAGGGGCGCCGGGCTGCGGTGACCGCCTGCGCCCATCCCGCGGCGTGGTGGCGCCGGTCTTGGAGGACCATGACCACAGCGGCGGGGCATCCCGTTCCCTTGACGGATGATCGACTTCCAGCCGCACCAACAGCCCCTCAAGCAGCGGTAGTTCGCTGTCGTGGTGGAGCCGTGAGGAGCGGTGGGTGAGCCGCGGGTGGACCCGGTCCCATGCCTGGGTTTCGGCCTTGCCGCTGTTGGCGGTGTCCGTGACCGTAGTGATCGCGGGCTCGGGCCATGTCTCCGGCTTGGCGAAGCGGAACTCCGGGCCGTGTTCGGGCGGCCGGCCGTTCACGCCGTGCATCCGCGGTGGTTTCGGCAGCCGCATCACGGGGTCGGAGCGGACCGGGCCGACCAGCTCGACCGGCAGGTCGCGCAGGACCCAGGCCAGGCGGGTGACGTCGTGGCCCGCGTCGCTGACGATCACGATGTCCGGGTCTCCGGCCTGCCACTGACCAGCGGTGATGAGCCGTTCAACGACTGCCCGGAGCCGGTCGGCGGTGCTGGCGGTCGCGTCGTCCGCAGGGCCGAGCCGGACCGCGTCCAGGATCGCGGTCCAGGACGTGGCCCCCGGCCCCAGCACGGCCACGAAGGAGTAGGCCCGCCCCCACGTCAGCTGAACCGCAGAGCCAGAGATCAAGTCCGAGCGGCGTTCGGACGCCTTTTGTGCAGTTCAGGCGGCAACCAGTGAGGCATGGATCCGGCTGACGGCACGCACGACCTCGTCTCGGTTCTTCGCGCGCTTGATCCATACCGGGAGGCGGGCTACCAACGTCATCGTCTGTCCGGTGTCGTACCAGGGGGCTCGTTCGCGCAGCGATGCTTGGACGAAACGGTGGATCAGGTCGAGATGTTCGAGGTTGTAGGCCCACAACCACCCATGCCGGGTCTCGATCTGGAGCCACAGCGGCACACCGAAATACGGATCCGTCGCGGGTTGAGCGGTGCCACGGGAGAGCGTGGCATGACGACCGCTCCACACCCGTGACAGTCCGCAGCTACCGCAGATCAGACGTCGCGGCCTGAAAAGCATCCGCCCGATGGGCTCGGAGTCTTCAGGCGCTGGAACGACCCGCGCGGCCTTCTCGCAATTCGGGCATCGCACCGTGATCGAACTGATGAAGTCGTACTCGGTACTGCTCGGATCGCGGAACCGACCGGAGAACAAGGCCATCTGGCGAGTATGCAACTGCACCGCAGACCAGCGCATCCCGATTCGGCTGATCACACCCAGGGCCGTCGGTCAACCTGCCAGGAGCAGGACGAAGGTCGAAGAACAAGCTAAGCGCCCTCGGCGCCGACCGCGGACACCACCGGGAGGTTCGCGGCGCGGCGGGTCGAGGGCAGGGTGGCCAGTGCGGTCAGGGCGGCGGTCAGGGCCAGGGACAGAGCGAGCTGGAGCCAGGGGATGCGGGGCTCGGCTCCGGGCTGGGTCGCCACGGCGGTCAGCGCTGTCGCGGTGCCGGCGGCCAGGCCGAGGAACGCGCCCAGAGCGCAGATCAGCAGGGCCTCCAGCCGGATCACCGAGGCGACGCCGCGGCGATTCATGCCGAGCGCGCGCAGTACGCCGATCTCGCGGGTACGTTCGCGCACGGACATCGCCATGGTGCCGACCACGCCGAGGGCGCCGATCAGGACGGCGACGCTGAGCAGGGCAGTGGCGAGGGTCAGCAGCGTCCCGTACGGACGGGCCGCTTCGCGGGCGGCGTCGGCGCGGTTCTGGACCAGGAGCGCGGGGTTGTCGAGCGTGTCCCGGATCCGGTCGCGGAGCGCGTCCGCGCGGCCCGGTGCCGCCCGTACCAGGATCTCGTCCGGCCGCTCGCCGGGACGTGCCGCGGAGAGCGGGACCAGCGCCGGGCCGAGCCGCTCGGGTCCGTCGTAGACGGCGACGACGCGGCGGTCACCGAGGGGCGAACCGACCCGCAGGCCGCGCGAGTCGGCCTCGGCGCGGCTGAGGGCGATCCCGTCGCGGCCGAGGCGGTCCAGGTGTCCGGCCGCGACCGTGAGCCCCGCCGCACGGCCCACCGTCCGCGGATCGACGGCGACTGCACCGAGTTCGCGTCCGGCGCCCAGTGCGACACCGGTGGGGACCGTGGGCGTGACGGCCTCGGCCCCGGGGATGCGCGCGACGCGGCCTGCCGTGCCGTCACCGATCTCGGCGAAGTCGACGGGGACCACGCGCAGATCGGATGCCACGGCGCGGGCCGCGTCCCGCTCCGCCATGCCGCTCAGCGAGGCGGCACCGACAGCGGCCGCGGTGACGAGTGCGAGGCCGACCATGAGTGCCGAGGCCGTGGCGGCCGTGCGCCGCGGATTGCGGCGGGCGTTCTCGACCGCGAGCGTGCCGCGCACACCCGCGAGGCGACGCAGCGGGCCGCGCACCAGCGTGCCCAGGCCGACGGCGAGCCACGGGGTGAGGAGCGTCAGCCCCGTCATCAGGACGGCCGCGGCGACCGTCACCATGTCGAGGTCGGGGGTGTCGCCGAGATACCACAGGAGCAGCGCGCCGAACGCGGTCACGCAGCAGCCGGTGATGTTGCGGCGGCGCAGCGCGGCCGGCGTGGGCGGCTCGTCCGTCCTGAGCGCGGCCATGGGCGCGACGGCAGCGGCCCTGCGCGCCGGGACGTACGCCGCGAGCGCGGTCACGCCGACGCCGACGGCGAGCGCTGCCGACCCGGCGGGGAGGGAGATGAGGGACAACGGTGCCTCCACGGCTCCCTCGCCGACCGGAAAGCATGCGTTCAGCGCCGTGGCGAGAGCCGCCCCGAGCGGGTAGCCGGCGGCTGACGCGGCGGTGCCCACGAGCAGCGCCTCGCCGAGGACGAGCCGCAGCACGTGGCCGCGGGTGGCGCCCACGACCCGGAGCAGGGCGTGCTCGCGTGCCCGCGCGGCGGTGAGCATGGCGAAGGTGTTGGCGACGAGGAAGCCCGCGACGAGGAGCACGACGGCGGCGAAGCTCAGCAGCAGGCCGGTCGTCTTGTCCCCCTGGGCGCTCGCGCCTGCGGCGGACCGGGCCCGGGCCTCGGAGCGGGCGACGGCCTCGGCCCCCTGCGGCAGGAGCTTCCGCGCGCGGGCCGCGAGCCGCGCCTCGCCGGTGCCGGGCGCCGCCGTCAGGGAGATCGCGGTCAGGCCGAACCGGCGGCGTGCGGTGGCCTCGTCGAACGCCGTCAGCGTGCCGCCGGAGGCGACGCGGGCGTCGCGCGCCGTGAAGAGTCCGACGAGCCGTACATCGCGCGCCTCACCCCGCACGACGACGCGTACCCGGTCGCCGACCCGGTAGCCCGCGCGTTCGGCGGCCCGCCGGTCCAGGGCGATCTCCCCGGCAGCCCGTGGACCCCGGCCTGCGGCGAGCGGATAGCGCGGATCCGAACCACTCCTGTCCGGCACGTAGCCGACGCCGGCGCTGTCGGTGCGGGAGCCGACGAGTGTGCCGTCCCGCCCGGCGACGAACGTGCTGCCCTCTGCCACCGGGCGGACCCGGGCGGCCCCGGGCAGGGCCCGCAGCCGCGGCAGCAGTCCGGGATCGAGACCGCCGGCATCCGGCCCGGTCGGCCCCGCAACCCCCTGCTCCGGGGTGATGGTGACCGATGCGTCGGGCGGTGTGACGCGCCTGGCGCGTTCGACCCCGGTCCTGACCGAGTCGCCGTACAGCAGCGCGCCGGTGACGATGGCGACACCGAGCACGACGGCGAGAGCGGGCAGCGCGAAGCGGGACGCGTGCGCCGACAGGGAGCGCAGCGGACGGGCCGCGGTGCGGGGGAGGCGTGGGGCAGCGGGCATGGGGGCCTCGTCGGGACGGGGCGGACAGCGGACGGCTCGATCCTGCGGTGTCCCGCCCCGCTCGCGGATCGGCCGTCCAGCCGACCCGGCGGCCCGGCCAGGCTCCCCGCTCGTCCGAAAGACTGAGGTGGGCGCGGTGGACCGGCTCTAACGTGAGGCGGCATGATCCCTGCTCCTCCGCTTCGCACCCCGCTTCGCCGGGTACTGGCCGCCGTGGCGGCGGCCGCGGTGCTCGCCCTGCTCCTCGCCGAGGGCGCGGCCACCGGATACGCGCCCACGGCAGCCGCGACCGTCGTCACGGGTGCGCTGTGCGCGGGGGCGCTCGTCGTCCCGGTGGGCCGCTTCCCCGCGGTCGCGGCGGTCGCCGTGGCGGCGTCCGCGGCGCTGTCCCTGGTCACCATGCGGCTCTCCCAGCGGCCCGAGGTCACCCCGGGCGCTGCGGAGATGGCGGCGCTGCTGCTGCTCGTCACCCGGACCGTCCGGCGAACCCGCCCGGCACTCGCGGCGGGCCTCGTGGCGGGGAGTGCACTCGCCGCCGCGCTGCTGCCGCTGCGGCTGCCGCGGGCTGAGTACGAGAACGTGATCCAACTCGGCGAACCCGTGATCTTCTTCGTGCTCCTGCTGGCGCTCGTGCTCGGCCTCTACCTGCGGCTGCTCGACACCTTCCGCAGTCGCGAGCGGGAAGCCGACCGGCAGACCCAGCGGCTGGAGTACGCGCGGGAGCTGCACGACTTCGTGGCGCACCACGTCACGGCGATCGTCGCGCAGACCAAAGCCGTGCGGTACGCCACCGCGCAGGGCCACGCACCCGCGACCGATGACCTGGACCGCATGATGGCGGGCATCGAGCGTGCGGGCTCCCAGGCGATCGAGTCCATGCGCGGCATGGTCTCGGTGCTCCGGGCACCCGGCGAGGGCCCGGCCGCGGTCCGGCCGACCGGGGACCTGGACGGCGCGCTGCGCGCCCTCACCGAGGAGTTCACCGCCGCGGGCCCGGCCACCGCCGTGCTCCTCCTGGCGCCCGAGTTGCGAGGGCCCGGGCATGAGCTTCCGCCGGGCCCGGCCACCGCAGTGCACCGGGTCGTGCGGGAGTCGCTGACCAACGTCCGCAAGCACGGTGCGGGGGTACGGCAGGTGACCGTGGAAGTGCGCTCGTCGCCGGAGGGCGCGCTCACCGTGTCCGTCACCGACGACGGCCGTGCCTCGCCGCACGCCGCGGTGCGGACCGCTCGGCCGGACCCGGTGGAGAGCACCGGAACCTCCGACGGCTCGGGGTTCGGCCTGACGGGGCTGGCCGAGCGGGTCGAGGCGCTGGGCGGTACCTTCACCGCCGGCCCGGCGGGGGACGGTGCGGCGGGCTGGCGGGTGACGGCCCGGCTGCCTCTGGGATCATGGGCGGGGTGAACAGTGGGACGACGATCCGCGTACTCCTCGCGGACGACCAGGAGATGGTCAGGGCAGCCTTCCGGATGATCCTCGACGCGCAGCCCGACATCGTGGTCGTCGCGGAGGCCCCGGACGGCGCGACGGCGGTCGCGGAGGCGCGCCGCCTGCGTCCCGACGTGTGCCTGCTCGACATCCGGATGCCGGAGATGGACGGTCTGGAGGCCACTCGGCAGCTCGCCGGGCCCGACGTCCGGGACCCGCTGAAGGTGCTGATCGCCACCACCTTCGACCTCGACGAGTACGTCTACCGGGCGCTGCGGAACGGCGCCTGCGGATTCCTGCTCAAGGACGGTTCGCCCGCGCTCCTCGCCGAGGCCGTGCGCGCGGCGGCGCGGGGCGACTCGATGATCTCCCCGTCCGTCACGGTGCGGCTCCTCCGTCACATGACGCCTCCCCCCTCCGCGCCTTCGCCGCACCCAGCCTCCGCCGCTCCCTCGCCCGTCTCCACGGCGTGTCCCGTCGAACCGCTGACAGAACGGGAGCTGGACGTCGTGCGGCTGGTGGCACGCGGGCGCACGAACGAGGAGGTCGCGGCGGAGCTGTACGTCACCCTCTCGACGGTCAAGACGCACCTGGGCAACGTCCAGCGCAAGCTGGCGGCCCGCAACCGCGTGGAGATCGCGGCGTGGGCCTGGGAGTCGGGGCTCTGCGGCTGAACCCTCTCCCGCGCGCCCGCGGCCCCTTCGTGCCGGTGCGGTTCGTCCCGGCCAGGCGTCCGCGGCCGGGGCGACCGCCGCGCAGTGTCCGGCCGCGGTGATGGCGGGCCGCCCCGGCTCGTCCGGGGCCCGGCCACGCCTCTGCAGGCCGCTGGTGGTGAGGTCCCTTCGGACTCCGCCCAGCTGTTTCGGACACGCCTCGGGCGGTGCGCGGCGGGTTCCCCCGGGGGGATGTGGTCGGTGCGCGGGGCGTGCGACGCGCGGGCGGCCCCGGTGCGGGTTACTGCAGGGCCAGTTCGGGTGTGGTGTTCCAGTAGGAGACGGTGGAACTCTCGCCGAGGGCGAGGCCCGCGCCCTCCGGAGCGCTGACCTTGGCGGTGGAGCCGGTGCCGTGCAGGGAGCGGTCGGCCAGTTCGACGGTGATCTGCTTCTCGCGGTGCGTGCCGGCGCCGTCACCCTTCTCCAGACCGAGCGCGGCATAGCCGGACTCGCCCGGCTCCAGGGAGACCACCGCCTGGGGCTTTCCGCCACCGACGGCGATCGGCGCCTGCGCACCGGGGTAGCCCACGAACGGGTAGCCGTACAGGTCGCAGCGGGTGCTGCCGTTGTTGGTCGCCTTGAGCAGCACCACCGGCGCGCTTCCTCCGGCCCGCTGGAGGCCGACGGAGACCTTGCCCACCGTGCAGGTGGAGCGCTTGGCGCGTGGGTTCGCGGCTCCGGAGCCCGTGCCCGCGCTGTTGCTTCCGCCGCCGCCCTCGCCGCTGGCGCCCTGGCCGCTGGTGCCGCCGGTGTCCGCGGAGTCGGCGCCTGCCGGGCCGGAGTCCTTTGCGCCGGTCGATTCCGTGCCGTGCGCCGCGGAGTCGTTCGTCCCCGTGGAGGAGCCGGCAGCACCGTCGTCGGTGTCGTCTCCCTGGCAGGCGGTCAGCGAGAGCGCCGCGGCCGCGGCGACGGCGGCGAGGCCGGAGGTCCGGAGGGTGCGGCGGGTACGGCGAGCGGTGTTCATCTGGTTCCCCCTGAGCGGCTGAGCGTCGAATACGGTCCGCGCTGCCCCTGGTGGGCGGCGCATGCCGCCATCCTGCGATGCGGCCAGCTCGTTCCGGATCAGCTGTTCGGCCGATCCGATGGGCCGTCAACCGCCCCTGGTCAGCCGAAAGTTCGAGGCGGGCCGGACATGGGATCCGGACGCCGCCAGCTCTGTGCCCCTTCGTCGCAGAGGGATCGTGGGAGGTATGTGCGGCAGGGGCACGGGCGCCGGAGGCGGCCGCAAGAGGCCGCGTTCGCGGATCGGAGGACCTTGCGCGGAGCCTCCGCCGGACCAGACCACTGGCACATGCGAACCGGTTCACGCATCTCCAGTGGCCCTCGAGCGAGGTGATTCGCACATCCGACTACCTCGGGGGTGCGGGGCCGGCGCCGCAGAGATGCTGCGCCATCGCAGGTCACATGGTGTTCTCTCGCTGTCGAAGCACGCGCGGGTCGGCTTCGGCCGGTACTCAAACTCCAAAGCTTGCGCACAAATTGCACACACCCCCTCTTCAGGTGGCCCCTGATGGTCTACATTGACCGTGCTTCAGATGTTTGGACACGGGGCGACAAATGGTGATCTAACGGTCCGATGTTTCGGGCAGCCGTTGGTCGTATCCCGGTCCCGACACAGGGGCGCTCGGCTCCGGGATCCCCGGCCGGGACTGCGGGTGTGGGGAGCATCCGAGGGTTCCGCGGGGTCCTGTGCCACCAGGGAGTCGGGTGGGGAGAGGGGGGTACGCCACCGCTCGGAGTTGTGTGCACGTACGGCCGCGACGGCGGGAGTACGTGCGCCCGGGCGGGAGCGTTCCCGGGGGAAAGGAACAGCGCGGCGCGGGGGGCGGGCGTCTCCCGGGGAACAGTGATGGGCGAACTGGTCGAACCACTGGCGAGCTGGGGGATTCTGTGCGGCAGGGGGAATTGGTCGACCCGTTACCGTCGACGCTCGGGCGTCCGGCGGAGGGGGCAGTCAGCCGGCCCGCGAGCGACTGGGAGCAGCGGTACCGCCGTACCGTGATCACCAGCGACACCGTGGTGACCGCCTTTGTGGTGGCGGCGATCGGCATCTTCTTCGGGGCCCGGGACGCGGCCAACTGGCACGAGAAATGGAGCATCCTCGCGCTCGGCACCGAACTGCTGGTGCTGGGAGCGCTCGCGGTGAGCCGGGCCTGGGCTCCGGCCGTGCTCGGCCAGGGCGCCGAGGAATTCCGCCGGCTCGGACGCTCGCTGTTCACGGCGGTCGTCGTACTGGCGCTCGGTGGGATAGCCCTGACCTCGCGCAACATCAAACTCTGGATATTCGTCGCGGTCCCCGCGATCGCGCTGCTCACCATGATCGCGCGGTATCTGCTGCGGCTCTCGCTGCACAGGCAGCGGATGGCGGGACGATGCCTGCGGCCGGTGCTGGCCGCCGGGAGCCCGGCCACCGTGCGCGATCTGATATCCCGGGTCCGCAAGTTCCCGCACCTCGGCTGGCGGGTGGAGGCGGTGTGCACTCCGGACGGACTCGGACTGCACGGTGACCATCTGGACGGAGTGCCCGTCGTCGGCCGGCTGGCCGACCTCGCGGGCCACGTCCGCCGGGACGGCTACCGCGTGGTCGCGGTCACACCGGACCCGCACTGGTCACCGGAGCAGTTGCAGCGGCTGGCCTGGAATCTGGAGGGCAGCGACGCCGAGATGGTCGTGGCCCCGGTGTTGATGGAGGTGGCGGGCCCGCGGCTGCACGTCGACGCGGTGCTCGGGATACCGCTGTTACGGGTCAGCATGCCGACCTTCACCGGGGGCCGCCGGGCCGTCAAAGAGGTCGTCGACAAGATGGGCGCGACGCTCCTGCTGGTGCTGTGCGCGCCACTGATGGTGCTCGTCGGGCTCCTGGTGCTGGCGGAAAGCCGCGGCGGCGCGTTCTACCGGCAGCGCAGAGTCGGCAAGGACGGCCGGGAGTTCACCATACTGAAGTTCCGCACCATGGTCGCCGGAGCCGACCGGGCACGCGCCGAGCTGGCCGACCGCAACGAGGGCGCCGGGCTGCTGTTCAAACTCCGCCGGGATCCACGGGTGACCCGGGTGGGAGCGGTGCTGCGCCGGTACTCGATCGACGAACTCCCGCAGCTGTTCAACGTACTTGCCGGATCCATGTCGCTCGTCGGACCGCGGCCTCCGCTGCCGGAGGAGTCCGCCGCCTACGACCCGGACATCCGGCGGCGGCTGCTGGTCAAGCCCGGGCTCACCGGCCTGTGGCAGATCAGCGGACGCAGCGATCTGCCGTGGGAGGAGGCGGTTCGCCTCGACCTGCGGTACGTGGAGGACTGGTCGCTGGCCCTGGACACGGTGATCTTGTGGAAGACGCTGCGCGTGGTGCTCCACGGGCAGGGGGCCTACTGATGCGCGGCGGCCGTCGTCCGGCCGACGTGCGCAACGCAGGCCGCAGGGGCCTGCTCTGGGGGAGGAACGCGTCATGAGGGTCAGTGTTCTGGGGCTCGGCTACGTCGGCTGTGTATCGGCCGCGTGCCTGGCCGGCCGGGGGCATCAGGTCGTCGGGGTGGACGTGAACCAGGCGAAGGTCGACCTGGTCAACGCGGGCAAGGCCCCGGTGGTCGAGGAGCGGATCGGCGAACTCGTCGCCGAGGTCGTGCGGACCGGAGCGTTACGCGCCACCGCTGACGTCCGCGAGGCGGTCCTGGACAGCGAGGTGACGCTCGTCTGCGTGGGTACGCCCTCGGAGCCCAACGGCAGCCTGTGCACCACGTATCTGGAACGGGTCACCGAGCAGATCGGTGCCGCGCTGGCGGAGCGCGACAAAGGCGGCGGGCGGCAGACCGTCGTGTACCGCAGCACCATGCTCCCCGGTACCTGCCTGAACCTGCTGGTCCCGATTCTGGAGAAGTACGTCGGCGGCACCGCCGGGGTGGACTTCGGAGTCGTGGTCAACCCGGAGTTCCTGCGCGAGGGCACGAGTGTGCGGGACTTCTTCGACCCGCCCAAGACCGTCATCGGCGAACTCGACCCGGCCGGCGGCGACGCGGTGGCGGCGCTGTACGACGGCCTGCCCGGCGAGGTCTTCCGAGTACCGGTCCCGACGGCCGAGGCGATCAAATACGCCGACAACGCCTTCCACGGCCTCAAGATCGGCTTCGCGAACGAGCTGGGCGCGGTGTGCCAGGCCCTCGGAGTGGACTCGCACCAGGTGATGGACGTGTTCCTGGCCGACCGCAAGCTGAACATCAGCCCGGCATACCTGCGGCCCGGCTTCGCCTTCGGCGGCTCCTGCCTGCCCAAGGATTTGCGCAGCCTGGTCCACGCGGCCCGGCGGGCCGACGTCTCGGTGCCCATCCTCGCCCACGTGCTGCCCTCCAACTCCGACCATCTGCAGCGTGCGGTGGACATGGTCGAGCGCACCGGCAAGCGGCGCGCCGGACTGCTCGGGCTCTCCTTCAAGCCCGGCACCGACGACCTGCGCGAGAGCCCGCTGGTCGAGCTGGCGGAACGGCTCTACGGCAAGGGGTACGACCTGCGGATCCACGACGCCAACGTGAGCCTCTCCCGGCTGCTGGGCGCCAACCGCGAGTACATCGAGACCCGGCTGCCGCATCTCGCCCAGCTCCTCGCCGACTCCGTCTCCGAGGTGCTCGAACACGCCGAGGTGTGCCTGGTCGGGACCAGGGACCCGGCCGTCCTCTCGGCGCTGCCGTCCGCCGGCGAAGGACCGGAGCTGATCGACCTCGTCCACCTCCCCGACGCCGAGGCGCGCCGGGCCGAACAGGGGTACCTGGGCCTTGCCTGGTGACACGACCGCCGGTGACCGGCCGGGCCGGCGCGCGCTGATCCTCGTGGAGAACCTGTCGGTGCCCTTCGACCGGCGGGTGTGGCAGGAGTGCAGGACGCTGCACGACGCCGGCTGGGAGGTGCACGTCATCTGCCCCCGCGGGGGGAAACGGGACACCGAGCCGGAGGCGGAGATCGACGGGATACGGATCCACCGCTATCCGCTGCGCGCGGCCACCGGAGGGCCGACCGGGTATCTGCGGGAGTACGGAGCGGCGCTGTGGCACACGGTCCGGCTGGCCCGCAGGGTCGGCCCGGTCGACGTGGTCCACGCCTGCAATCCGCCCGACCTGCTGTTCCTCCCGGCACTGTGGCTGAAGCGGCGCGGCGCGCGGTTCGTCTTCGACCAGCACGACCTGGTGCCCGAGCTGTACCTCTCCCGGTTCGGCCGCGGCGAGGACCTGCTCCACCGGGCCGTGTGCGCGCTGGAGCGGATGACCTACCGGGCCGCGGACATCGTGCTCGCCACGAACGAGAGCTACCGGGAGGTCGCGCTGCGCCGCGGGGGCCGGAGCGCGGCGGACGTCTTCGTGGTGCGCAGCGCGCCCGACACCGACCGCTTCCGTGCCGTACCGCCGGAGCCGGAGCTGAAGCGGGGCAAGCCGCACCTGCTGTGCTACCTCGGCGTCATGGGCCCGCAGGACGGCGTCGACTACGCCCTGCGCGCCCTCGCCAAGCTCCGCGACGACCTGGGACGGACCGACTGGCACGCGGTGTTCGTCGGTGCCGGCGACACCTTCGACGCGATGGTGGAGCTCTCCCGGCAGCTCGGGCTCTCCGAGCAGGTGCAGTTCACCGGGCGGATCCCGGACGCCGACCTGGTGCGCTACCTGTCCACCGCCGACGTGTGCCTCTCTCCCGACCCGCACAATCCGCTCAACGACGTGTCGACCATGAACAAGGTCCTGGAGTACATGGTGATGGGCCGGCCGATCGTCTCCTTCGACCTGCGGGAGGCCCGGGTCTCGGCGGGAGAGGCCGCCGTCTACGCGCCCGCCGACGACGAGGCCGCGTTCGCCGGGGCCGTCGCGGAACTGCTGGACGATCCGGAGAAGCGGGCCCGGATGGGCAGGATCGGCCGGGAACGGATCAGCGGGAAACTCTCCTGGCACAACTCCCAGCAGTCGCTGCTCGCCGCCTACGCCGCGGCCTGCCGCGACCACCCGGTCGCGGCAGGCACCCCGGCCCCGGCGGGCAAGAGGCGACGCCGTTGAGCGACGACACGATACGCCTGGTCACGATCGGGCGGCTGCTCCGTCGGCGCTGGCGCCTGCTCGCCGTCCTCGCCCTGGCGGGCGCGCTCGTCGGCTACGGCACCTCGGCGCTGTTCCCGCCGCGCTACACGGCGTCGGCATCGGTACTGCTGCCGGGACAGTGGGAGGAGCGCGAGCTGCTGACCCAGGTGGAGATCGCGACCAGCTCGGCCGTGGTCGACCGCGCGGCCGCCGCACTCGACTGGCGGGGTGTCAGCGGCACCGAGCTGCGGGACCGGGTCCGTGCCGAGGCGGCGGACGGGAACATCATCACCATCTCGGGTTCGGCCGAGACGCCGGAGCGCGCGCAGCAGCTCTCCGACCGGATGGCCCAGCAGTTCGTCACCTTCGCGGCGCGGATCGCGGGCGAGGGCACCGACGCCGACGCGGCAGCGGGGACCGAGGCACTGCGGCAGAAGGTGCGGGAGGCCGACCGCAGGATCACCGAGCTGGCCGAGGCGGCCGATCCGGGGCGGACCGTGGAGAGCGTGCAGGCCCGCACCGAACTGGAGAAGCTGCGCACCGCGCTGCAGGAAGCCATGAAGAAGCTGGACGACGCCGCCCCGGCGAGCAGCAGGACCGGTCTGGTCGTCATGGGGCCGGCGGCCCGGCCCACCGGCGAGGCACCGCCGACGACGCCGCAACGGGTGGGTGCCGGGGCGCTGCTGTCCTTCCTGCTCGGCATCGTCGGACAGCTCGCCGCCGCACGGATGAGCCGCCGGCTGGACACCGAAGGGGAGATCGCCGCGGCACTGGGCTCGGCGCTGCTGGGCACCGTCGAGGTGCCCGGCGAGCAGCTCGCGCACCGCCATGCGGGCCGCGGCCGGGCCCGGATCCGCCGGCTGCTGGGCCTGGAGACCCGATGGCACGGACCCGCGCCGCGGACGTCCGGAGGCGAGGCCGACAGGCGGATCCGCTGCCGGCGGGTGTGCGCCCGCCTCCGGGAGGAGCTGCCGGCTGCCCCGCGGCGGGTGCTGGCCGTCGTACCGGAGGGCGACGTGCTCGGCCGCCGGGCCGCCGAGCAGCTCGCCGCCGAGGCCGGAAGCGATCCGCTGCTGCCGCCGGTGGACGTGTCCGTGTCCCGCCCGCTGGTGCCGGACCACGACACCGAGTCCGGTGCCCTGGTCGTGCTCAGCGCGGGCAACTGGACCGCGGAGGAGCTCGGCGGCATCGCCGGGGCGTGTGCGGACGCGGGGCACCGGATCGTCGGGGCCGTCGTCGCCGAACCGGTCCGGGCCCGGCCGCAGCGGACCGCCGACCGCCCCGCGCAGCACTCGGAGCAGGCGGTTCCGGTCGGCGGCACCGCGAGGGGAGGCCCGGCGTGACGACGAGCCGGACCGCGGACGCGCCGGGCGCCGCTCCGCTGCTGGACCTGCAGTCGCTGGTCGTGGCGGTGCGCCGGCGCCGCCGCCTTTGGTGTTCCATGGCACTGTTGGGACTGCTGATCGGCGCAGCCGTGCCGGTCCTGCTGCCCCCGCCCCCGACCGCGGTGACCACGGTGCTGGTCGCGCACCAGGAGGACCAGCCCAACGACACCGGAACCCTGATCCGTACCGACGTCGAGCTGCTGGGCACCACGCGGATCGCGGGCCGGGCCCTGCGCTCCCTCCACTCCTCCGAGGACCCCGAGGACTTCCTGCGGGACTACCGGGGCACCGGCGTGACCAACAACCTGCTGCGGATCGATGTGACGGGCGGGGACGAAGCCCAAGCGGTGGCCCGGGCCGAGGCGCTGGCCGACGCGTTCGTCGCCGACCATGTGCGGCGGATGCGCGAGACCGCCAAAGCCGAGACCAAGGCCCTGCTCGACCAGCGTGACCGGATGCGGGACGAACTCGCCCAGGTCAACAAGTCGATCGGCGGCCGCTCACCGGAGAGCGGCCCGAGGGCCTCGGCGCGGATCGAGTCGCTCTTCGCCCGCCGCGCCGAACTCAACTCGCGGATCGCCGACTTCGACCAGCGGGCAGCGGAAGCCCGTACCGGCACGCCCCGGATCGTGGCCGGGACGCAGATCGTGGACGCCCCGCGCGCGGTGCGCCACTCGCTGCCCGCCGCCGCTGCCACCGACGCCACGATCGGGCTCGTCCTGGGGCTCGCCCTCGGACTGGCGGTGGCCGCGGTCGGAGCGGTGGTGGCGGACCGCCCCGTCCTGCGCCGGGAGATCGCGGCGAACCTGGGCGCCTCGGTCCTCGCGGAGTTGCCCCTCCGGACGGGCAGGCTGTGGCAGCCGAGGCGGACGCGCGCGGCACATGACCGGCTGACCGCGACCCTGGCCCGCACCGTGCGCGGCTCCGCAGAACCGCTGTCGCTGCTGGAGCTGGGGTGCGCGCGCCGCACGAGCGTGCTCGCCCTGGACCTCGCACGGGCCCTCGCGGCGGACGGCCCGGTGGCGGTCGTCGACGGCCTGCCCGGCCCGCACCTCGCCGACCGCCGCCGGCAGCCGGACGACCCGGTCGTGCCGGCCGGTGGCGAGCGGACCGCGGACGCGGAGCATCCGGAACGCCGGCTCGGCGTCGGCTCCGTCGCGCCCGGTACGGCCTGGACCGATCTGAGGCACCTGGGAGCCCGGACCGTCCTGGTCGTGCGCGCCGGGCACGGCAGCGCCGCCTGGCTGCACACGGTGGCGCGGCAGCTCGCGGAACAGCAGATCCCGGTGCTCGGCGTGGTGCTGATCGGCCCCGATCCGCGGGACCGGACCGACGGCACGCTGTGGGACGGCCCGTACACCGCGGCACGCGTCCGGACCGAACGCCCGCCCCGGCGGAACGGGACGGGCGTCCCGCAGACGGAACGGCTGCCCGTACGGACCGCCCGGGTCCCGGACAGCGACCAGGAGGCGAGATAGGACATGTGCGGCATCGCAGGAACGTACTCATGGCCGGACGGGAAGCGGGTCACCGACCGGCTCACCGACACCCTCGCCCATCGCGGCCCCGACGGGGCGGGGCGCTACAGCCATCCCCTCGGGGACGGGGAAGTGCACCTGGGGCACCGCCGGTTGGCCGTCATCGACCTGTCCGCGACCGGGGCCCAGCCGATGGCCGCGGACGGCCTCGTCCTGACCTACAACGGCGAGCTGTACAACGCGCCCGAACTCCGTGCCGAACTGGCGGCCCACGGGGTGCGCTTCCGCGGCACGTCCGACACCGAGGTGCTGCTGGAGGCCTGGCGGCGCTGGGGCACGGACTGCCTGCCCCGGCTGCGCGGCATGTTCGCCTTCGGCGTCTTCGACGAGCGCACCGGAGATCTGGTGCTCGCCCGCGACCAGCTCGGCATCAAGCCGCTGTTCCTGCTCCGGCGGGGCACGGGACTGGTGTTCGCCTCCGAGCTCAAGGCCCTGGCCGCCGCAACCGGCGGGTCGATGCAGGTGGACCCCGCGGCGATGGTGGCCTCACTGCTGTACTACTGGGTGCCGGACTCGCGGTGTGCGCTCCGCGGGGCGGAGAAGCTGCCGCCGGGCAGCTGGCTGAGGTGCCGGCCCGACGGGCGGGTGGAGCGCGGCCGGTACTGGGACCTGCGTCAGGTCGCAGCCGAGGGCCGGGAGCGCGCCCGGGCCGGGGAGCGGCCGGATCTCGCCGCCGTAGTCGAGGAGTCGACCCGGCGCCACCTGCTGTCCGACGTACCCGTGGCGACCTTCCTCTCCGGCGGGCTGGACTCCAGTTACTTGACCGCGCTGGCGGCCCGCGACCGGCCCGGGATCTCCGCCTACACGATCGGGTTCCGCGCCGAGGACGCCAGGTTCGAGGCGATGCCGGACGACCTGCGCCACGCCCGGCGGGTCGCCGAGCGGTTCGGCGTCGACCTGCGGGAGATCGAGATCGCTCCGGACGTGCTCGATCTGCTGCCGCGGATGACGTACCACCTGGACGAGCCGATCGGCGACCCCGCCGCGATCAACACCTTCCTGATCTGTTCGGCCGCCCGGGAGGCCGGGGTGAAGGTGCTGCTCTCGGGGATGGGCGCGGACGAACTGTTCGCCGGATACCGCAAACACCTGGCCAACCTGCTCGCGGTGCGCTACCGGCGCGTTCCCCGGCCGCTGCGGCGCGGCCTGTCCAGGGCCGTGGACCGGCTGCCGGTCGCCTCGGCCCGCCGGGGGTACCGGTCGGTGCGCTTCGCCAAGCGGTTCCTCTCCTTCGCCGACCTGCCGGAGGAGACCGCCTTCCGGCGCAGCTACACCATGTACGACCGGGACGAACTGCTCGCCCTGGTCGATCCGGACCTGGCCGGGACGGTCGAGGACGTGCTGACCGAGCATGCGGACGTCTACCGGGACAACGAGCTCGACGACTTCGTCAACCGCATGTGCCTGGCCGATGCCCGGATGTTCCTGCCGGGCCTGAACCTCACCTATACCGACCGGTCGAGCATGGCCGCCTCGACCGAGGTGCGGGTGCCGTACGTGGATGTCGAGGTGGTCAGGGCGGCGTTCGCCGTGCCGGGGGAGCGCAAGATCGCCGGACGGCAGGGCAAGGCCGTCCTCAAGAAGGCGGCCGCCTCGATCCTGCCCGAGGAGATCGTCTACCGGCCCAAGGGCCTCTTCAGCGCTCCGCTGCGAGCCTGGATGAGCCGTGACCTGGCGCCGCTGGTCCGCGAGGTGCTGCACGACGGCGTCCTCGTCGAATCCGGGTTCCTGCGCCGCGAGGCGCTGGAGCGTCTCGTCGCCGAGGACGCCGCCGGGCAGCGGGACCACGCCAAGCATCTGTGGCACGTGCTGACCCTCGAGTACTGGTACCGCGGCGCGACCTCGGGGGTCGGCCACAACTCTCAGCTGACGGCGTAGAGACAAGAGGACTTCGTGAAACAGGTCGTGCAGAACTACAAGAGCGGCGAGCTGACGGTGCTCGACGTGCCGGTACCGGGGTGCAAGCCGGGAGGTGTACTGGTCCGCAGCGCCTACTCGCTGATATCCACCGGGACCGAGCTGATGAAGGTCTCCGAGGCCGGGATGTCGATGCTGGGCAAGGCCCGCTCCCGCCCGGACCAGGTGGCCAAGGTCATGCAGAGCGTGGCCACCAACGGAGTGCCCGCCACCTACCGCAAGGTGATGGGCAAGCTGGACTCCTGGACGCCGCTGGGCTACTCGCTGTGCGGGGTGGTCGAGCAGGTCGGCACGGGGATCGACGACGTCGCGGTGGGCGACCTCGTGGCCTGCGCCGGCAATGAGCACGCGCTGCACGCCGAGCTGAACTGGGTGCCGAAGAACCTCTACGCCCGGGTGCCGGACGGCCTCGCGCCGCGGCACGCGGCCTTCGGGACGGTCGGGTCGATCGCGCTGCAGGGCGTCCGCCGCGGCGAACCGCAACTGGGCGACGTGGCGCTGGTCGTCGGCCTCGGGCTGATCGGCCAGCTGGTGGTGCAGTTGCTCGCCGCCTCGGGAGCCCGCGTCGTCGGAGTGGACCCGGACCCGGCGCGCTGCGAACTCGGCGCCCGGCTGGGCGCGGTGGCCTGCGGTGATCCCGCGTCTGCCGCCGTGGAGGCGGCCGTCGCCGAACTCAGCGGCGGGCGCGGCGTGGACCAGGTGTATCTGGCCGCCGGCGGCGGCAGCAACGAGCCCGTCGAGTTGGCCGCCCGGCTGAGCCGGGACCGCGGCCGGGTCGTCGACATCGGCAAGTGCCGCCTGGATCTGCCGTGGAACGCGTACTACGAGAAGGAACTCGACGTCCGGTTCTCCCGCAGCTACGGCCCCGGGCGCTACGACCCGGAGTACGAGCTCGCCGGGCGGGACTATCCGATCGGCTACGTGCGCTGGACCGAACGCCGCAACCTGGCGTGCTTCCTCGACCTCCTCGCCCGCGGCTCCGTCGACGCGGAGCCCCTCGTCTCCCATGTCGCCGACTTCGACGACGCCGTCGAGACCTACCGGCGCCTGGAGGACGGCGACCTGAAGGCGGTGGCCGTGCTGTTCCGGTACCCGGGCCCCGCTGAACATCCGGCGGACGCGGCGGCGCCCGAGGTGGCCGTACCGGCGGTGCGGCGCCGTACCGCAGCGGCGTCCGTCCCCGCCCGGGCCGCCGCCGCACCGGTGCGGCTGGCGTTCGTCGGCGCGGGCAACTACGCGTCGTCGATGCTGCTGCCGCACCTGGCCCAGCAGGACGGTGTCGCGCTGTCGACGGTCGTGACCACGACGGCGCTCTCCGCCGCCAACGCGAAGCGGAAGTTCGGCTTCGCCGAGGCCACCACCGATCTGGACGCCGTGCTCGGCGACCCGGCCGTCGACGCGGTGTTCGTGGTCACCCGGCACAGTTCACACGCCGAACTGACCCGCAAGGCGCTGCTGGCCGGGAAGGCGGTCTTCGTGGAGAAGCCGCTGGCCCTCACCGAGGACGAGCTGGCCGGTGTGCTCGCGGCGGTGGAGGAGTCCGGAAACGACCGGCTGCAGGTGGGCTTCAACCGCCGGTTCGCGCCGCTGCTGCGTGAGGCCAGGAAGCGGTTCGGCACCCGGACCGGTCCGGCGAGCGTCCGCTACCTCGTCAACGCCGGCCGGCTGGAGCACGGCAGCTGGTACCTCCGGCAGGGGACGGAGGGCTCGCGGTTCGCCGGGGAGGGCGGGCACTTCATCGACACGGTGAGCTGGCTGCTGGGAGGCGACCCGGTCGCGGTGTACGCGGTCGCCACACCCGACAACGAGGACCTCCAGGTCGTGCTGCGCTACCCGGACGGGTCGACCGCCACCCTCGGCTACGTCACCTCCGGTTCGCCCGGCTTCCCCAAGGAGACGCTGGACCTCGTCGCGGACGGCAAGGTGCTGCACCTCGACGACTTCGTGCGGGCCTCGGTACACGGCCCCAAGCGGTGGGCCTCCCCGCGACTGTCCAGGACCCGGGACAAGGGGCAGCGCGCCGAACTGGCCGCGTTCCTCAGGGCGGTGCGCACCGGCGGGCCGATGCCCGTTCCGCTGGAGTCGCTGGCCGCCACCACAGCGGCCACCCTCGCGGTGCGCACCGCGCTGGTCGGCGGCGCACCGGTGACCCTGGCGGGGCCGCGATGACGATGAGCGCGGGCTGGTACCTGCGGCGGCTCTCCCGCATGGGACCTCGGGAGGCCGCCGGCCGCGCGGGCGACGCGGTGCGCAGGCGGCGCTGGCGGTCCGCCCGACCGGACTGCCCGCAGGTGACCGGCGCCCGGTTCACCTCCGTACTGCCGGCCGAAGCACTCGCCGCGGTGCCACCGGACGCCGCGAAACGGCTCGTCGCCGAGGCGGACCGGCTGCTGGAGGGGCGCGCCGTGTACTTCGGCGTGGAGCGCACGGATCTGGCCGACCCGGACTGGTGGTACGACCCGAAGACCGGGCGCCGGGCCCCGGGCGGCTACGCCTTCGGCGTGCCCTACCGGGACGAGGACACGGTCGGGGACATCAAGCAGATCTGGGAACTGTCCCGGCACCAGTACCTCACCAAGCTCGCCGCCGCCTACGCGCTCACCGGCGACGAGCGGTACGCAGAGCGGACGGCCGGGCATCTGCGGTCGTGGTGGAGGGCCAACCCCCCGCTGTGCGGCGTGCACTGGGTCAGCGGCATCGAGCTGGGCATCCGGCTGCTCGCCTGGGTGTGGATCCGCCGGCTGCTGGAGGGCTGGCCGGGCGCGGCGGGGCTGTTCGAGGACAACCCGGTGGCGCTGGCCCAGATATGGCACCACCAGCGCTGGCTGGCCGCCTTCCCCAGCCGGGGGTCGTCGGCGAACAACCACGTCATCGCCGAGGCCGCCGGGCAGTCCGCGGCGGCCTGCGCGTTCGGGTGGTTCCCCTCTTCCGCGCGGTGGCGGGCGGAGGCGCTGCGGTCCCTGGAGCGGCAGTTGCGCAGCAACACCTTCGCCTCCGGCCTGAACCGCGAGTCGGCCACCGAGTACCACGGACTCGTCCTGGAGCTCGGCCTGGCCGCGGTGGCCGAGGCGGATGCCGCCGGTGTCCCCGTCCCCGCGTCGATCCGGCGGGTGCTGCTGCGGATGACCGACGCGCTCGCGGCCGTGCTGGACAGCCGCCTGCGGCCGCCGCGCCAGGGGGACGCGGACGACGGGCACGGGCTGGTCCTGGACGGTGCGGGCACCGACCGCTGGGCCTCGCTGCTGGCCACCGGGGACGCCGTGTTCGGCGGGCTCGCCTGGTGGCCGACGGTGACCGGGACCGATGTGCGCACTCCGCTGCTGGCCGCGCTCCTTCGCCCGACCGCACCGGCGGTGTCCCGGCCTGCCGTCCGTCCGGCCCACTTCGCCGACGCGGGCATGACCATCCTGCGCGGCCCGGGGGAGATCTGGTGCCGCTGCGACGGTGGTCCGCACGGCTTCCTGTCCATCGCCGCGCACGCCCACGCGGACGCGCTGTCCGTGGAGGTGCGGCACGACGGGGTGGACGTGCTCGCCGACCCGGGAACGTACTGCTACCACGGGCAGCCCGGGTGGCGGCAGTACTTCCGCTCCACTCTGGGCCACAACACCCTGCAACTGGACGGCGCCGACCAGTCCGCCTCCGGCGGCCCGTTCCTGTGGACCCGGCACGCCCGCAGTCGCGTCCTGGTCGCGGACCCGTCCGCGGAGGGCGCGGGCCGCTGGTGCGCCGAGCACGACGGCTACCGGCACTCCGTGCACCGCCGCAGGGTGGAGCTGAGCGCCGCGGACCGGGAGTTGCGGGTGGTCGACGAGGTGCGCGGACCACGCCGGGCCGCGCGCCTGGCGTTCCACCTCGGCCCGGCCGTCACCGCGGATCTCGTCGAGAACCGGGCCGTGCTCAGCTGGACCCGGGAGGGCGAGGACTGCTCCGCCGTGCTCGAGCTGCCCGAGCGGCTGACCTGGCGGGCCCATCGCGGCGAGACCGACCCGCCACTGGGCTGGTACTCCGCCGGGTTCGGACGCAAGGAACCCGCCACGACGCTGGTCGGCAGCGGGTTCACCGACAGCGCCGAGGGCTTCGTCACCGTACTCAGGTTCCGCGGTTAGGGGGACGCGTGGGGATCGAACGGCGGCACCGGGCGTTACCGGTGGCGGCACCGGTACTGGCCCTGGTGGCGGCGACCGGCTGTGTGGGCACACCCGGCGCCCCGGCGGAGCCCAGCGCCGCGCCGCCCCCGTCCGCGGCCAGGCCCGCCGCCCGGGTGTGCGCCGAGCCCGCGGCCGGCCCGGCGAAGCCGCCCGCCGGCGCGGTTCCGGTCGACCCCGCGGTGGTCGGCGACCTGGCCGCCAAGACCCGGAGCAGCCCCCCGAACACCGTCTTCTGGCTCCGGCCGGGCGAGCACAGGCTCGAGCGGGGCCGCCACGCCCAGGTCGTCCCCAAGAAGGGGAACAGCTACCTCGGCGCGCCGGGCGCGGTGCTCGACGGCCGCAAGACCAACCAGTACGCGTTCGGCGGCAGCGCCCGCGACGTCGCCATCCGGCACCTGACCGTGCAGGGCTTCGTCGCGCCGCACGACGAGGGCGTGGTCAACCACGACTCGGCCGACGGATGGGTGATCGAGCACGCCAGAATCCAGTACAACTCCGGCGCCGGACTGATGGCCGGCGCCCGCCAGCGGGTCCGCGCCAGTTGCCTGCGGGGCAACGGGCAGTACGGGATGAACGCCTACAAGGCGTCCGGCGGTATCAGCGGCCTGGTGGTCGAGGACAACGAGATCGCGGACAACAACCGGGACGACTGGGAGCGGCGGCGGCCCGGCTGCGGCTGCACCGGCGGCGTCAAGTTCTGGGCCGTCGACGGCGCCGACATCCGCGGCAACTGGGTGCACGACAACCGCGGAGCCGGACTGTGGGCGGACACCAACAACAACGACTTCCGCATCGAGGACAACGTCCTGGAGGCCAACGACGGTGCGGCGCTGATCTACGAGACCAGCTACAACGCGGTCGTCCGCAAGAACACGATCCGGCGGAACAACTGGGTCGAGGGCCGCAGATACGCCGACCGCGGCGACAGCTTCCCGTTCGCGACCGTCTACCTGTCCGAAGCCGGCGGCGAACCGCGGATCCCGGCCCGCACGGACAGGATAGAGATCTACCGCAACGTGCTGGAGAACAACTGGTCCGGGATCACCCTGTGGGAGAACGCCGACCGGTTCTGCAACAGCCCGGCCAACACCTCCACCGGTTCCTGCACCCTGCTGGTGAAGGACACCGACCGCTGCACGCGCCCGGAGATCGCCGAGCCACCGCTCTACAGTGACTGCCGGTGGAAGACCCAGCGCGTGGACATCCACGACAACCGCTTCGTGCTGGACACCTCCGTCGTGGAGTGCACGGTCAAGTGCGACCGCATGGCGCTGCTGGCCAACTACGGCACCTACCCGGACTGGTCGCCCTACCAGGGCGACCGGGTGGCCGAGGCGATCACCCGCAAGCAGCACAACCGCTGGCACGACAACGTCTACCTGGGACCGTGGAGCTTCGTCGCCCACGACCCGAGCCGGGTCCTCGACCCCGGCCAGTGGCAGGCCGCGCCCTACCGGCAGGACGCGGGCAGCACCTTCCGGCCCCTGGGCGGTGGGTGAGATGGAACAGCGCACACCGAGGACCGTCGGAGTCGTCTGGGGACTGCTGATCCTCAACACGCTCGGCTCCGCCGGGGCGAAGACCATCATCCCGCTGCCCCGCTCTCTCATCCAACTGGTCACCATGGGCGCGCTGGTGGCCGCGTTCGCACTGGCACTCGTGCTCAACCCCCGGCTGCGCATCCGGCCCGGCGGCTATCTGCTCCTGCTCACCCTGCTGCTGGTGCCGAGCCTGATCTCCAGCGCGCATCCGGAATCCGGACTCGGCGCGCTGTTCCGCTGTACCCGGCTGGCCCTCTTCGTCAGCACCCTGTGGTTGCTCAGCCGCTGGTGGGACGGCAGTTCGACGTTCGTCAGACACCACATCCGGATGTATCTGGCGGTGCTCGGGTCGGTGGCCGCGGGTGCGCTCCTCTCGCCGGGCGCCGCCCTGCCCGACCTCTACGGCGGCCGGCTGGTCGGCGCACTGTGGCCGCTCACCCCGCCGCAGATCGGGCAGTACGCCGCCGTGATCATCGGGCTCACCGTGCTGCTCCTGCTGGGCCACCGGACCGACAGGGGCAGCGCGGCGGCCGTCATCGTGCCGTCAGCCGTACTCCTCGCGCTGACCCACACCCGGACCGCCACCCTCGGCCTGTTCACCGGGCTGGCGCTGGCGATCGGCTCGCTCGTCCTGACCAGCGCCGCAGCGCGCAGGTTCTTCGTGTGGACCGTGCTGTGCGCCGTGGTGGCCGCGGTGGGGTTCGGCCCCGCGCTGCGGGCATGGTTCCTGCGCGGGCAGAGCCAGGAGAACTTCACCAGTCTCACCGGCCGGGCCAAGGTCTGGGACGCCCTGCTGGCGGCCCCCCGCACGGCCGTCGAGCAACTGTTCGGCGCGGGCCTGGGTGACAAGTCGTTCGGCGGCCTGCCGATCGACAACAGCTGGCTGGCCGTCTACCAGGAGCAGGGCCTGACCGGGATCGCCCTCGTGGCGGCGCTCTTCGTGGTGCTGGGCGGCGGCGCGCTGCTGCGGCCCCCGTCGCTGTCCCGGGCCTGCGCGATCTTTCTGATCAGCTACTGCGCCATCGCCTCCTACACCGAGGCCGGACTGGGCGACGCCTCGCCCTATCTGCTGCATCTGGCCGTCGCCGCCTCGCTGCTGGCCGCACCCGCCGAGGCCCCGCCCCTCCCGCCGCCCGGCGACTCCGGACACCGCGGCGGGCCGCACGCCCTGAATCCCAGCCGGGAGGTGACCTGAGCATGCACGTCCTCGTGGTGCACAACCGCTACGCCTCGGCGCAGCCGAGCGGGGAGAACAAAGTCGTCGACCAGGAGGTCGGGCTGCTGCGCGCGGCCGGACACCGGGTCGAGGTCTTCGAGCGGCGCAGCGACGACATAGCCGCCCGCTCCCTGCCGGGCAAGGCCGCGGTGCCGCTGCTGGTCCCGTGGAACCCGCGGGTCCGCGCCGAGCTCACCGCCCGGCTCCGCGCCGAGCGGCCGGACGTGGTGCACGTCCACAACGTCTTCCCGCTGCTGTCGCCCGCGGTGCTGGCCGCCTGCGCCGACGCCGGTGTGCCCGCCGTCGCCACCCTGCACAACTACACCCAGGTCTGCCCGCCCGGCACCCTGCAGCGCGAGGGCCGGCCGTGCGCGGAGTGCGTGGGCTCGGCGCCGCTGCCCGCCGTCCGGCACGGCTGCTACCGCGGTTCCCGGCTGGCGACGGTGCCGCTCGCGATCAGTCTGTCGGTCAACCGGCGCCGCTGGTGGTCCGGCGTCGAACGGTTCCTGTGCATCTCCGCGGCGCAGCGCGACGTCCTGGTGCGGGCCGGCATGCCCCCCGAACGACTGGCGGTGAAGCACAACTTCGTGCCCGACCCGGGCGGCTTCCGAGTGGGCCCCGGCGAGCATCTGCTGTATCTCGGCCGGCTCGCGGAGGCCAAGGGAGTCCGGCTGCTCATGGCCGCGTGGGACGGGATCGCCGCGGCGGGCGGTGTGGGCGTGCCTCTGGTGATCGCCGGAACGGGGCCGCTGGAGGGCGAGGTGAGCGCCTGGGCGGCGGGCCGGGACGACGTGCGGTACGTGGGCCTGTACGACCCGGAGCAGTGCCGGCAGGCGGTCGCGCGGTCGGTCGCGGTGGTGGCCCCCTCGACCTGGCTGGAGGCGTTCGGCCTGGTGGTCGTGGAGGCCATGGCGGCGGGGGTACCGGCGGTCGCCGCCGGGCACGGCGCCTTCGTCGAGCTCGTCGAGGACGGAGTGAGCGGGCTGCTGCACCGGCCAGGAGACGCGGACTCGCTCGCCTCCTGCATCCGCCGGATCGCGTCCGGGCCGGACCGCAACCGGGAGCTGGGCCGAGCGGCCCGGCACCGATACGAGCAGGACTTCAGCCCGGCTGTCGGGCTGGAGCGCCTGGTGGAGGAGTACCGCACCGCGATCGCGGGTCGGTCAGCACCGGATCGCGCCGGGGACGGCCCGGCGCGCAGGGGGGATGGGGACAGCAGATGCAGATGACACGATGCCGGCTCTGCGGCTCGGAAGCGATGGCGAGCGTGGTCGACCTCGGTGCGACGCCACCGTGCGAGAGCTTCCTGGCCGCGGACCAACTCGACCAGCCGGAACCCACGTACCCGCTGCACCTGCGCGTGTGCACCGAGTGCCGGCTCGCGCAGATCCCTCCGCTGATCACCCCGGAGGACACCTTCACCCAGTACGCGTACTTCTCCTCCTTCTCCACGTCCTGGGTGGAGCACGCGCGCACGTTCGTCGCCGACGCCGTGCACGAGCTCGCCCTCGACTCCGCGGAGAGAGACGCCTTCGTGGTCGAGGTCGCGAGCAACGACGGGTACCTGCTGCGGCACCTGGTGGACCGGGGGATCCGCTGCCTGGGCATCGAGCCGTCGGTGAACGTCGGCGTCGCGGCGCGGGACGCGGGCGTCCCGACGCTCACGGAGTTCCTGGACCCGGCCACCGGTTCGGCCGTCCGCGCCGAGCACGGGGCGGCGGACCTGGTCGTGGCGAACAACGTGTACGCACACATCCCCGACGTGGTCGGGTTCACCCGGGGGCTGCGCGCTCTGGTCGCGGACGACGGCTGGGTCTCGATCGAGGTGCAGCACCTTCTGACCCTGATCGAGCAGAACCAGTACGACACGATCTACCACGAGCACTTCCAGTACTACACGGTCGCTTCCGCCGCCCGGGCGCTGGCCACCGGCGGACTGGCGCTCGTGGACGTCGAACTGCTGCCCACACACGGTGGCTCCATCCGGCTGTGGGCCCGGCCCACCGGCGCTGCCGGGGATCCGACCCCGCGGGTGGCCCAGGTGCTGGACCGGGAGAAGGCCGCCGGGCTGCACGAGCTGACCGGCTACACCGAGTTCTCCGCACGGGTGGCGAAGGTGCGCCGGGACCTCCTGCGGTTCCTGGTCGAGGCAGCCGAGCGCGGTGAGACGGTCGTCGGCTACGGCGCTCCCGGCAAGGGCAACACCCTGCTCAACCACTGCGGTATCCGGCCCGACCTGCTCCCGTACACGGTCGACCGCAACCCCTACAAGCACGGCAGGTTCACCCCGGGCACCCGGATCCCGATCCTGCCACCCGAGCAGATCAGCACCGACCGGCCGGACTACGTGCTGGTCCTCCCCTGGAACCTGCGCACCGAACTGGTCGAGCAGCTGTCCTACGTGCACGCCTGGGGCGGCCGACTGGTCTTTCCCATCCCGGAACTGAGCATCGTCGAGGTCACATCATGAAGGTCGTACTGTTCTGCGGCGGCTACGGACTGCGGATGCGCAGCGGAGCCTCCGACGACATCCCCAAACCTATGGCGATGGTCGGCCCGCGGCCGCTGATCTGGCACGTCATGCGCTACTACGCGCACTACGGGCACACCGAGTTCATCCTGTGCCTCGGATACGGGGCGCACCACATCAAGAACTTCTTCCTCACCTACGAGGAGACCACCTCCAACGACTTCGTGCTGCGCAACGGGCGGACCGAGCTGCTGTCCACCGACATCGCCGACTGGACGATCACGTTCGCGCAGACCGGCATCGAATCACCGATCGGGGAGCGGCTGCGGCGGGTGCGCGAGCACCTGGACGGCGACGAGATGTTCCTGGCCAACTACGCCGACGTGCTCACCGATGCTCCGCTGCCGCAGATGATCGAGCAGTTCACGCGGCGCGACGCCGGTGCGTCGATGATGGTGGTGCCGCCGCAGTCCTCGTTCCACTGCGTGGACCTGGGCGAGGACGGGCTGGTCGGAGGCATCACCGCGGTGAGCGAACTGCCGCTGTGGGAGAACGGCGGCTACTTCGTGCTCCGCCAGGAGGTCTTCGACCACATACCCGAGAACGGCGACCTGGTCGCCGACGGATGTGCCGGACTGGCCAAGCGCGGCCGACTGGTGGCGCACCGGCACCGCGGGTTCTGGAAGCCGACCGACACCGTCAAGGAGCGGGCCGCGCTCGACGCCGCCCACGCCCGGGGCGACCGACCGTGGGCCGTGTGGGAACGGGACGGTGCCGGAGCGGTCGGGGACACCCCCGGCAGCAGGCACGGCGTCGGAGTCGGCGCGTGATCCGGCTCGGCGCCGGACGCCTGGAGCGGATCGTCGCAGTGGGCGCGCACTGCGACGACATCGCCATCGGAGCGGGCGGCACGCTGCTGGCGATGTGCCGGGCGCGGCCGGGTATCCGCGTCGACGCGCTGGTGCTCTGCGGCGGGGGCGGCGAGCGGGAGCAGGAGGAGCGGGCCGCGCTCGCGGCCTTCTGCCCGGGCGCCGAACTGCGGCTGACCGTGCTCAAGCTGCCGGACGGCCGGCTGCCGTCGCGGTGGGAGGAGGCCAAGGCCGCGGTCGAGGAACTGCGCGCGGAGACCGACCCGGACCTCGTGCTGGCACCGCGCACCGACGACGCGCACCAGGATCACCGCTGCCTGGCGAAGCTGATGACCACCGCGTTCCGCGACCATCTCGTGCTCGGCTACGAGATCGTCAAGTGGGACGGCGACCTCGGCCGTCCGGCGGCCTATCAACCGCTGTCGCCGGAACACGCCGAACACAAGGTGCGGCTGCTGCAGGAGCACTACCCCTCGCAGCGGCACCGGCCCTGGTACGACCGCGAAGCCTTCCTGGGCCTCGCGCGGATCCGCGGTATCGAATGCCACGCGCGTTACGCCGAAGCGTTCGCCGTCACCAAACTCACTCTCGACCTGGGGGACTGAACCATGCGCGTGCTGCTGACCGGACACCAGGGCTACCTCGGCACCGTGATGGCCCCGGTCCTCGCCGACGCCGGGCACGAAGTCGTCGGCCTCGACGCCGCCCTGTTCGCCGACTGTGTGCTGGGGCCTGCCCCCGCCGACCCGCCGGGAGCAGGGGGAGAGGTCGACCTGCGCGACATCACGGCCGAACACGTGGCCGGAGCCGATGCGGTGATCCACCTGGCCGCGCTGTCCAACGACCCGCTGGGCGCGCTGGCTCCGGAGCTGACCTACGACATCAACCACCGCGCTTCGGTGCGGCTGGCCCGGCTGGCCCGCGAGGCCGGGGTGCGGCGCTTCCTGTACGCCTCGACCTGTTCGGTCTACGGCGCCGCCGGCGGTGACGAACTGGTGGCCGAGGACGCCCCGCTGCGCCCGGTGACCCCCTACGCCGAGTCCAAGGTACGGGTGGAGGATGACCTGCACGCCTTGGCCGACGACGACTTCAGCCCGGTGTACATGCGCAACGCCACCGCCTTCGGCTACTCGCCCCGGCTGCGCGCCGACATCGTCCTGAACAACCTGGTGGGCCACGCGCTGCTGTCCGGCGAGGTGCTGGTGCTCTCCGACGGCACGCCCTGGCGCCCGCTCGTGCACGCCGCCGACATCGCACGGGCCTTCGCGGCCGCGCTGACCGCGCCGCGGGAGGCGGTGCACGACCGGGCCTTCAACATCGGCAGCGAGACCAACAACGTCACGGTCGCCGAGATCGCCGAGGAGGTCGCCGCCGCGGTGCCCGGCTCGCGCGTGGTCATCACCGGGGAGACCGGTGCCGACCCGCGGTCCTACCGGGTGGACTTCTCCCGGTTCCGTGGCGCGGTGCCCGGCTTCGAGTGCGCGTGGACGGTGAAGCAGGGCGCCCTCGAACTCGCCGACGCCTACCGGGAGCACGGGCTGACCCGGGAGGACTTCGAACACCGCTTCACCCGGCTGGCCGTGCTGCGTGCCGCGTCCGAGGCCGGAGCCGTCGACGAAACCCTGCGGAGGCGCCGGTGACCGCCGTCGGTGACGAGATGTACAACCTGGTGGAGCGGCTGTATCCGCTCTGCCGGAGCATCACCGGCGACGGTGTGCGCGCCACCCTGGAGATCGTCGGCGAGTATCTCCCGCTGCAGGTGCACGAGGTGCCCACCGGCACCCGGGTACTCGACTGGACGGTGCCGCAGGAGTGGAACATCCGGGAGGCGTACATCGCCGACAGCACGGGCCGCCGGGTCGTCGACTTCGCCGACTCCAGCCTGCACGTGCTCGGCTACAGCGTGCCGGTGTCGGCGACCATGCCGCTGGCCGAACTGCGCGAACACCTGCACACGCTGCCCGACCACCCGTCCTGGGTGCCCTACCGCACCAGCTACTACGCGCCCGAATGGGGGTTCTGCCTGGCCCAGGACACCTTGGACGCCCTGCCGGACGGCACGTACGAGGTGCGCATCGACTCCGCACTCACCGACGGCCACCTCACCTACGCCGAGCACGTCGTCCCGGGGCAGGTCACCGACGAGGTGCTCGTCTCCTGCCACGTGTGCCACCCGTCGCTGGCCAACGACAACCTGGCCGGTATCGCGGTGGCGACGTTCCTGGCCCGCGCGCTGGCGGAGCGCACACCGTGGTACACCTACCGGTTCCTGTTCGCCCCCGGCACCATCGGCGCGATCACATGGCTGGCCCGCTACGCGGACCGGGTGCAGGGAGCGTCCCCGGCAGGGGCGGAGCCGGGAGCCGGGGGACGGGTCGAGCACGGGCTGGTGCTGGCCTGCGCGGGTGACCGGGGCGGACTGACGTACAAGCAGAGCAGGCGCGGGGACGCGGAGATCGACCGGGTGCTGAGACACGTGCTGCGCACCTCCGAACGCCCCCACCGGATCGCGGAGTTCACCCCCTACGGCTACGACGAGCGGCAGTTCTGCTCACCCGGATTCGACCTCGGCGTGGGCTCGCTCTGCCGGACCCCGTATGCCGGGTACCCCGAGTACCACACCTCGGCGGACAACCTGGACTTCGTCACCCCGGAGGCGATGGCCGACACACTCGCCGTCTGCCGCGAGGCGTTCGCCGTGCTGGACCGCAACCGGCGCTACGTCAACCTCAGCCCCCACGGCGAACCGCAGCTGGGCCGCCGCGGCCTGTACGACTCGCTCGGCGGCCGCAGCGACGCGAAGCAGGCCCAGCTCGCCATGCTCTGGGTGCTCAGCCTTTCCGAGGGAGAGCACAGCCTGCTGGACATCGCCGAGCGGTCCGGGCTGCCGTTCGAAACCGTCGCCGTCGCGGCCGACGCCCTGCACGACGCAGGGCTGATCAAGGTATGACGCCGATGAGCACCGAGGGGGAGCGCACAGCGAAGCCGGCCGCCCCGGCCGGGCGCTCCGGGCCGACCGCCCGGCGGGCCGTGGTCGGCCGGCTCTCCTGGGGGCTGGCCGACCAGGCGGCCTCCAGCATGACCAACTTCGCGGTGGGCGTCTACGTGGCGCGCTCGCTCGGCCTGGCCGCGTTCGGCGCCTTCAGCCTGGCCTGGGTGACCTACGGCGTGGTCCTCAGTGTCTCCCGCGGGATGGCAACCGACCCGCTCGTGGTGCGCTTCAGCGGTGTGCCTGACGCGTCCTGGCGCGGCGCCGTGGCCCGTGCTTCGGGTACCTCGCTCGGCGTCGGTGCCGCCGCCGGGGCGGTGTGCCTGGCACTCGGACCGGCGCTCGGCGGGCAGGTGGGGTCCGCGTTCGCCTGCCTCGGCGTGCTGCTGCCGGGGCTGCTGCTGCAGGACGCCTGGCGGTACTCGTTCTTCGCCGCGGGCACCGGCCGCAAAGCGTTCGTCAACGACCTCGTGTGGGGCGTCGCGCTCGTCCCGGCCATGGTCTGCGCGGCCCGCGTGGGCACCGTCGCCGCCTTCGTGGTCGCCTGGGGCGCGTCCGCCGCGGTGGCCGCGGCCTACGGCTGCCTCCAGTCCGGCATCCTGCCCCGGCCCACCGGAGCGCGCGCGTGGCTGAGCGAACACCGCGACCTCGGCTACCGGTATCTGGTCGAGAACACCTGCGTCAGCGGCGCGAGCCAGCTGCGGGCGTACGGGCTCGGCGCGATCGCCGGGGTCGGTGCTGTGGGTGTGATCCGGGGCGCCGAACTGCTGCTCGGCCCGTTCCTCGCCGTGCTGATGGGGCTCTCGCTGGTCACCGTTGCGGAGGCGGCACGGGTGCTGCGGCGGGCCCCGCACCGGCTGGGCCCGTTCTGCCTCCTGCTGGGCGGCGGGCAGGCCGCCGCCGCACTGCTGTGGGGCGGGGCGCTGCTGCTGCTCCCGGACCGGGCCGGCGCGCTGGTGCTCGGCGACGTCTGGCATGCCGCGGCGGAGCTCATCGTGCCCGCCACGCTCGGCGTGGCGGGCGCCGGCCTGGGCACCGGTGCGGCCGCCGGGCTGCGCGCGCTCGCCGCGGCCCGGCGCAGCCTGCGCAGCCAGCTGTTCGCCTCCGCCTGCTATGTCGGCGGCGGGCTCGGCGGGGCAGCCGCGGCCGGCACGGTCGGCTCCGCCTGGGGCGTGGCAGCCGCGACGCTCCTGGGCTCGGCTGTGTGGTGGCTGCAGCTGCGGTCCGCCCTGCGCGAGCGCCACCACCACCCCATCCGCGAAGTGAGGACGCCATGAACGCGCATCCCCGGCTGAGCATCGGCCTGCCCGTGTACAACGGTGAGGAGTACCTCGCCGAGGCGCTCGACGCGCTGCTCGGCCAGACCTACGAGGACTTCGAACTGGTCGTCTCCGACAACGCCTCGACCGACGGGACTGAGGACATCTGCCGCAAGTACGCCGCGCAGGACTCACGCATCCGCTACCTCCGGCTGCGCCGGAACATAGGCGCCGCACCGAACCACAACCACGTCTTCACCGAGTGCCGCGGCGAGCTGTTCAAGTGGGCCTCGCACGACGATCTCTACGCCCGTGACCTGCTGCGGCGTTGTGTGGAGGCGTTGGACGCGCGGCCGGACGTGGTCCTGGCGCACTCCGGCCAGGCGGTCATCGACGGCGAAGGACAGGTGAAGGTCCCCTACGAGTACGGTCTCGCCACCGACTCGCCGCACGCACCGGAGCGCTTCCGCAGTTTCCTGTTCGAGCCCGGTGGCGACGACTTCTACGGAGTGATGCGCGCCGACATGCTGCGCCGGGTGAGGCCGCACGACAGCTATCACCACGCGGACCGGACGTTCGTCGCCGAGATCGTCCTGCACGGGCCCTTCCACCAGGTGCCTCAGCTCCTGTACTTCCGCCGCGACCACCCCACCCGTGCCGAGCGCGCGAACCCCTCCAAACGCTCCCGGTGCGTCAATCTGGACCCGCGACGGGCGGGCCCGCTGCACCCGACGCCCCGGCTGCTGGCCGAGTACGTCGCGGGCTTCGCCTCGGCGATCCGGCGGGCGCCGCTGTCCGCGGCCGACCGGCGCGCCTGCTACCGGCACCTGGCCGCGTGGCTGACCAGCCGGGTCCGGCCGGGCGCCGGCGAGCGGGTCGAGGATCGCGCCCCGGTCGGGACGGCGGCCGGGCTCACCGTCTCCGTCGACGACCTCGTCGCAGGCCGCGAAGGGCGACGGACATGACAACTTCCCCACGCGTCGGGCTGTTCGGACTGCTCGGCTCCGGCAATCTGGGCAACGACGGATCGCTGGAGGCCGTGCTCGCCTACCTGCGCGCCGAGCACCCGGAGGCGGTTGTGGACGCGCTGTGCGGCGGGCCCGAGACCGTCGCGGCCCGGTACGGGATTCCCGCGACGCGGCTGCACTGGTACCGCGGGGAGTACCGCACCGCGTCCCGGGCGCGCTCGATCGCGGGCAAGGGGCTGGGCAAGCTCGTCGACGTGGTCCGCACGGCCGCCTGGGTGCGCCGGCACGACGTGGTGATCGTGCCGGGCATGGGCGTTCTGGAGGCCACGCTGCCGCTGCGGCCGTGGGGCTTCCCGTATGCGCTGTTCCTGCTCTGCGCCTCCGGGCGGCTGTGCGGCACCAAGGTCGCGCTGGTCGGTGTCGGCGCCGCCGCGATCGGCGACCGGGTGACCCGGGCACTGGTGAGCTGGTCGGCGCGGCTGGCCGCCCACCGGTCATACCGGGACGAGCTGTCCCGGGACGCGATGCGGGAGATGGGTGTGGACACCACGCGCGACGAGGTCCACCCGGACCTCGCGTTCGCCCTGCCGGCACCAGCGGCCGGCCGTGGATCCGGCCCGCCCGGCCTGGTCTGCGTCGGCGTCATGGACTTCCACGGCGGCAACGACGACCGCGCCCGCGCCGAGGAGATCCACCGCCGCTACCTCGACGGAACAACCCGGTTCGTGCGCGCGCTGGTCGAGGAGGGCAGGCCGGTCCGGCTGCTCACCGGCGACGAGTGCGACGCCCGGGTGGTCGACGCGATCCGCGAAGCGGTGGACTCGCCGCTGGTCGACGCCGCGGAGGCGACCTCGCTGGCCGACCTGATGGCGGAGGCCGCAGCTGCCGACATCGTGGTGGCGACCCGGTACCACAACCTGGTCTGCGCGCTGAAGGCCGGCACCCCGACGCTCGCTCTCAGCTACGCGGCCAAGAGCGACGCGCTCCTGGCCCGGATGGGGCTGGGCGCGTACTGCCACCCGGCCCGCGAGGTCGATGCCGACCGGCTGCTGGAGCAGTTCCGCGCGCTGGAGAGGCGATCGGTCGGGCTGCGCCGGACCCTCGCCGAACGCAACCGGCTCACCGCCCGGCAACTCCGGGACCAGTTCGAGGCCTTGACGGCCACCCTGTTCCCGGCGAACGACCATCCGCACGCCCGCACCCGGCAGGAGACTCCATGAAGGCGACCCACGTCCCGGCGATCGCCGGCGCATACCTGTTCGAGCCGACGCCATACGCCGACGAACGCGGCTTCTTCTGCCGCACTTTCGACGCCGACGTGATCCGCTCGGTGGGCCTCGACCCGGACGCCTTTGTCCAGGACAGCGTGTCCCGCTCGGTGCGGGGCGTGCTGCGCGGCCTGCACCTGCGCTCCGGCGACGGCGAGGCCAAGCTGGTGCGGTGCTCCTACGGACAGATCTTCGACGTCGTCGTGGACCTGCGGCCGCACTCGCCGACCCACCGCAACGTGGCCTCCTTCGAGCTGTCCGGCGAGACGCAGACGACCCTGTACCTCCCGGCGGGATGCGCGCACGGCTTCCAGGCGCTGAGCGACACCGCCGACACCTCCTACCGGATCGACCGCCCGCACGATCCGGCGGAGGACGTGACGATCGCCTTCGACGACCCGGAGCTCGCCATCGGCTGGCCGCTGCCGGTCACATCGATGTCCCGGCGGGACCGGGAGGCGCCGAGCCTCGCCGAGGTCCTGAAGCACAGGGAGAGGTGAGGCCCGACATGGACACCGAAAGCCCCGAGCGCTCCGACAGCGCGGCCGCGGCCCTCGAAGCCGCGGCGGACAGCGAAGAGTTCTTCCTCCCCCGGTCGCGGGCGGCGAACGAGCGGCTGCACGCCCTGATCCCCGGCGGTGCGCACACCTACGCCAAGGGCGACGACCAGTACCCCGCCGACCTCGCCCCGGTCATCAGCCACGGTCGCGGTGCCCATGTGTGGGACCTGGACGGCAACCGCTACATCGAGTACGGCTCCGGCCTGCGTTCGGTCAGTCTCGGTCACGCACATCCGCGCGTGCTGGAGGCGGTGCGGAGGGAACTCGACCGCGGAAGCAACTTCGTCCGGCCGTCCGTCGTGGAAGTCGAGACGGCGGAGCGCTTCCTGGCCACGGTGCCGACCGCCGACATGGTGAAGTTCGCCAAGAACGGCTCCGACGCCACCACGGCCGCGGTGCGCCTCGCACGCGCCGCCACCGGGCGCGAGCGGGTGGCCCTCTGCGGCGACCACCCGTTCTTCTCCACCGACGACTGGTTCATCGGCACCACACCGATGTCCGCCGGGGTTCCGGAGGCGACCACCGAACTCACCCTGTCCTTTCCCTACGGCGACCTGGCCGCCACCCAGGAGCTGCTCACCCGCTACCGGGGCGAGGTCGCCTGTCTGATCCTCGAACCCGCGGCCCACACCGAGCCCCCACCCGGATACCTCGCCGGTCTGCGCGAACTGGCCGACCGGCACGGCTGCGTACTGGTCTTCGACGAGATGATCACCGGCCTCCGCTGGTCGGAGGCGGGAGCCCAGGGCCTGTACGGCGTGGTCCCCGACCTCTCCACGTTCGGCAAGGCGCTGGGCAACGGGTTCGCCGTCTCCGCGCTGGCCGGGCGCCGCGAGCTGATGGAGCGAGGCGGACTGCGGCACCCCGGCGACCGCGTGTTCCTCCTGTCCACCACGCACGGTGCGGAGACGCACGCCCTGTCCGCCGCGCAGGCCGTGCTCACCACCTACGTCGAGGAAGGCATCACCGCACGGCTGCACGCCCTCGGGGAGCGGCTGGCCGCCGGTGTCCGCGAGGCCGCCGCGAGCACGGGCGTCGGCGACCACCTCGTCGTCCGGGGCCGGGCCAGCAACCTGGTGTTCGCCACCCTGGACGAGAACCGGCAGCCCTCGCAGGAGTACCGCACCCTCTTCCTGCGGCACCTGCTCGCGGGCGGAGTGCTGGCCCCGTCGTTCGTGGTGAGCAGCGCACTCGAGGAGGCCGACATCGACCGCACCGTCGAGGTGGTGGCCGGGGCCTGCGCGGTGTACCGGAAGGCGCTCGACGCCGCCGACCCCACCCCCTGGCTGGGCGGACGGCCCGTGCAGCCTGTGTTCAGCCGCTCGTCCTGACGTAGCGTCACCTCGGACCCGGCGGAGCGGCCCGGTCCGTGCGGATGGCCCGTCGGCCGGCCGCACGGTCGATCAGCAGGGCGGTCGCCGGTGTCACCGCCAGCGCGGTGCACCAGCCGCCGAGCGCGTCGGTCGGGTAGTGCGCCCCCAGGGCAACCTGTGCCCAGCCCATGGCAGCACCGCCGGCCAGCGCCGCGGCGAACACCAGGAGCGGGCCGGCCGTCCTGCCCAGGCCGAGCCGGCCGGCTGCCGGCAGCGCCACGGCCAGGGCCAGTGCGGTGGCGAAGGCGGTGTGCCCGCTCGGGTAGGACAGATACCCGCCGTTGATGGTGCGTCCCACCAGATGCTTGAGCAGCGTCGTCGCCCCCACGGCCAGCCCGGTCCCGGCCACCGTGAGCACCGCCGCGCGAAACCACCGGAGCAGCAGGCAGCCCGTCACCGCTGCCGCGATCAGCGCCGCCGCCCCCGCGGGCTCTCCCAGGAAGTCCGTGGCCACGGCGAGTTGTCGCCACGGCGACCCCACCCCTTCGAACTCCGCCCGGACCCGCGCCTCCACCTCGCCAGGCCCGTTCTCCCCGGCGTACCGGAATCCGAGCACGGCGACCACCAACGCGGCGAGAGCCGCGACAGGCCCGAACGCCGCGCGCAGCGGGGAAGCCAGCAGCGCGGGCGCCGCCCGCCCGGTCACCCGCCCACCGCGCCGGTCCGGCCCGCGGCGGCGACCTGCCTGTCCGTCGAGACGCCTGGCTCTCCCCCGTGCCGCGCCGCGCTGCGGCGACCAGGCACCGCCCGAACTGTCCGCCCGCACACACGGTCCGGACCGCCGGCCTCCGCGGGCCGCGCGGACGGGCCGAGCCGGACTCCGGATCCGGTGGGCCCGTACCGGGCCGGGCCGGGTGCCGGGCCTGCTCCGTCCAGCCGATGCATCGTCGCCCCCCACACTCTGTCGGCCCGGCCGTGGTGCCGGGCCCCTCGTCTGCGCCCCGCCGGCCCGGCTCTTCCCCGGCGACCGGGCGACCGCAACCGCCCCCGGTATCCCCTCCTGGCCGGCACGGCTCCGTCCGGGCCCCCTCGGCCCGCGCCCTGCCGGACGCTTCCCGTGCGCTCGCGCGGCTCGGGCTGCCCGACGGCCCGGGGGCTGGCCGCCGGGGTATCACCCTAACGAGCAACCCGGCTGCGGCAACCGGGCACTGTGTGGAGGCCAGGCCAACAGCGAGCTCAGCATGGGGCGTTGTGTGTCATCGGTTACAGACCCTGTGTGCAGCTGTTCCTTCTGCGCTGTCAGACCCCCGCGGGATAGTGCTCCGGACCGAGCCCGATCGTCCGAGAGGCACGCATGACTCTGGCCCTGACAGAACCCGTCAACCGCACCATCCTGCTGCTGGACATCGAGGACTTCAGCCGACGGGACGATGTGGCGCAGGCCTGCCTGCGCCGGGAATTGCACAATGTGGTCGAGGACACCCTGGCCGAGGCGGGTGTCGAGCGGAACATGCAGTACCGCGAGGACCGCGGAGACGGCCTGATCGTTCTGGTCAGCGCTGACATCCCGAAGACCGCACTGCTGAGAGCTCTGCTGACGAGTACTCCCGATGTGCTGTGCCAGTACAACCGGCTGGCATCGAGCAGTGCGCAGATGCGGCTGCGGATGGTGTTGGCCGCGGGAGAGGTCGCTCTGGATCCGAAGCACGGCACGGTCGGCGGACTCGTCGGCCACGACCTCAATCAATCGTGCCGACTGCTCGACGCCGACGTTCTGCGCGAAGCGCTCGCGAGGCGGGAATCGGACTGTGTGCTGGGCGTGTCACCCTCCGTCTACGAAGGTGTGGTGCGCCACGGGCACCGCGGCCTGCGCCCGGAGCAGTTCCATCACGCCGCGGTCGCCGTGAAGAAGGACCGGCTCGACCTGTGGTTGCACGGTCCACTTCTGTCAGCCGCCCCTGTTCCTGTCCCGGGAGCTGCGTCGCCGGAAAGCAGCGACGTCGTTGCGTCGGGTGCCGCCGGCGGACAGGCTCCGACTTCTGCCGCAGCGCCTACCGACCGGGGGGTGGCCGTCACGTTCAGCGGCGCGAACGCGTCCTTCGGTGGCAGCCAGGTCCTCGGCGACCAGACCGGGGTCAGCGGAGGCCGGGTCACCGGCGATGTGGTTCTGGGGAGCGTCCGGCGCGAGGGCCGGAGCGGCCAGTCATGAGCGAGAACGCCGGGGACAGGAGGGGAGAGCGGCCGCAGGACGACGACGTCTTGAAGACCGACGGGCCCGAGCAGAACGGCGAGGAGAACGTCGAGGCGGCAGACGACCGCCCACAGGATCCCTGGTCCGCCCGGCGCGAGTTGTACGAGCACGTACCGAAGGCCGTGAGCGGCAGCCTGGTCGGAGGTGCTCAGACCGGGGTCAGCGGAGGCAGCGTCACTGGCGACGTTGTCCTGGGCACGAAGGTCGAGCACCACTACCGGTTCGGCACCGCCACGCACACCTCCGGGAACATCCCGCCCGAGGAGATCGACCAGCTGGCTGAGGTATTCGCCGGATACGAGGAACTGGTACACCCCCTCCGCGACCGGCTGCGCGAGGAGCGGGTCCTCGTGCTGTCCGGTGCCCCTTTCTCCGGCCGTCGCAGCGCAGGCCTGATGCTGCTGCGTGCCCTCGGTGCCGTGCCCGTACGCGCCGTCGACCCCAACACACGTCCGACCGCTGTCAAGGACGAACTGAACGGCGATTCACTTGGCTACCTCATCAGCGACCTGGCGACGAACAGGGAGAACCCGCTGCGCGACATCGACCTGTGGGCCGTGCGGGAAACGCTCCGCGAGAAGGACGCCTACCTGGTCATCACCGTCGACCTGTTCGCCTCCCTGCAAGGTGTGTCTGCCGTCGAATGGCAACCGCCGTCACCCCAGGCCGTGCTCCGCTCGCATCTGCATGCCCGGGTGCAGAACTCGCGCAAGGAGTCGGAACTGCTTGCCCTGCGACCCTCCCGGGAGTTCCTCGGCAGGGAAGGCCATCAGCTACGGGAGGCGGCGGCGTTCGCGAAGGTCCTCAGCGCGCACGTGGAGGGTGCCGTGACGCCGGAGCAACTCGCGGAGGTCGGCACGGGGCTGGTCCGGGAACAGGTCCAGGAGTGGTTCGGGGACGAGGAGACCCAACTCAGGGACAAGGCGTTCCTCATCTCCCTCGCGGCGTTCGACGAGGCCGCCTACGCACTGACCGCAGAGCTGAGCGACGCGCTGTTCGCGCAGTTCCAGCGAACCGAGGACGCCGGACGCGAGCCGCGGGTCGGTATCTTCGGCACGTCCATCACGAAGCGTCTGCGTCTGGCCCGTGCCATCGAGTACTGGCAGAAGGAGCACACCGAGTGGGGTCCGGTGCGGCAGCGCATGGCCCGTTTCCAGGAGCCCAGAACTGCCGGCGAGGTCCTTCGGGAGGTCTGGACGAGTCACCCCTCCGCGCGCCCCGCTCTTCTCGAGTGGCTCCGGCGGCTCGCCCAGGACGGACGGCCGTTGGTGCGTGCCCGCGCGGCGGTGACGGCCGCGGTACTCGCCCAGGCCGATCTGCCGTCGGCCATGGCGCTGCTGATCGAGGACTGGGCGAAATCGAGGCGCTACCGCGACTGCCTCGTCGCTGCCAACGCTCTGGCGATGGCACACGCCCTCGACGCGCCGAACATTTCGCAGATCCTGCGCTCCTGGTGCGAGGAGGGGGCCGAGGCGAGGCATCGCTGGACAGCCATCCGGGCCTATGCCCTGGTGGGTCCGAGGATGCCCGACGAGGCGCTGAGGGCACTGGCCGAAGCTGCTCGCACCGGAGAGGAGGAGCAGGAGGCGGAGCACATCGCCGAGTCGGCCGCATTGTTGCTGAGCGACGAGTCGGCGCCGGTGCGCAGTCGGGTGCTGCGGGGACTGCTTCAACTTCTCGGGGACGGAGGGTCGGACCACCGGCTGGCGCTCCAGGCTTTCGTCATGGCATGCACACGTGGCGACAGCAGAATGCTGCTGCGATGGTACGCCGAGGCCACCTCGGCGGCCACGGACGGAGACTGGGGTGGCGCGGACGCGGAGCGTTTGTTGTTGTTGTGGCGGACTGCCTTGAGTGATCTGCGTTACACCACCGACGCGTTGAGGGCACTGGCCGGTTGGGTCAGGGAAGCGGGAGCCGATCCGCAGGCCGAAGAGGAACTGGCGACGCTGCTTCCTGCTCTCGTCGGCTCAGCCGAGGACCGCAAGCGCCTCGCGCACATGCTGGAGACGCTGCGCGACGGTTGCCGAGGCGCCGTTCCCGCCGTTGCCGAGCGTCTGATGTCGGTGGTCTGAGACCCCGGGTTCCCCTCCGTGGCTGCGGGAACGAAGCCGCGGATCACCATCGAGTGAGGAGACGAATGATGGCCGACCTGCGCCGCGCACCTGACTGGGACCAAGGAGCCGACCGGCACACCGAGCTGGCCGACCCGGTGCTGATCGTGCGTCAGCTGTCCCGCTACGACCACCGCAGAAGCTACAGCCGAATCGACAACGCACTGGTCTTCACCACGGACAAAGGCGGGTTCGATGTCTATCTGCCGCCCCACCGGCCGAGGCGCTCGTTGTTCGCTGCCAGCCCGTACACCGCCGTCTACGAAGTCGACACGGGGGTGCACACCTTCACCGCGTCGCTGTCGCTGCCGAGCGACAACGACGCTTTCGACTTCTCCGCCGAAGTGGATCTCACCTGGCAGGTCTCCGGGCCGCAGCAGTTCGTGGCCAGCGGAGAGCGGGATGTGCCCGCCTTCCTGAAACGCAGACTGCAGCGGCTGATGTATCCGGTGAGTCGCGGCTACCCGATCGACCGGAGCAAGGAGGCCGAATCCGCGGTGTGCCGAGTGCTCGCGAGGGCGGGCGAGCTGGGAGAGGACGTCGGGTTGCGCACTTCGTACGCGACGCGGGTCAGGCCGGACGATGCCGCGGTCGCCCACCAGCAGGAACTGCGCCGCATGCGGTACGCCGACACCGAGCTGGGCCAGTCGCACGACATGGCGATGCGGGAAGACCGGCTCAAGGCGGAGCGGAACAAGGAACAGGCGCGGTACGAGCACGAACTGCTCATGCTCGAGGGGCGCCAACAGGAAGAGGCCAGGGAACTGGAGACGGCCAAGATCGACTGTTACGAGTCCTACCTGCAGCAGGGCGGCGTGGCGATGTGGGCCCTGCACCTGGCGCAGCACCCGGAGGACTCCCGGCTCGTGATGGAGAACCTGCGCAAGGACCAGCTGGACCTGATCCGCAACCAGTCCGAGGCCGCTCTGCGAGTGTTGAAGGAAGGCACCCCGGAGGACTATCAGCGGGCTGGTCTGAACAGGCAGGCCGTGGGGATCGTGGAGCAACTCCTCGCCCGCAACCTGCCTGACGCCGTCCCAGCGCCCTTCGCACCGGATCCGCTGTCCTGGTCCGGGGCCGCCGAGAGCTGCCTGCCTCCTCGTGAGCAGGCAGGCGGAGCCCCGGCCTCCCATGCTGAGGGGGAGCGATGAGCACTGGTCGCACCGGAGCCGACACCGCCTGCGAGGGGACTCGTCTGCTGGCGCAATTACGATCCGAGACCGCGTACGCAGACAACAAAGCGTCGCTGCTGCTGGGCGTCATGAGTATGACGATGACTCTGCTGGGTGGCCTGCTCACAGCCTGCGGCGGCCCCCTGTCGCGGCTTTCGAATGCCGGGAACGTGCTGTCGTGGTCTGCTATGGCCGCTCTGGCTGGAGCACTGGGATGCCTGCTCCTCGCCGTCCTGCCCCGGTACGGCACCAGTCGGTGGTCGCCCGGACGGCCCTTGACCTACTTCGACGACATCCGCCGGGCCACGGAGCACGGTCGGCTGGCTGAGGCGCTCGCCGTCACTGAATCGCGCCCGGACGACGGCGTGCTCGACGCCCTCGCCCAGAACAGCCGCATCGTCGGAGCCAAACACCGGTGGATCCGCGGGGGTCTGGGTGCCTACTGCGCAGGAGTCACGCTCCTGGTTCTCGCGCAGTTCGTCGGCTGAACAACCCGCGCCGGGCTGTCCCCCACCTCGCCATCTGAGGCCGTCTGTCCAGACAGGAAGTTTCCATGACCACTCCTCCCGATCCTGCCCGCCCCGGACGCGCTCCCCGCCCCGCTGCTGCGCGGTACTCCGCTCCCTCGGACGCTGATCCCCAAGGACCCCACCACGTCACCCGGACGATGCCGCCCCCACCATCATATCCGGGCGAGCCCGGATCGACCGGGGACGGCCAGTCACCCGGCGGCCCCGAAGTCCGGTCGGCTCCCGGGGACAGCGAGCGCGCGTCGCACGAGGACCTGCGTCGCCGCGGACGTGTGCACCTCGCCAAGCGGCAGCGGGCAATCGATGCCACCGCTGTGGGGCAACTCCTGCTGTGCCTGCCCTCGTCACTCGCGAGCCTGGGGATCGTGGCGGTACTCTCCGCTGCCCTGCTGCCTGCGATGGAGTGGACGGGAATCCTCATGTGGATCGCCTCGGGTGCCATGGCGTTCCACCGTCCGACCGAACGGGCCGTGGCCCGTCATCTGTTGAAGCTCCGCCACCCGACACCGCGCGAACGGGCCCGGCTCGAGCCGCTGTGGCGGGAAGTGAGCGCTCGGGCCGGTGTCGAGGGCCGCGCCTACGAGCTGTGGATCGAGGACAGCGATCATCTCAACGCCTTGGCAGCAGCGGGGCATATCGTGGGGGTCACCCGCTTCTCGTTGGACCATCTCTCGGACGGTCAGATGGCCGCCGTTCTCGCTCATGAGCTGGGTCACCATGTGCGCGGTCACGCGTGGTCGTCGCTTCTGGGGCAGTGGTATGCGCTTCCGGGACGCCTCGCGTGGGCGGCCGCGCGGAGATTCGTCCGGCTGGTTGCCCTGCTCCGTCCCGGGCGCATGGGCTGTGCGACGGCAGCGCTTCTCCTTGTGGTGGGCATCTGCCTGGCGTTGATCGTGCTGTCCTTCTGGTTCATTGTTCTGGCGCTGGTTGTCGCCCCCTATCTGCTGGCCGCGGTGGCGCGGCGAGCCGAGCTACGGGCCGATCGTCACGCGGCGGCGGTCGGGTTCGGGCCGCCGCTTGCCGAAGTGCTGCACATGATGCACACAGCGGAAGCAGCCAGCGGACGGGTGACGGCTCCGGCTCTGTCCGGCTGCGGCCGGACCGCTGCAGCGGGCAAGGGGACCTCGGCATACGGTCGTGAGCAGAGCTTTTCGGGACGGCTCCTGTCCTCTCATCCCGATTACTTCACCCGTCTGCACCACCTTGCGCCGTACCTGAACGGGCGCTGAGACAGTGCCGTGTGGTGCGCGGGGCGGGTAGCAGCGGCCCCGGCGTGCCCACAGAGCTGGGCCACGTGTCCTAGGCTGGAGCCCCGGAGCGCGGGGAAGGCTTTGCCGAAGGAGAGTGGAGTCGCCTGGCCTTGGGGGAGTGCTGGTGGACACCGACGGTTCGACCGGTTCGGTACCGGAACGGCGGAGATCGGAGAGCGGTCCCACGATTCCCGGAGCGGTGGTGCCGTCTCGGGCAGGCAGGCTGGACGACCAAGTCCCGTTCCTCGCCCGTCTGGAAACCCAGGAGCGGGTCGCGCTGCTGGAACTGGGTTGGCCCATGACGTACGGACCGCAGGCGGTGCTGGTGCACCAGGACGAACCGTCCACCCACGTGGTGATCATCCTCGAAGGGTGGACGAAGGTCACCCATTCCGCTGCCAACGGATACGAGGCTCTGCTCGCACTGCGAGGGCCGGGCGACGTGGTCGGTGAGGCATCCGCGGTCAGCGGCCGCCCGCGCTCGGCGACGGTCGCCGCACTCGGACGGGTCGAGGCCGTCACGATCGATCGCAGTCTATTTCTCACCCACCTGGCGGGGTTCCCCGCCACGGCGCTCCACCTGTTGACTCTGATCGGGGACCGGACCAGGGCCAGTGACCGGCGGCGCGTGGAGCAGGGCGCGCTCGGGGTGCGTGAGCGGCTGGCACTTCTGCTGCTGGAGCTGTCGAGAACCCATGGGGTAGAGGAAGCGGAGGGAGTCCGCCTGACCGCCGGGCTGAGCCAGCACGAGTTGGCAGGCGCCGTCGGAGCCTCCCGTGAGGCCGTGGCCAGGCTGCTCAAGAGCTTGCGGGAACGGGACATCGTCCGCACCAGCCGCAGAGGGCTGGTCCTTGTCCGTCCCGACCGGCTGCGCCGGATGGGAGGGGGCGAAGAGTAGCCGCCCGCGCCGCAACGACGTGCTCCGGGCGGCGGGGGTGCATCCGCCGCCCGGAGCACGTATCGGGCCCGCTCGGTCAGGCGCCCGGTGGCATCCGGGAGGGGCGTCCCGGACCGCGGGCGAGGGCGTAGCCGCCCAGGGTGCCGAGGGCGGCCAGGACACCTCCCGCGACGGTCCAGATCCAGCGGTCGGACCAGCGGCCGGAGGACCAGCCGTCCTCCGGCTCGACGGCTGCCGGGCCCTGTTGCGCTTCGGGGCTTGCGCTTTCCTCGCCGTCTTCCGCGTCCTTGCCGTCTGTCGCGGATACCCCCGGGGTCAGGGGGGTGGACAGGGACCCGTCGACCGCGTGGGCACCGCCGGCGTCCTTGGTGACGGCCTCGACCTGTGCCCGTATAGGCAGGCCGAGATCCTTCTCGGGGGCGTCCACGGCGGTCAGCCGCAGGTAGTAGCTGCCCGGCAGCGGGTGCGCCGACCACGGATCGGTCAGCGAACGGACCGGACGCAGGGTGCAGGACAGCTCGACCGACGCGGTCTCCCCGGTGGCCACTCTGCTCTGCATGCCGTACATGCAGGGCTGTCGGCGGCGCAGCCCGTCGTACACGTCGATGCGCCAGGTCGAGTCGCCGTGCCGGGCGGACTGCTCGGGCAGCTCCACCTCGGCCTTGAAGGTGGCGCGCTGCCCGGTGTCGAGGGGGAAGACCCAGTACAGGTAGTCGCCGCTGGACGCGTTCGCGGTGGCCGATCGGCCCGGCGGGACGGCTGCGGCATCACGGAAGCCGGTGCCGGCCCGGGTCGGCCCGGAGTTGCCGTCCTCGGCGTCGGGCGAGGCGGTGTCCGCCGCCGCGCCGCCCGTTCCCGCGAACAGTGCCGCGCAGGCCAGCGCCGCGCTTGCCAGGGTGCGGATGATACGCATCAGTGGCCCCTCCTGACGGGGTTGCGCCAGCGGGAGAGCCAGCCCCACAGCAGACCGGCCAGCAGCCCGGAGAGCGTGAGGGCGCCCAGCATCCACCAGCCGCGGCCCAGGCCGAAGGAGGCGACGTCGGCCGCCTCGTGCGGGCTCTCCACCAGGTCGACGGTCAGCTCCAGGGGCAGCCCGGGCTCGGTCTTGACCGAGGCGGGCGCCGAGAAGGAGTTGCTGACCTGGAGGCACACGGTCTCCGCAGGCGCCTCGTCCTCGTCGGCGGGCATCTTGGGATAGCGCAGGCCGGTGGATATCAGGTCGGTGCGCCCGTCGCCGGCCTCGGAACCGCGGACGATCTCCCGGCCGTGGACCGTGACGGCGCGGAGCAGAACGCCGTAGTCGTTGTGGACGGCCCGGTCGGCCCCGATGCTCACCGAGGCGCGCAGCTCCTTGCCGGGCGGGACCTCGACCCGGTAGAAGCGGTGCTGACCGAACTTCTCGCGGTCGGTGTACAGGCCCGGGCGCAGCTTCGGCGCCTGGGAGCACGTCCGGGAGCCTTCGGTCGGCCGGGGGACGGCGACGGGGTCGGCCGTGCGGTCGACCAACTGGTTCACCCGGTCGGTGAGTTCCTCGGTGTGCCGGACGGAGGTGTAGGTGCCTCCGGTGGCCTCCGCGATGCAGCTGAGCTGCTCGCGGGTCTTGGCGTCGGGGACCAGGCCGAGCGTGTCCACGGTCAGGTTGATGCCCTTCGCGGCGATCTCGCGCGCCACCACGCAGGGGTCGAGCGGCGCGCAGGTGTCCTCGCCGTCGGTGATGAGGACGATGCGGCGGGAACCCTCGCCGCCCTCCAGGTCGTCGGCCGCGGCGCGCAGCGCCGGGCCGATGGGCGTCCAGCCGGTGGGCGCGAGCGTCGCCACGGAGGTCTTCGCCTCGGTGCGGTCCAGCGGGCCGATCCGGTAGAGCTGGTGGGTGTCCTTGCAGCCTTCCTTCCGGTCGTCACCGCGGTAGCGGGCGCCCAGCGTCCGGATACCGAGCTGGACCTCGTCCGGTACCGCGTCGATGACTTCGTTGAACGCCTGCTTGGCGGCGGCCATCCGGGATCTGCCGTCGATGTCGCGCTTCCGCATGGAGCCGCTGACATCGAGCGTCAACTCGACTTTGGGGGCGTTCTCGTCCGACGCGGGCTCGGCGCTCGCGGTGCCGGTCGGGAGGAGCCCGAGGGGCAGGGCCATGAGCAGGGCGCACGCCCCGGTCACAAGCCGTCTTCTGGTGATCATCGCCAGATCGTATTGAGGATCCGGAGGCGATCCAAAACGGCTGCGGACGGCGGCGACGGAGGGCTGTGTGCGGGGGGTTGGCGCTGCCCGCGCTCGGCCCCCGGGCCTCTTCGCGGTCCGCCGGTCGGGTGTTCCGTAACGGTTTCCGGAATCTGGCGGGCGTTGTGGTCGCCCGGGGCCGGCGTCCTTGTCCGGGGACGGATTTGCGCGCCGTGTCACGGGCCGGTATGCGTCTCGTAAGGGAGGTCCATCCGGTGCCCGAGCAGCAGTGCGATGCGCCTAGAGTGTTGATCATGTATCAGTCAAAGGCCCCGCAGTCCACCGCTCAGCATCCGCAGCCCACCCCGGCGGCAGCACCGGTTCACCGGAGGAAGAGGACCCTGGTCGCGGCCCTCGGAATGGGACTGGCCGTCGCGTTGAGCGGGTGCAACGACGACGCCGGCAAGGGCGGTGACAAGGAGTCCGCCGCCTCGAAGAGCCCCTCGGAGCGGGCCTCGCAGTCCTCCGACCCGGCGGCCCCCGCGGGCGACGAGCCGATGGTCGAGGGCTGGCAGACCCAGTCCTCGCAGAAGCACCACTTCCGCTACGACGTGCCCGCCAAGGCCGAGAAGTGGAAGGTCCTGGACAAGGGGACGGCCCTCTCCTACACGGACAAGGACGGCAAGCCGATCGTCGTCATGACAGCGGCGGCCAACTACCGCGAGGGCGGTTGCGGCTCCAACCCCAACCCCGATGCGATCGGCCAGGCGAGCAAGGGGCAGCTTGCCACCGTCGGTACCACCGGCGGCGGCAAGGAGGGCTCCCTCCAGGAGAACGCCCGCAACTGGGCCGGCAACTGGGGCTTCGCCGCGTACGGCGGGAAGGACCACAAGCCCAAGATCGAGGTCAGCCAGGCGAAGCCGTGGAAGCACGGCGGCATCGAGGGCTACACGGCGACCGCCCAGGTCACCGTCACCAACCGGCCGAGCGCGTGCGTGCCGCCGAAGGCCGTCGTGCACAGCATCGCGCAGAAGCTCCCCGACGGCACCATGCACGGCTGGGTGATCTACGCGGACCAGGGCGTGCCCGATGCGCTGAACGCCGACGACATCAAGAAGATCATGAACACCGTCCGGCCCACGGGCGGCTGACACCCGCGCGGCCGGTCCCGCCCGGGCCGGCTTCCGCGCGCGGTGCGGACGTGGCGGATCCACGGACGGCGGGAACCCCGACCGCCGTCCGCGCCCTTCCGCCCGTGCTCCGGCTCGGCGCTCCCACTCCCGTGCGCACCGGCTCGGCCCCTCCAGCCCATGCGCCCCGGGTGCGAAGTTCTGCATTCCGGGCGTCCCGGGCCGGCGCTGCCTGCCCCGTGCGGTCCGGTCCGCGCCGTCACGCCCGCTGCGGGCCGCCCGAGGGCGGCCGGGAGGCGGCAGGGCGCCCGACCATCCAGTCGTAGATCTGCTGCGCGTCGCACTCGCGCTGACCGCCGGGGACCAGCAGGCCCGCGCCCGCGAACCCCGGATCGGCGGCCTGCTCGGCCAGGTACGGCAGCGCGACGCACCGCATTCCCGCCCGCCGGGCCGCCTCGGCGCCCGCCGGGGCGTCCTCGACGGCCACGCAGTCCGCGGGGGAGACGCCCAGTCTGCGGGCCGCCTCCAGGAAGACATCCGGCCGGGGCTTGCCATGCGGCACCTCCTCCGCCGACACTCGGAGCGGAAGCAGCTCATCCAGGCTGGTCGCTCCGAGTACCGCGTCGATGGCGCCGCGCGACGATCCGGAGGCCACGGCCAGCGGATGCCCGCAGGCATGCAGGTGTTCCACGAGCTTTCGCATCTCGGGGAACACCTCGGTGCCGGAGCGCACCGACTGGAGATACAGGCGGTTCTTCTCGGCCAGCAGTGTGTCCACGGATGCGGTGAGCCCGTGTTCGCGGCGGAGTGCGGCGAGGGTCTCCCGGGTCCCGATTCCGATGAACCGCGCGTGCTCGGCCCAGGTGAAGCCCGGAACGCCGTGTGCGGCGAGCAGGCGCCTGCCCGCCTCGTAGTAGTGCGGCTCGCTGTCGACGAGAGTGCCGTCCAGGTCGAAGACGACCGCAGGTGCGGCGGCAGAACTGATCACGCGTCCAGCATGTCAAACGCGTGCGATTTGGTGGCAGGTGGGAAGGGGTGCTTTCCTCTTCGTACCAGCATGTGGACGCATGGCCGACCAGGTCAGCCCGGATTGGAGGGGTTTTGGACAAGTCGCTTCGGAAGCCCGGGGGAAGGACCCCAGCACATCTCCTCCGTCGCACCGTCGCGGCACTCGGTCCCGAACGCTCACACCGGGCGCGCGTCTCCGCACGCGCTGTCATCGGCATCGGACTCGCGGTCGCCGTCTGCGCGGTCGCCGGTCTGCCGCTGCAGGCCACCGTCGCGGGCGGGCTGGTGGCGCTGCTCGCGCTGTTCACCGTCGCCGACCCCACCGTGCGTGCGCAGGGCCGCACCACCGCGCTGCTGCCCGCTGTCGGTGCTCCCGTGCTGACGCTGGCCGCGTTCCTGCACGAGCAGCCGCCCGCCCGGGACGCCGCGTTCCTCGCGGTGGTCTTCGCCGGCGTGTACGCGCGCCGCTGGGGGCCGCGCGGCAATGCGCTGGGCATCTTCGCCTTCATGCAGTTCTTCGCCGCGCAGTTCCTGGGTATGGAGCCCGACCGGCTTCCGGAGACGTTCACCGCCGGACTGCTGGCGCTCGCGGCAGCCGCGCTCACCCGGTTCGTGCTGTGGCCGCTCGAGCGCGGCGCGGCGCCGCAGCCCGCCGTCGCGCCCGTCGGCGGCCGGGGGCTGGCCCGGCCCACCACCCGGCAGGCGTTCCAGGCGCTCGCCGCCTGCGGATTCGCCCTGGCCGCCGGGCAGGCCCTGTCCCTGGACCGCTGGTACTGGGCGGTCGGCGCCGCCTGGTGGATCTTCGTGAACACCGCCTCCCGGGGCGAGACACTCGTCCGCGGCTTCCGCCGGGTGCTGGGCACCGTCACGGGGCTGGCCGCCGGGCTGCTGGTCGCGGTGCCCGTGGACGGCGCCGCCGCGCCCACGCTCGCCGTCGTGGCCTGCTGCGTCTTCGGGATCTTCTACACGGCACCGCTGTCCTACTCGTGGATGATGTTCTTCGTCACGCTCATGGTCGGCATGCTCTACGGCCTGCTCGGCGTCCTGCACCCCGGACTGCTCGGGCTGCGTCTGGAGGAGACCGCGGTGGGCGCGCTGGGTGCCGTGCTCGCGGTCGCCCTCGTGCTGCCCGTCACCACTCATGCCGCGACCGAGGTGTGGATACGGCGTGCGGTGCACTGCGTCCACGAGTGCGCCAGGGAGGCGGCGGACCGCCTCGCGGGCGGCAGCGGCGAGGGGCCCGAACCGCGGGTCGCGGAACTGGAACTGCTGCTGGGACGCGTGCGGCTGTCGGTCGCGCCGCTCGTCCATCCCCTCAGTCCGCTGCGTGCACGCAAGGCCAGGGCCCGCCAGGTGCTGGCCCTGCTGGACGACTGTGCCCGCCAGATCCGCGGTCTGGCCGAGGCCGCGGCCGACCCCGCCGCGTCCCACGACGCCCGGCTCACCGCGGCCTGCGAGCGCGTCGAGGCCGCGGTGCACCGGTTGGCGGTGCCGGCGCGGGCCCGGATCACCCCGGCCCGCGGCAGCGCCGTCCCGGTGGCTGCCGCGGCCGCGGAGCCGCCCCCGTCCGGTGATCGCGCACTGGTGCATCTGCACGCCCTGGAGGACGCGCTCCACCAGCTCGCCGCGCCGCTGCACACCCACCCGCGAGCGGCCGCCTGAGGGCGCACTGCCGGCCCGGCCCGCGCCGCCGCCCCGATCGGTCCGGAGCGAGCTGACCGCGCGCTCTGTCCGGACGAGCCAACTTCGCTGATTGGTCCAGACCAAGCGGCCCGTGCCTGTTACCGTCGTGCCTTCCGCACGGGGCGGCGAAAGGGCGGTGCGATGAACAGCAGTACGCGGCGGCACCCACGGGCGTACATCGGGTCGTTCACCTCGGCGGGGGGCCGGGGCATCACCACTGCGGCTCTCGACCCCCGCACCGGCGCGCTCAGCGCCCTGCACCATACGGACCACACCGTCGCGAACCCCTCGTTCCTCGCCCTGGCGCCCTCGGTCGGCCTCCTCTACGCCGTCAGCGAGACCGATCGCGGCGCGGTCGCGGCGCTGCGCCTCGACGGACCCGGCCCGGCCGGAAGTCCCGGCGCGGGCGGCCCCTCCGCCGGCGCGCTCCCCGCGCTGCTGGGCACCACGGTCCCCGTCGAAGGCGCCGGGCCCACGCATCTCGCGGTCGCCGGGAACAGCCTCTGCACCGCGAACTACACCTCCGGCAGCGTCAGCATGCTGCCCCTGCGCGCCGACGGTGCCCCGGCCGCGCCCGCGCGCACACACCAGCACCGCGGCCGGGGCCCGGTCCGGGAGCGGCAGGAGGGGCCGCACGCGCACGGCGTCACCCCCGACCCGTCAGGTCGCTGGCTGCTCTGCACCGACCTGGGAACCGACTCGGTGTGGATCTACGACCTGCGGGACGCCGACGCGAGCCTGCGCCCGCACCGCGAGGTCCCGCTCCGCCCCGGAACCGGCCCCCGCCATCTGGCGTTCGGGCCCGCGCACTCCGGGGGACGGCGGATCGCCGACCGGCGGGCGTACGTTGTCAACGAGCTGGACTCGACCGTGGTGACCTGCGGTTGGGACCCCGTGCGAGGCACGCTGGAGCCGCTCGGCGAGACCCGGCTCGTACCCCCGGATCACGCGGCGGCCGCCAACCACCCCTCCGCGCTCGCCATCGCACCCGACGGGCGCTTCGCCTGGGCCGCGAACCGGGGCGACGACAGCATCGCCGTCCTGGACCTGACCTCGTCCGCGCTGCCCGAGCGCGTCGCGCTCGTGCCCAGCGGTGGCTGCTGGCCCCGCGACCTGGCGGTGCACCCGGCAGGTCACCGGCTCTACGCCGCCAACGAGCGCTCCGGCGACGTCACCTGGTTCGGGATCGACCCGGCCACCGGGATGCCGCGACCGGCGGGCTCGCTGCCCGTGCCGTCGGCCTCCTGCGTCGTCATCGAGCCGGGCGCCGGGGCGTGAGGCGCCGAACAGCGGTGCTCCGGACAGGATGGCTCGGCCCCCGGCCGACGGGGGCGGCGGCTCGCGGTCGCCCCCTGCGGGTGGCGCCCTGGGCGGCCGGGCGGGCTCAGTGCGCCGTCGCCCCCTGCTGCTGCGCGATACCCGCCTTGGCGGCGTACGTGGAGGCCACGAGCTTGCCCAGCGCCGGGTAGGCACCCAGCGGTTCGGCGGCGGAGCAGCCCGCCTCCTCCGCCGCGGCCTCCAGCAGGCCCTCGGCGATCTCCGGGCCGATCAGGCACGGCGCGATGGCCAACTGCTGGGAACCGGAGTTGCGGAGCTGCTCGGCGATCTGCTGCACGGCGCCCTCGTCGTCGAGCGCCGCGGCGAGCACCGGCACCGCGAGCCGGGCGGCCAGCAGCATGCCGGTGATACCGGCCGCCTGCACGGCCTCTTCCCCGCCTATGGTCGCCAGGATGATGCCGTCGGCCGCCGTCGCGACCGTGAACAGCCGTGCCCGGTCGGCACGTGCCAGCCCCGCCTCGGAGAGCCGCACATGCACGCCCTCCGCGAGCAGCGGGTGCGGACCCAGTACGTCGGTCAGCTCGGCCCCGGAGCCGCTGTTGAGCACCTCCTGGCGGATGCGGCGCAGCTGCGCGGCGTCCGGGCCGGCCAGCAGCGGCACCACCACGGCGGGCAGCCCCTCGTCCGCGGCGTCGGCCGGCGGTGCCGCGACCGCTGCCTCCTGGGGAGAACCGGCCTCCTCCGCCATGGCCGCCGCCTCGCGCGCGTACCGGCGGCGCGTCGCCCGGTCCTCGACCGCCTGCCCGAGCGCCGAGCGGATGGTCGGGAACTCCCCGTCGTCGCCCTCGGCGAAACCGATGCGCGCGTCGAGGCCGGGCAGCTCCGAGCGCGCGATGCTCAGCGTCTCCTCGGCGAGACTGCGCGTGGCGCCGGAGGGAGCGCCGGGGACGGCCAGAACCAGTGCCGGCGCACCCTCGGGGGCGACGACGGGCTCCGGCCGGCGGTGCCGTCCGGGCTGGCGGGGACGTGGCATTCGTACGGGCAGGCCATTGTCCGGTCCTGTGGGGGAGCTCATGCGCCCGCATGCTAATGCCTTCATGGGCTTGGCTGTTCGGCCGGGGCAGACCGATGGGCTTATGTCCCGATTCATCCGAGCGAGACGGCTGCTTCTCCGGGCATTCTGGAGTGCGGCCCCCCGCAGAGGATACGGTGCACGAGACCCTGGCCCGCGCTCCGGGCCCGGGCTGGGCGCCGCGCTGCCCGGCTCCGCCTCAGTCCCCGCTGCCCGCGCCCCGGCCAGGCGCCCCCGGGGCTTCCCGGGCGTCCGGATCCGTCACCGACAGCAGCGCCGGATCCCTCGGGAGCGCCAAGGCGCCGTCCGCCAGCCGCGCGGCGACCAGCAGCGCGCCTTCGAGCGGGCCGCCCGCCGCCTCCCCGATCCGGGCGTGCGGAAGCCGCCCGGCCAACTCCGCGCGCAGCGGGCCCTGCAGAGCCTCGCCGAGCTTGAACAGGCCCCCGGTGAAGGCGACCCGCACCGCCCGCCCGCGGCGCTGCGCCGGTCCGCGGTCAGCGGCCGGAGCCTTCGCGGGCGGAGGCCCACCCTCCTGGCCAGGGCACACGGCCGCGGCCGCGGCGGCGATCTCCCGGGCCGCCGCTCGGACGATCCCCGCCGCGACGGCGTCCTCCTCCGCGCACCGGGCGACCTCGGGCGCGAACGAGGCGAGGACGGCCGCCCGGTCCGTCCGCGGATACAGCTGCCCGGGCAGTGCGCTCAGCGGGGTGCCGAACACCGCCTCGGCGCGCCTCCGCAGCGCCCACGAACCTCCCGTCCGGCCGTCGAGGGCGCGCAGCGCCGCCTCCAGTCCGGCGCGCCCGATCCACGCGCCGCTGCCGCAGTCGCCCAGCAGATGCCCCCAGCCGTCGGCGCGCCGCCAGGTCTCCAGATCGGTGCCCATGGCGATCATTCCGGTCCCGGCCGCCACCACGGCACCGGGCCGTTCTCCCAGGGCACCGGCGTACCCGGTCACCGCGTCGGCGGCCAGCGCCAGGCGCCGTACTCCGAACTCCGCCGCGAACACGCCCGGCAGTTCGGCCCGCAGCCCCGTGCCGAGGGTCGCCATCCCGGCGGCGCCCACGCAGGCCGCCGCGAGGTGCGCGGCGCCCGCGTCCGCCAGGAGCCCTCGCACCGCGGGAACCAACTGGCCGGACAGGTGCGCTGCGTCGATTCCGGCCGGACCGGTGCGTACGGGTTCCGGACAGGTGACGGTACCGACGGCTTCCGGTGGCCCGCCGGCCGTGTGTCCGGCGCGGGGGAGGCGCGCCAGCGCGACCCGGAGTCCGGACCCGCCCGAGTCCACGCCCAGCAGCCAGCCACCCGCGCCCCGCGGGGCCGCTCTGGTGCCCTGCGCCGCCGCGGTCACGGCAGGCGCCAGTCCACCGGGTCGACCCCCTGGGCGGCGAGCAGTTCGTTGACCCGGCTGAAGGGCCGCGAGCCGAAGAACCCGCGATCGGCCGACATGGGTGAGGGGTGCGAGGACTCGACCGCGGGCAGTTCGCCCAGCAGCGGACGCAGATTCCGGGCGTCGCGGCCCCACAGCACCGACACCATGGGGCGTCCGCGGGCGACCAGGGCGCGGATCGCCTGCTCGGTGACCTCTTCCCAGCCCTTGCCGCGGTGCGCCGCGGGCCGGCGCGGGGCCGTCGTCAGCGCCCTGTTGAGCAGCAGCACCCCCTGCCTCGTCCACGGCGTCAGATCACCGTTCGAGGGGCGGGGGAGGCCCAGGTCGCTGTGCATCTCCCGGAAGATGTTCTCCAGACTGCCCGGCAGCCGGTGGACGTCCGGAGCCACCGAGAAGGACAGTCCGACGGCGTGCCCGGGCGTGGGATAGGGATCCTGGCCCACGATGAGGACGCGCACCTCGTCGAAGGGCTGCTGGAAGGCCCGCAGCACATTCGGCCCCGACGGCAGGTAGGTCCTCCCCGCGGCGACCTCCGTGCGGAGGAAGTCGCCCATCGCGGCGATCCGTTCGGACACCGGCTCCAGCGCCTTCGCCCAGCCCGGCTCGACAATCTCGTTCAACGGTCGTGCAGCCACGAGCGGTCACTCTACTGGCTCAGCCGGGCGCTCCGGTCCGCACTCGGGGATCTCCTCAGCCGACCACCGCCGCCCGCACACACAGCACGTCCGGCAGGTGCGAGGCCAGCTGCTGCCAGCTCTCGCCCTCGTCCGCGCTGGCGAAGACCTCGCCGTTCCGGTTCCCGAAGTAGATCCCGGCCGGGTCGGCGTCGTCCGTGCTCAGCGCGTCCCGCAGCACCGGTCCGTAGTGCGCGGCCTCGGGAAGGCCCGTCCCCAGCGCCTCCCAGCTGCCGCCCGCATCCTGGGTGCGGTAGACGCGGCAGCGGTGCCCGGACGGCACCCGGTCCGCGTCCGCGTTGAGCGGGAAGAGGTAGGCCACGCCGCCACGCCGCGGATGGGCCGCGACGGGGAAACCGAAGTCCGAGGGGAGGGAGTCGCCGATCGAATGCCAGCTGGAGGCGCTGTCGTCGCTGCGGAAGACGCCCCAGTGGTTCTGCAGGTAGAACCGGTCGGGGTGCTCCGCGTCCCGCGCGATCTTGTGTACGCACTGCCCGTACTCGGGGTAGCGGCGGCCCTCCGGCAGGAACACCGCCGAGACCCCGCGGTTGCACGGCTCCCAGCTCTCGCCGCCGTCCCGGGTGCGGTAGGCGCCGCCGGTCGAGACGGCGACGGTGACTTGCCGCGCGTCCCGCGGGTCGACCAGGACGGTGTGCAGCCCCAGCCCGCCGCCGCCGGGCGCCCACTCCCGTCGGGTGGGGTGCTCCCACAGCGCGCGGACGAGGGAGAAGGACTCGCCGCCGTCCGTGGAGCGGAACAGCCCGCCGGGCTCCGTCCCGGCGTAGACCACACCGGGTTCGTCCTCCCCGCCGGGCTGGAGCTGCCAGACGCGCTCCAGAGAGGCCCCGGTGTCCCGCGGGTAGGCCACCGGGGGCTGCGGGGGCTCCTTCCAGGTCCTGCCCAGGTCGTCGGAGTGGAAGACCGAGGGGCCCCAGTGCGCGCTGTCCCCTCCGGCCAGCAGCCTGGGCGTGGAGCCGCGCCGGTCGATGCTGAAGGAGTAGACGGCCTGCGCGTCGAAATATGGGCCGGTGAAATCCCAGTGCGCTCCGCCTCGCCGGGCCACCGGCCGCCGGGCGAGGAACAGGCCTTTTCTCGTACCTACCGCGAGCAGTACGTCCGCCATTGCGGCACCGCCTTCGAGACGTCGTTGTCCGAGGTGTCCGTCTCCGAGTCGTCCGGAACACGGAACAGTCTGCACCCCCCCACGGACACTCCCCCCGGACTGGCGCGGACGGTGTCCCGGGGCGGCACCCGCCGCGCCCGTTCGGCCCCCGGAGGCGAGCGCCGCGACCCCCGATCGGCGGCATACCGGTGCGCCGAACGGGCTGCGACCGGCTCCGTCGTCAGGGTTGCCCCGGGCCCGGCCGAGCGCGCCGCGCGGGTCCGGCCGCGGACGCCGGGGCTACGGTGCCGCCGTGTCGGAGAGATCCTCATGTCCGTGCTGTGCGTCGGACCAGTCCTGTCGGCAGGACGGCTGCCCGTCCGCGTGCCGGCCCTCGTCGCCGCCCGGTCCCGCGTGGAAACTGCGCGGCTACGGCAGCGGCGCGGGTACTGTCCCGCACGCCGCCGGGGCGCCCTGGTTCGCCGTCGGTGTCAGCCGTCCGGACGGTACCCAGGTGGAGATGGTGGCCGCCGTGGTGGACGGCGGGATCCGGCTGGAGGAGGTGCGGGCCGATCCGCCGCTCTCCCTCCGGGAGTTCGCGGAGCTCGCGCCGTACCTCGGCGAGCGGCTGACGCTGGCCTGCCCCTCCGCGCTCCGGCCGCCGGCGCCCGCCCCCACCGTCCGGACCACCGGGCCCTGCGTGCTGCCCGCGGCGCCGCGCCCCGTCCCGCCGGTGTCCGTCGCTCCGTCCGCCCCCGCGCCCCCGCAGCCCCCCGCACCGGTACCGGCTCCCGCGGCGGCCCCGCAGCGCAGACCGCCAGTGGTTGCGGCGGCGAGAGGGCGGAGGCGGCCGCCCGGGCTCCGCGGCACGGCCGCGCTGCACACGGCGGCCGGTGCCTACTCCGCGGCCCGGGCGCAGGGCCAGGACCCGGTGCTGGCCGTCATGCGGGTCACCGGGCACAGCCGACGCAGGTCACTGCGCGTCATCGCGAGCGCCCGCGACGCGGGGCTGCTGAGCCCGCGTCATGCCCGCCGGCGGCGGTGAACGGCGGTGAACGGGGCAGGCCGGGCACAGCACGCCCGTCCCGCGCGTCCGTACGCGCCGCCTGCGGTGAGCCCGGTGCCCGCTGCCGTGCCCCGTGGCTTCCCGCGGAGTCCGCCGTCGCCGTCCACCGGGCGTGCCGGTCCTGCGCCCCGCGCGGCGCATCGCGCCCCCGCGCGGCTCACGGCCCGCCGTGCGGTCCGGAGCCGGTGCCCCAACCGCACGGACGCAGCCGTTCCAACTGCCGTACCCGGGCCGCATGCGACACCTCGGGGCCGTCCTCCCCCTCGGGCGGCGTCCCCTGCCGCCAGGCGAGGCCGTACCGGGCGAACAGCTCTCCCCGCAGCCGTCCGAGCGGCATCGGTGCACCGGGCAGCAGCACTGCGACGACGGCACCCATCAGATTGGCGCGCAGCAGCGGATAGTCGGTGTCCGGGTCGGGGGAGCCGTAGCGGACCACGGCGCCGCGCAGCACGGCCGCCAGGCGCTGCTGCTCGTCGCACCGGACGAACCCCTCCTGCTGCAGGATCCCCGCCATGTGGGCACGCATCAGCACCGGTTGGCTGCAGGCCAGTCCGAGTACGGCGTCGATGGCCCGCGCCAGCACTTCCCGTCCGCTGTCCGGCCCCTCCGGCGACGGTCCGCGCTCCAGGGCCTCGGTCAGCGTCAGATGCATCAGCCGGTGCACCGCCGACTGGAAGAGCTGCCGCTTGCCGGGGAAGTAGTACGAGATGAGCCCGCGTGCCGAGCCGGCCCGATCGGCGATCGCGCCCAGGGTCGTCGACTCGTACCCGTGCTCGGCGACCAGCTCGACGGTCGCCTGCAGCAGGCGTTCACGCGAGCGTCGGCGCAACTCTTCATTGACCGATGCGCTCCGGGGGGACATCCTGTAACTCCTGCGTTGACTGGCCGGCAGCCAATATATTCAGCACGACTTCGGGTGTTCCCTCCAGGGGAGCCGGAACGCCCGCTGCAGCAGCCGATATCGGGGCGACGCGGGGGATCGCCCCGGTATCGGCGCCGACCAGGCGCCTCGGTGCGGTGAACCGGCGAGGTCCGGGCGAGCGTACCGGCATCTGCGGTCCCGGGACCGACTCTAGAGGACGAGCTTCCGCTCAACACCCCTCCTGACGCCGCGACTTTCCCCGGCCGGCTCCGGCCGCCGCCCCCGGTACGGCAACTGCCCGCCCCCGGTACGTTGGTGCGCACCGAGCGCACGACGCACACACAGCCGAGGGCAGGGAGAGCCATGGTGCCGGGACCGGACCCCAGGGAGATCGACAACACGTTGCCGCATTCGGCGCGGATCTGGAACTACTGGCTCGGCGGCAAGGATTTCTACGACGTCGACCGGCAGGTGGGTGACGAGATCGCGCGCACCAACCCCGGCATCGTGACCACGGCCCGTGCCCAGCGGGCCTTCCTGTGCCGGGCTGTCCGCCACCTCGCAGGGGACCTCGGTATCCGGCAGTTCCTGGATGTCGGCACCGGTCTGCCCACCGTCGACAACACCCACGAGGTCGCCCAGCGCATCGCCCCCGACGCGCGGATCGTCTACGTGGACCACGACCCGCTCGTCCTCACGCACGCCCGCGCCCTGCTGACCAGCACCTCGGAGGGTGTCACCCACTACCTCGACGCCGATCTGCGCGATCCGGACGCCATCATCGAGGGCGCGGCAGGGATACTCGACTTCGACAGGCCCGTGGCGCTGATGCTGCTCGGCGTCGTCGCCCATCTCGCCGACGACAGCGCCTACGACGTGGTGGCGCGGTTGACGGCGGCCCTCCCGGCCGGCAGCCACCTGGTGTTCAGCGACTCGGCCGAAGTGGTCAACCCGGAGGCGGTCCGGGCCATGGTGCGCCAGTGGAACCGCACCAGCGACAACCCGCGCGTCAACCGCTCCCGCGAGCAGATCCTCCGGTTCTTCGACGGACTGGAGGTCCTGGAACCGGGGCTGGTCTCGGTCACCCGGTGGCGCCCCGAGGCGCTTCCCTTCGGTGAACCCGAGGAGGTGGACAACGTGGGCGCGGTGGCCCGCAAGCCCTGAGCGGCCACCGGGAGCGGCCACCGCGGGCTGCCGGGCCCCCGCCGGTCCTATCCGGGTACGGGGCCGGGCAGCCGCTCCCCGGGCCGCAGGGCAGCCCACGCGGCCGCGGACGCCAGTGCCACAGCCGTCCCGAGCAGCGCGCCCACCACGGTGTCCGTCAGCCAGTGCACGCCCAGCCACAGCCGGGTGAACGCGACGCCGAGAACGCTCACCGCGGCGGCGGCGAGCGCCGTCCGCCACCTCGCGGTGGTCACCGGTGTTCCCCGCTCCCGCCACAGCCACAGCAGCACCGTGCACACCAGCGCGGCCGTCAGCACATGCCCCGACGGCATCGCGGCGTACTCCGCCGAGGCCACCGGCTCCGGCCAGTGGGGCCGCTCCCTGCCGAGCGCCGCCTTCATCCCCTGCTGCACCCCGGCGCCGACCAGTGCCGTGCCCGCCGCCCAGTACGCCGCCGGACGCTCCCCGCGCCACAGCAGCCGGACGCACACCGCCGCCAGCAGCAGCCGGAAGGTCCACGGATCCCACACCCAGTCGGTGAGGACCCGCATGGTCCGCGTCAGCGCCGGGTGCTCCAGCGCCGACGTGTGCAGCCCGGAGGCCGTGCTCCGGTCGAGCACGGCCAGCGGTTCCCAGGGCAGCAGGGCCAGGCTGGTCAGCAGCACGGCCGCGGCACCCAGCGCGGCGGCCGCAGCGGCCTGCCACGCGCCTGCCGGACCGGCCCGGGTCGCACCTCGCATGTCCCGATCATCGCCCCTGACACCGGCCGCGGTACAACTCCCGGCGGGTGTTCCCCGCCGGACGGCAGGGGCCTGCCGGTCCGGGAGCGGGTCAGTGGCGCAGCGCGGACAGTCCGGGAGCGAACGCCACGAGTACCGGGATCACCGGTACCAGGGAGGCCACCGCCGTCATCCGCAGCCGGCGGCTGACGGACAGCCGCGGTCCGGGCGCGAGCAGCCGGTGCACCCGTTGCGGCACCAGCGCCACCGGTGTCGGGCAGGGCCCGAAGACCCCGCGCCCTTCGTTCAGTTCCACCAGGGCCAGGGCGATCGTGAGCCTGCCGTAGCGGCGGGAGGCGGCGTCGTCGGCGGCCAGTTCCACCAGCCGGTGCACCTGGTCGCGGAAGCCCGCGAAGACCGGGACCCGCGAGAACCCCGCGGCCAGCGCCGAGGAGCAGTGCAGCAGCCAGTCGTGGCGCGCCCGCGCGTGTCCCTGCTCGTGTTCCAGCACCGCGTCCAGCTGCCGGCCTTTGAGCCGGCCCAGCGCGCCGGTGGTGATGGCCAACTGCGGGTTGGCGCCCGGCAGCCACCAGGCGTCCGCCTTCTCCTCCTCCAGGATCACCAGCCGCTCGCTCGAGGAGGTGCTCTCGCCCGGCAGGCGCGGTGCACGCTCGCGCAGCTCCGCCCGCCGCCTGCGGCGCCTGGCCCGCGCGTCCCTGATCTCCCGCAGCAGCATCGCGCCGGTCCAGGCACCTCCGCAGGCCAGCAACACGCTCAGGGCGCCGGCCCAGAGCGTGGAGGCACTGGAGGAGTACGCCTCGGCCACACCGTGCGGCGCCCCGGCGAAGACGTGGCTGCGTACCGCGGTGAAGGCGGCCGCACCCGAGAGGGCCATCGCCAGCAAGCAGCACAGCAGCACCGCTCCCACCACGCACTGCCACACCCACAGGGCGAGGACCGGTTCCCGGTCGGGCCAGGTGGAGCGGGTCAGTACGCGCGGCGCGAGACCCGCGGCGAACAGGGCGAGCACCATCAGCGCGAGCGGGACGGTCATACCACTCAGCCTAGAAGGCCGTTACGAGACAGTGATACGCCCGGCAGTGCAGAAGTGACGCGGTTCACAACCCTGCCCGGGTTTCCGGCCGGTGCCGCGCGCGGGGGAGGGCCTCCGGTCCTGCGCGGGCGCTCCTCAGAGCGCGAGCAGCATCGCGAACATCCCCGTCCCCATGGCGACTCTGCAGCCGGCCGCGACCCCGGCCTGCCGCGCCACGGGCGGCATCGCGGTCCTCCGTGCGGCGGGGCCGCTCGCCGGGGCGGCTCCCGCCGGCATCAGACGCGTCCCGGTCCAGAGCACGTATCCGGCGAAGTAGACCAGCAGCATCCCCGTCACCAGCGGCAGGCCCCCCGCTCCGGAGTGGTGCGCGGCCGCTCCGCCGGACGGGCCCAGGGCCATCGCCAGCGACATGTACACCATCGCCGCGCTCCCCAGGAAATGGTGCAGATGCCGTCCCGGCGAGGCGGCTGTGTGCCGCTCGGCCGCCGTCAGCCGCAGCTCACGCACCAGCAGCGCGCCGAACAGCGCGCCGAAGACCCACCCCGAGACCGTGTGCCCCGTGGGCGTTCCGCTCCAGGGGGCCGGTGCGGCCATCGCCGCCATCCCGAACCCCATCGCGGCCTCACCTCCCGCCTCCGCCCGCCGGCCCGGTCCGGCGCCGCGGGCCCGCAGCAGGCATGAGACGCCCGCCACCGCGCAGAGCGCCGTCAGCAGCCATCCGACCGTGGCAGGGCCGTGCATCCGCCCACCTCCCCGCGGAAGGCTGCCCGCCGGCGGACAGCACACGGGAGCGCACGGGCGCAGTGAGGGCGCGTCCGCCTCCGGTGCTTCAGCGGGGCCGGGGGGCGGTGTGCCCCATCATCTCGGTGGCCTCCAACAGCGGCATGCCCAGGTCCTGGAGGAGAACGCGGGTGTCGTCCGTGTGGTCCGGGAGAAAGGCGTGGTCGCCGTGTCCGGTGGGGCTTTCGCCGCCCGGGTGTCCTCCTCGCTCGTCAGCGGCCCCGTGTGCGTGGTCGCGGATGCGGCGGCTGAGCAGCTGCCAGGCGTAGGCGTTGGTGTGGGGGCTGCGCAGTGCCTGGTCCCACTGGTCGGCCAACTCGGCGAAGGCCAGGCGTACAACGGTGTCCGCCTGCCGTGCATCGGCCAGGCGGTTGTGCGCGTACTCCAGATACCGTTGCCGGTAGAGGACGCAGAAAGCGGTGAAGGCCACCGGAGGTTCCGGTACGGATTCCGGGTGCTGCGGCTCCCGGCAGGTCTGTGGCGGCGCCGTGGGCGCGGCGCTCTGTTCGCACGGCAAGGGCATACGAACGTTCAACGTTCCTCTCCCCTCCCATCCCTCCGTCGCGGTTCCCCTCCTGCGGAAGCTACAGCTCCAGATGCGTCGGGCGCCACGAGCTTCTGCACCGTGCAAATTCATCGGCAATTGCACGAGCAGTCGCCCTGCATGAAAGCCGGTTCGGTGTCGAACCTCCGAGCGAGGAATTGCCGCGCCATTGTTCTTCTGTGATCGACGCAGATCGATTTAGCCAAATTCGATAGCATTCTTGATGTGTTGCTGGTCGGGCTGTCGCTCTTCACTCCGCGCCGGAGCCACATGCCAACCATCGGAGTGAGCCACGCGGAATTCACTCTTGAGGGTGGCGAACCGGCACCGCGTCCGAATCAGCCGCAATGTCCCCCGAGGTCGGGGCAGGTGGCGGCAGCCGGATCGCCGACGCCGACGCCGTCGTGTTGAATTGGAGTCCGCCGTCGAAGGGTTGGAGGTCGCCGTAGCGAGGGGCTCGGCTGCGGGCCCGGCGGGAGCGCGCCACCGGCCCGGCACGGCCGGGCAGGGCCGCCTGCGCTCCGCGTGGCGGCAACGGCCCACCGGGGCCTTGGGCTGACAACTGTCCGTGTTCTGATCGGTTTGGTGTGTGGGGGGTTCTGGTGTCGGTTCCGGGTGCGGGCTCCGAAGGCGCGAGCGACGGAGTGCTGGTGATGGCGGGTGTCGGCGGGGGCCTGATGGACGTCGGCGTCGTGATGGCGGGCCTGGGCGGAGTGTCCTGGAGCGGCATACTCGCCGGTGCGGACGTGCACACCGCCGGTCCCGGCGCGGTGAACGTCGTGGAACTGGCCGGTCCGGTCGATCCGCAGATGGTGCTGGCGCGCGTGCGCCTGGTGGCCGGTGCCTCCGGCCGGCTCCTGGTGGTCGTGGTGGGAGAACTGCGCAAGGACCCGCGCAAGGGCGGGCTGCACATCGGACTGGGAGCGCCCGGCCAGCACTCGGCCGCGGTGCGGTACAGCGGGCTGCCCTGGGAGTGGCTGACCGCGGAGCTGGCCGTGCGGCCTCCCGGGTCGACCACCGTGCTGCTGGATGTGGCCACCGAGCCCGGCGCGTGGGAGGCGGTCCGGGTGGGCGGCCTGCCGGACGCCCACGGGGTGGCCGTGCTGGGCCGCGTGGTCCGGCACAGCCGCGAGTCCGCGTGGCGCCGGCTGCGCGGCGGCAACGCCCCCGTGGAGCCCGCCTATCTGATGGAGTGCATTCGGCTGTGGCGGGCGGGCGGCCGGATGCCGTTCGCCGAACTGCATCAGCGGGCGGCGGCCGTCTCCGGAACGACGGAGCACGAGCAGGCGCTGTTCGTCGCCTCGTCCGCGGCCGCGGCACCTGTGGCGGTCCCGCAGCCGGCGGCCGGACCGCCGGACGGCTACCAACCCGCTGCCGCACCCGTGAGCCCGACCGGATGGGAGCACCAGCCCCCGCCGGACCTCCCCGCCCAGTGGCAGCCTGCCGCTCCCCACCCGCTGGCGGTCCCGGCTCCGCACGGGCAGACCGGTGCCGAGCCGGTGCCCGGGAACGGGGCGGCCTCCCGGCACCAGCCCGCGCCGCCGCCCCCGGCGGCCCGCGGTCCGCGTACGGAGCCGGCCGAGGACCCGCACGAAACGATCATGGCTGCGGCCCGCGCCGGCCGCCACGAGGAGGCCGAGACGCTCGCGGTGGGCTGGGAGGAGGCCGCCGAGCGTACGGAGGGGCCCGGTTCGGAAGGAGCGCTGCACTGGGTGGAGGTCCGCGCCGACCTCGCCCGGCTGGCCGGTGCCCCGGCCCGCAGTTGCGAACTGTGGCTGCGGGTTGCCCGTGGGCGTCTCGAACGCGGCGAGTCCGAGCGGGCCTTGGAGGTGGAGGGCGCCGTGGACCGGGCCCACCACCAGTGGCAGTGCCTGGACGAGGGGGAGACCGCCCGCGAGTTGGCCCCGGAACTGGTCCTCCTGCGCCGCCGGGTCCCCGGCCGCCAGCCCGGTGCGGTACGACTGGTGGAGGAACGCGCGGAGCGGCTGCTCGGCGGTGTCGAACAGTGAACCCTCGGTAACGGCCGCACGAGTGGCACCGGCTGGTCCGTTCGCAGCAGCACCGGACCGGCCGCCCGCACCGCCGCCGACCGCTCCCGGACGCTGGGTGGCGTACTGCCCCAGACGTCTCCTGAGGAGCGCGCATGTTCCGTCGATCCGTACTGGCCCTGGCCACGCTGCTGGCCACGACCGTCCTCGCGGTGGCACCCGCCGCTGCGGCCGCCGAAGCCCCCGTGCCGAAGACCGACGAGCTGACCCCCCGTGAACAGGCCGCACTCAAGGCCGCGGAGAAGGCCCTGGGCACGCTGCTGGGCGGTGCGGTGTCCCTGGGCGGGAACTGAGGGGATCCGGCGCCGGGTACCCGGCCGGGACCGCGGCCGGCCGGCCCGGTTCCCGCCGGGGCGGCGGCGGTCGGCCCGCCGGTGTGCCCGGGGCGGCATGACCCGTCCCGAGTGCGTCCGCCGACCGCCCGGGAGCGGCCCGGGGATCGGCCGCGGGCCACCACTGCGCCCCCGGCCTCGGCCGCGCCGGGAAGGATGCGACGCACCGCCAACTTTTCGCCGCGCGTACCGCCTTCGGAAGCCCGTCCGGGCCGGCACGGGGAGAGAACCGCACCCGCCGGGCGCCCCTGTGGAGCGTGCGGCCGGTGGGCCGGGGCGCCCGGGCCCTGGCGCATGCCGCACAACGTGAGATGATCTTGCACCGTCTGACCCCTACACGGACGCGTGATCGGCTCGTACTGTGGGCAGGCGTCACCGCGTCAATTCCCCGCCCCCCGAACGGAGATTGCGACTCACCGTGTCTGTTCCCGAGCTTTTGACTCTCGATCCCACCGGTAGCGACCCGCACGGTGAACACAAGGCCCTCCATGCGCGGGGGCCGGCGACCCGGGTCGACCTGCTGGGCGTCACCGCCTGGTCGGTCAGCGACCCGGTCCTCCTCAAGAAGCTGCTGACCGGCCCGGATGTCTCCAAGGACGCGCGGCAGCACTGGCCGCAGTTCGCCGAGACGGTTCCCACCTGGCCGCTGGCGCTGTGGGTCGCGGTGGAGAACATGTTCACCTCGTTCGGCAGCGACCACCGCAGGCTGCGCAGGATGGTGGCCCCCTCCTTCAGCGCACGCCGGGTGGCGGCGCTCGGCGAGCGCGTCGAGAGCATCGTCGACGACCTGCTGGACGTGCTGGCGCGCACCCCCGAAGGGGAAGCGGCGGATGTGCGGGAGCTGTTCGCCTACCCGCTGCCCATCCAGGTGATCTGCCATCTGATGGGGGTGCCGGAGGGGCGTCGTGCGGGCTTCCGCCAACTGGTCGACAACGTCTTCGCCACCACGCTGACCCCCGAGGAGGCCGCCGCCAACACCGCGAGCCTCTACGGAGTGCTCGACGAGTTGATAGCCGAGAAGCGCGAGCAGCCCGGCGAGGACATGACCTCCCTGCTCATCGACGCGCGGGACGAGGAGGGAGACGGGTCCGCGCTCTCGGAGGCCGAACTGCGCGACACCCTGCTGCTGATGATCAGCGCGGGCTACGAGACCACGGTCAACCTCCTCGACCAAGCCATCACCGTGCTGCTCACCCACCCCGAGCAGCTGGCGCTCGTCCGCGAGGGCCGCGCCGACTGGGCCGGCGTGGTCGAGGAGACGCTGCGCTTCGAACCGGCCGTCAAGCACCTGCCGCTGCGCTTCGCCGTCCGCGACATCCCGCTGCCCGACGGGCAGGTCATCGCCAAGGGCGAGCCTGTCCTCGCCTCGTACGCCGCCGCCAACCGGCACCCCGACTGGCACGGCGAGAGCGCGGACACCTTCGACCTCACCCGCACCGATCCCGGCCCCGAGCACCTCGCCTTCGGCCACGGGGTGCACTTCTGCCTCGGCGCCCCGCTCGCCCGCCTGGAGGGCATCACGGCGCTGGAGAAGTTCTTCGCCCGCTTCCCCGACGCCCGGCTGGGCGTCCCGGAGGAGGAGCTGCGCCCCGTTCCCTCTCTCATCAGCAACGGTCACCAGACCCTCCCGGTGGTGCTGCGCCCGCGGTCCGCCGCGGACTGAGCGGCCGGCCGGGTCCCGGTGCCCGGCTACCGCTCCTCGTCCGGCCGGGCGGCGTCGCACGTCTCACGCGTGCGGCGCCGCTTGGCGAGCAGGCCGGTGCCCGCGACCACCAGACCGACGGCCACGACCTTGGCGGCCCCGTACAGGTTCGGATATGTGTCCGGAGCCGCGTGGCCGGTGAGGAAGAGGGCGGCGGCCGCCCCCACGCCCAGCAGGATCAGCACGATTCCGCCCACCGGCCCAGTGCCTCCCCACCACGGTGCGGACTCCGCCTCCGGGGTGCGGGGCTCGTCGGTGTGCCGGTCGCTCATCCGGTTCCTTCCAAAGGTCTGCCGATCGCGTGCGGGGCGGGGCGCTCAGCCGCCGGTGCCGGGGGAGACCGGGCCGATCTTCGGCACCGATGCGTCCCCCGAAGCGGTCACCGGACCGCCGGACCATCCGACCCGCAGCGAGGACTGCTGGTCGGGCGGGGTGAGCAGCGCGCCGTCCGGGGTGACGGTCGCGGTACCCGTCATCCGTGGGTCGGCGAACGACAGCGGCGCCCAGGCGCTCGAGCCGGGCGCCAGCTCGACCTGCTGCGCGCTGCTGCCCTCGCGCTGCGGGGGGACGGAGACCCGGTTCCCCGAGGCGTCGACGAAGGCGAACCCCGGGAAGCCGCTCATCGTGCAGGAGCTGCCGGAGTTGTTGGTGAAGACCAGCGCGTGGTGGTGCTGGCCGGCCCCCGGGTGGTTGGGGCCGATGGACGCCGTGAGGTCGGAGGCCGCGCACGCGCCTCCCGAGCCGGAGCCGGGCTCGGTGCCGTCGCCGCCGGCGTCCGTGCCGCCGCCACCGGGTCCGCCGTCCGCGGAGCTGCCGGAGCCTTCGGAGGACGAAGCAGAGGGCTCGGTGCTCCCACCGTCGCCCTTCTTGCCCTTGCTGTCGCCGTCCTTCGCGCTGTCGCCCTTCTCCTTGCCGGACGGGGAGATCCCCGCGGGCGTCGCCTCACCGGAGACCCGCCGGAGTTCCGGGGCGCCGCCGTCCTGACTGCCGCACCCGGCCAGCAGTCCCGCCGCCACCAGCGCCGCGGCGGCCGACGCGGCGGCTCTCGCCGGATGCCGGAGGCGGGCGCGCCGCGCGAGGGAGCTGCCGCCCGCGGCAGGGGCCGTCCGCGCGCGCCGGTTCGCCCTCGGGGTGGCGTAGGTCATGTCCGCGTCCGGTGCCATCGCTCTCGTCGACTCCCTGCTCGTGTCCCTGCTCGTGCTGTCCCCCGCTGTCGGACCGTGCACAGCCTTCGACGGCGGGGCGGACGGAAAAGTTCACGGTGGTCGAAGCCCTGTTCTCCACCGCCCCCCTCGCACCCTAAGGGGGGGGACCGGCGATCCCCGGACAGGTGCTGCCTTCCTCCCGTTCCCCGCCCGCAGCATCGTTGAGCTGCAGGAACCCGCTTCGTGAACGGAGAACACGGCATGACCCGCATCGCTCTGATCACCGGTGCCAACCGCGGACTGGGCCGCAGCACCGCGCTGCACCTCGCCGAGGCCGGCACCGATGTGCTGCTCACCTACCGCTCGCACGCGGCCGAGGCCGAGGCCGTCGTCGCGCAGCTCCGTGCGCTGGGCCGGACGGCGGTCGCGCTGCCGCTGGACGCCTCGGACACCGCCGCCTTCCCGGCCTTCGCCGACACCGTGCGCGGGGTGCTCAAGGAGCACTGGGACCGCGAGGACTTCGACATCCTGCTCAACAACGCCGGACACGGCGTGCACAGGCCGTTCGTGGAGACCACCGAGGAGGAATTCGACGGGCTGATGAACGTCCACGTCAAGGGCGTCTTCTTCCTCACCAAGGCGCTGCTGCCGCTGCTCGTGGACGGCGGCACGATCCTCAACACCTCCACCGGGCTGACCCGCTTCGTCGCCGCCGAGACGTCCGCTTACGCGGCGGCGAAGGGCGCGGTCGAGGTCCTCACCCGCTATCTCGCCAAGGAACTGGGGCCGCGCGGAATCGCCGTCAACGTGCTGGCCCCCGGTGCCACCGCGACCGACTTCGGCGGCGGCGCCGTCCGCGACCGGCAGGAGACCCGGTCCGCTCTCGGTGCGGTCACCGCGAGGGGCAGGGTCGGCGAGGCGGACGACATCGGTGCCGCCGCCGCGGCGCTGCTCGCCGAGGGCACGTCCTGGATCACCGGCCAGCGCATCGAGGCATCGGGCGGCATGCTGCTGTAGGCGACCGCGGGGGAGGGAGAATGGCACCGTACCGGCGAGCGACGGACAGGGAGTGGCAGACCGTGGACCGAGCGCAGCTCGCGGACTTCCTGCGTACCCGCAGGGAGGCTCTGCAACCGGAGGACGTGGGGTTGCCCCGCGGTCCGCGGCGCAGGACCAGGGGACTGCGCCGCGAGGAGGCGGCGGCCCTGAGCGGCATGTCCACGGACTACTACAGCCGTCTCGAGCAGCAGCGCGGACCGCAGCCCTCGGCGCCGATGCTGGCCGCGATCGCCCAGGGGCTGCATCTGTCGCTCCCCGAGCGGGACCACCTCTTCCGGCTCGCGGGACACAACGCACCTCCGCGGGCCGGTTCGGACCACATCACTCCCGGACTGATGCGCATCCTGGGCCGGTTGGACGACACCCCGGCGCAGGTCATCAACGACCTCGCCGAGACGCTCTGGCAGACCCCGCTGGCGACCGGGCTCCTCGGTGACGAGTCCCGGTTCACCGGAGTGGCCCGCAGCCTGTACTACCGCTGGTTCACCGATCCGGCCACCCGGCTGCTGTTCCCGGAGGAGGACCATCCGCGGCACAGCCGGTTCTTCGCCTCGGGGCTGCGGGCCGCCTACTCCCGGCAGGGCCGGGGCAGCCGGGCCGAGGCGCTGGTCGAACAACTGCTCGCGGCCAGCGAGGAGTTCGCCCGGTACTGGAGCGCCCATGAGGTCGGGGCGCCCCGGGTGGAGCCGAAACGGTTCCTGCACTCCGAGCTGGGGGAGATCGAGGTGGACTGCCAGGTGCTCCTCGATCCGGACCAGGGCCAGGCACTGCTGGTGTACACGGCCGTCCCCGGCTCGGAGAGCGACGAGAAGCTCCGGCTGCTGCCCGCCGTCGGCTCGCGCTTCGGGGCGGACAGCTGACGGCGGGCGGGCACGGCGGGCGCGTCCGGCACCGGCAACGCCCCAGCGGGATGCGGGGGGTGGCGTTCGGGCGGGGCAGGCCCCATGATCGTTGCCAGGGTGCCCGGTCGCCGGTCGGCCGGGTGCGGCGTTCGCGAGTTCAGCAGCTCCGGAGGGGTAGATGTCCCGGCAGGCCACCGACCAGACCGACCAGACCGATCCGATCCGGACCCCGACGCACCGGCTGGTTCCCTCCCCGGCGGGGCGGATCCATCTGGTCGAACAGGGCGTCGGGCCGCTGGTGCTGCTCGTGCACGGCTTCCCCGAGTCCTGGTTCTCCTGGCGCCGCCAACTGCCCGTGCTGGCCGCGGCCGGATACCGCGCCGTCGCGCTCGACGTCCGCGGCTACGGCCGCTCCTCGAAGCCCGCCGGGACGGCCGCCTACCGGATGCTCGACCTGGTGGAGGACAACGTCGCGGTCGTGCACGCCCTGGGGGAGCGGACCGCCGTCGTCGTCGGGCACGACTGGGGCTCGCCGATCGCCGCCAACTCCGGTCTGCTGCGGCCGGACGTCTTCCGGGCCGTGGGGATGCTGAGCGTTCCCTACAGCCCGCGCGGCGGCCCCCGGCCCTCCGAGGTCTTCTCCCGGATCGGCAGGGGCGAGGAGTTCTACATCTCCTACTTCCAGCAGCCCGGCCGGGCGGAGAGCGAGATCGAGCCCGACGTGCGCGGTTGGCTCGCGGGCGTCTACGCCGCGCTGTCCGCGGAGACCATGCCGGCGGACGCGCCCGGCCCGCACTTCGTCGCCCCCGGCGGCCGGATGCGCGACCGGTTCCCCACCGGCCGACTGCCCTCCTGGCTGACCGAGGAGGAGCTCGACTTCTTCGCGGGGGAGTTCGAGCGCACCGGTTTCACCGGGGCGCTCAACCGCTACCGCAACATGGACCGGGACTGGGAGGATCTCGCGGACTTCGACGGCGCACCGCTCACCCAGCCCTCGCTGTTCGTCGGCGGCGGCCGGGACGCCTCCACCACCTGGATGGCCGACGCCATCGACGCCTACCCCGCGACCCTCCCCGGGCTGCACGCCTCGCACATCCTCGAGAACTGCGGCCACTGGATCCAGCAGGAGCGTCCCAAGGAGATCAACCGGATCCTGACCGAGTGGCTCGCCGCGCTGCCGGCCCCGCCTGCCTGAGTCGGTCCGTCTGCCCGGAGCCGGCCGCGCCCGACCTCGCGGAGCCCGGCCGGGGTGGGCCGTCCGGGGGCTGCTGTCGCCGGAGGCCATGCGTTCAGGCCTCAGGCCGGGCGCCCGCCGGAGGCGAGGTCGGCCTCCACATTCGCGGCCATGAACGAGAGAGTCCGCACCGTCGCGGTGTACTGCTCGGGCGTGAGCTCGCCCAGTACGGTGCGGCGACTGTGCGCGATCCGGTCGGCGATCCGGGCGTGCGCGGCGCGGCCCTCCGCGGTGAGGGCGATCTTCTGCCCCCCGGTGGTTGCCCATCCGCGGGCGGTGAGGCTGTTCCCGGGGCCGTCGAGGACCTCCGCCGGCTCCGCCGCGCCCGCCTGCCAGAAGGGGGCGAGCGCGTGGGTCAGCTCCTCACGGGAGGCCGGGCCGCGACTGAGCGTGTTCAGCAGTTGCCAGTGCCGACGGCCGATGCCCAGATCGGCGAGGGTGGCGTCGAACTGCCGCTCCAGCAGGTTGTCCAGGTGCTTGAGCCAGTAGCCGATGGGCTTGGTCGCGTCCATGCCGGTGCTCCGTCCCCAGGGAGTAATACATGTAAAATAACATGTGAATGTGATTGGCCATACGGTGGCCTGGGCAGTGGGGAGCGTGCCGTGGACAACCCGGAACCCGATGTCGCGGCACTGGAGTCCGCGCTGGTCGCGCTGCGCCGGGCGCAGAAGCGGCGGGCGCTGGCCCGGCTCGCGGAGCGGCGCGGTGAGCGCACGGGACCGCACGCCGGGCTGCCGGACGCGGTCGTCGAACTCGTGGACGCGGTCGCGGCCGAGGACGAGGCGGGAAGCGCCCTCACCGTCACCGAGGCGGCCGCGGCGCTCGGGGTCGACCAGCCCCGTGCCAGTCGGCTGGCCGCTCAGGCGCAGGACGCCGGGCTGCTGCGCCGGGAGGCCGACCAGCGGGACGGGCGGCGCTCACTCCTGGTGCTCACCGGCGAAGGGAGAGCACTGCTCGCCCGCGTCAGGGAGTTCCGCGGCAGCATCGTGGCCGAAGCCCTGCGCGACTGGCCCGAACCGGACCGCGCGGCCCTCGCCCGCCTCCTCACCCGCTTCGTGCGGGACTTCACCGCGCTGACCGCGCCCTGAGACGGCCGCGCCGACGGGCGCCGACCGGGCGCGCGGGAGTGCGCGGTGCCACCGGAGGCACGGCCGGGTGGCGGCCGTGCGGCGTACCGGAGCCGGCCGAGGCCGGCCGCGCGGGCCGCTCCGCCGGTCCGTCCCCACCGGGAGAGCGTGCGGAGCCCCTCGGCGACCGGCCTGCGCGGGCAGGCGGGCGGAGGTGTGCCACAACCTTCCGACCCGGCGGTGCGGGGACGCGCGCGGCGGCACGGTCGCGGGGCAGGATGTCCGGGTGAGTCAGGTGTGGGTGTGGCGACGGATCTACCGGTGGGTGCCCGCCGGGGTGCTGGTGCTCGCGGTCGGGCTGGACCTGCTGGCGCGCCACTGGGTCTCCACGGCGCCGCTGCTCGCGGTCGCACCGGTGGTGGCGGCGCCGGTGCTGGAACCTCCGACGATCATCGCGGTGGGAGTCGCGGCGATGGCGGCACAGGCCGGGCTCGCCTATTCCAACGGCACGTTCGGGCCGCAGAGCGGCATCGGCACCCAGCTCACCCTGGTGGCCATCACCGCGCTGGCGGTCGGCCTCAACCGCACCCTGCGCTCGCACCACGCCTCTGCCGACAAGGCCCGGCACGCCGCACAGGTGGCGCAGCAGGCGGTGCTGCCCACCCCGCCCGAGCGCACCGGCGGACTGCAGGTCGCCGCCCGCTACGTGCCCGCCGACGAGACCGCCCTGATCGGCGGCGACCTGTACGTGGTCCAGGAGACGCCCTACGGGGTGCGCGCGATGATCGGCGACGTGCGCGGCAAGGGACTGTCCGCCATCGCGGTCGTCAGCGCCGACATCGGCGCTTTCCGTTACGCCGCCGACCACTGCGCCGATCTGCCCACCGTGGTCGAGACCCTGGAGGAGACGCTCGTCCGGGAGGGGGAGCGGCAGGGCGGACTCGAACAGGCCGAGGGCTTCACCACGGCGCTGCTGGTGGAGTTCACCCAGGACCTGGAACAGATCCGACTCGTCAACCGCGGTCACCCCGCGCCGCTGCTGCTGGATCCGGCGGGCTCGGCCCGCGTGCTGGAGCCCGCCCGGGAGGCGCCACCGCTGGGCATCACGACGCTGGGCTCCTGGGCCTCGCCCGTGGAGACCTACGACCTGCCGCCCGGCGGGACACTGCTGTGCTTCACGGACGGCGTCACCGAGGCCCGGGACCGCAGCGGTACCTTCTACCAGCCGGCCGAGAGGATCTCGCAGATGCTGGACGCCTACCGGCGCAACACCGGCTACCCGGCGGACCCGCCCACCGTGCTCGACTTCCTGGTCACGGATGTGCACCGGCACAGCTCCGGCCCCGCCCAGGACGACCAGGCGCTCCTCGCCCTCACCCGCCCCGCCCGCCGCAGCGACCTCCTCACCCCGGCCGGCCCGTCTCCCGTGTCCTGAGCTGTTCCGCTCAGCGCCGGGCGACCCGGCCCGGAGCCGTGCCCGGAGCCGCACCGTGCCCCGGCCCGTCCCGCGGCGGTGGGCGGGGCCGCGCCTCAGCGTCGGGCCCCGGCCAGGTCCGCACGACCCTCGGAGCGGAACTCCAGCTGCCCGTCCGCCACATCGACCAGCAGCCTGGAGTGCGGCGCCAGATCGCCGCCCAGCAGCATCCGGGACAGCCGGTTGTCGACCTCGCGCTGGATCGTGCGGCGCAGCGGACGGGCGCCGTACTCGGGCTGGTAGCCCCGGTGGGCCAGCCACCCGACGGCTGCGGGGGAGAACTCGATCTCCAGGTCCTGGGCGTGCACCCGGCGCCGGGTCTCCTCCAGCAACAGGTCGGTGATCTGCCGCAGCTGTGCGTCGTCCAGCTGCCGGAAGACCACGATCTCGTCGATGCGGTTGAGGAACTCGGGGCGGAAGTGCTCGCGCAGCGGCCGCAGCACCCGCTCCCGCCGGGCGCCTTCGTCGGCCTCCTCGCCGCCGCCGAAACCGAGCACCGCGCCGCGTCCGGTGATGGCCTCCGAACCGAGGTTGCTGGTCATCACGATGACGGTGTTGGTGAAGTCGACCGTGCGGCCCTGGGAGTCGGTGAGCCGCCCGTCGTCCAGGACCTGCAGCAGCATGTTGAAGACGTCGGGGTGCGCCTTCTCCACCTCGTCCAGCAGCAGGAGCGAGTAGGGGTTGCGCCGCACGGTCTCCGTGAGCTGCCCGGCCTCCTCGTGCCCCACGTATCCGGGCGGGGCGCCCACCAGCCGGCTGACGGTGTGCCGCTCCTGGTACTCGCTCATGTCGAGCCGCACCATCTTCTCGTCCGAGCCGAACAGTGCCTCCGCCAGCGCCCGGGCCAGCTCCGTCTTGCCGACCCCGGTGGGCCCCAGGAAGAGGAAGCTGCCGATGGGCCGCTCCGGGCTGGAGAGGCCGGAGCGCGAGCGCAGCACCGCGTCGGCGACGACCGTGACCGCCTCGTCCTGCCCGATGACCCGCTGCTGCAGCCGTTCCTCCAGCCCGAGCAGCCGCTCCTTCTCCTCCTGGGTGAGATTGCTGACCGGGATGCCGGTCTGCTGCGAGACGATGTCGGCGATGTCCTCGACCGTGACCTCCACGATCCGGTGGCCGGAGCGGGTCTCCTGCCTGTGCCCGTCCCGGCCGATCGCCTCCTCCAGCTCCGTGAGCCGGTCCCGCAGCTGCGTGGCCCGCTCGTAGTCCTCCGCGGCCACCGCCTGGTCCTTGTCGCGGCGCACCTGTTCGGCCTCGCGCTCCAGCGCCCGTACGTCCGTGCCGCGGGTCGCGGTACGCAACCGCACCCGGGCGCCCGCCTGGTCCAGCAGGTCGATGGCCTTGTCGGGCAGGAAGCGCCCGGTCAGATAGCGGTCGGACAGCTCCACAGCGGCCACGAGTGCCTCGTCGGTGTAGCGCACCTGGTGGTGGGCCTCGTAGCGGTCCCGCAGGCCGCGCAGGATCTCGACGGCGTCCGCCGCGGTGGGCTCGGGGACCAGGACCGGCTGGAAGCGGCGGGCCAGTGCCGCGTCCTTCTCGATGTAGCGCCGGTGCTCCTCCAGGGTCGTGGCGCCGATGACGTGCAACTCGCCCCGAGAGAGGGGCGGTTTGAGCATGTTGCTCGCGTCCATCGACCCGCTCTCCCCGCCGCCTCCGGCCCCGACCACGGTGTGCAGCTCGTCGATGAAGACGATGAGTTCCTCGGTGTGGGCGCGGATCTCGTCGATGATGCCGGTGAGCCGCTCCTCGAAGTCGCCCCGGTAGCGGGTGCCCGCGACGACGCTGCCGAAGTCGAGCTGGACCACCCGTCGGCCCAGCAGGTTGTCGGGTACGTCGCCGTCGGCGATGCGCTGGGCCAGGCCCTCCACGATGGCCGTCTTCCCGACGCCCGCCTCTCCGATCAGTACCGGGTTGTTCTTGCCCCGCCGGGCGAGGACCTCCACGGTCTGCTCGATCTGCTCGTCCCGGCCGATGACCGGGTCGATCCGCCCCTCGCGGGCCAGCTCGGTCAGATCGCGGCTGAACTTGTCCAGCTTGGGAGTGTTGCTGGGGCGGGCCTCGGGACCGCCGCGGGCCGGTGTCTCCGCTCCGCCGCCCTGCCCGGCGCCGGGGCCGCCGCCCGAGGTGGCCGAACGGGGGTCGAAGTGGGCGGAGTTGAGGATCTGCCCGGCGGTGGAGTCGCGGTTGGCCGCGAGCGCGACCAGCACGTGTTCGGCACCGATGTAGGAGGCGCCGCGGGCGCGTGCGATCTCGTGCGCGTCCATCAGCGCCCGCTTGACCGCGGGGCTGACGGACAGCGAGTTGCGGGGCTGCCCGGTCCCGACCTCGCGGTCGATCTCGGCGACGAGCGCGTCGGGGTCGGCCCCGGCCCGGGAGACCATGCTGCGGGTTGGCTCGGCCGCGAGCGCCGCCCGCAGCAGATGCTCGGTGTCCAGGTCGTCGCTGCCGTGCTCGGCCGCGTAGGAGGCAGCGTCGGAGACGAGCTGCCGTGCGGGCTCGCTCATCAGCCGGAGGAAGTCGTAGTAGCGGGGATCGCTGAACTGTCCGCCGTTCCCGGGCCGGGCTCCGCGCAGGAAGTGCGCGATGAACTCCTCGAACGGGTCCCGACCGAAATCCCCGGGACCCGTGTATCCGCTGGTCATGGTGGATCCGTCCCGCTGACCCGGCCCGGCCGGGCCATGCTGTGCTGAGTACGGGTGGCTACTGGTGCGGGGGTTCCCAGCTGTGCGGGAATGACACGTGAGCCCGGTTTCGGGGGCGCGGCTGCGTTCGGCGCTGCGCCGGAGTGCGCCGCGCTTCCGCGGGGGCTGGGCAGCAGGCGACCGCCGTGCACCGAGCTGTCCACGCCACCCGCACAGGGCGGTGTGTGGCTGATCCGTTACCCATCGCTGTGTGTGCCTGGTCCGGATTTCGGGCGCGAACGGGTCGGCGGGCTTGACCTGCGTCCGCCGATGTGAGGAAAGAAGTGCTGGTCAGGCGGTTGGGCTCGACTCGAGCGCGCTGTGATGAACGTCTCGTTCCGTTTTGCCTGTTGACAGTAATCCTTTCGTAATGAATGACATGAGGGTTTTGGGGCAGCTGCCGCGACAGGCCGGAGACTCCCTTCGACCTGGTGGCCTATGAACCTGACCGCAAAGGATGAACGCGTGGCTGCGCAGACAACGGCCAGAACTTCTGACCAAGAGCCGGAGGCGAAGCCTCCGGCGCCACCGAGAGATGGCTCGATCGCGCCGTGGGTCTTCTACCCCTCGGCCGTCGTCATCCTGCTTTTCGTGCTCTACGCCGTCATCGGCCAGGACACGGCCGCGGAGCAGGTGCAGAAGGTTCAGGACGAGATCGTCGGCAACCTGAGCTGGTTCTACATGGCTCTGGTCTCGCTCTTCGTGATCTTCGTCATCTGGATCGGGATCGGGCGCTACGGGGACATCAAGCTCGGTAAGGACCATGAGAAGCCGGAGTTCAGTACGCTCTCCTGGTTCGCCATGCTGTTCGCCGCAGGCATGGGTATCGGTCTGGTCTTCTGGGGCGTCGCCGAGCCGCTGAACTTCTTCCACGCACCCCGGCCGGGCATCGGCGAGGGAGCGGCCGACCGTGAGCAGTTCGCCATGGTGCAGACGTTCCTGCACTGGGGCATCCACCCCTGGGCGATCTACGTGGTCGTCGGTCTGGCCGTCGCCTACTCCGTGCACCGCAAGGGGCGTCCGGTCTCCATCCGCTGGGCACTGGAGCCGATCCTCGGCAACAGGGTGAACGGCGTCCTGGGCAACGTCATCGACTCGGTCGCGGTCATCGGCACCCTCTTCGGTGTGGCGACCTCGCTCGGCTTCGGCGTCATGCAGGTCGCCAGCGGAATGCACTTCCTCGGCTGGGTGGACGACCCGAACAGCAAGCTGCTGCTGGTCGTCCTGATCTCCTGCATCACCGGCATCGCCACCGTGTCGGTGGTCACCGGCATCGGCAAGGGCATCAAGTGGCTGTCCAACATCAACATGGGTGTGGCAGCGATCATCATGCTCTTCGTGCTGATCGCCGGGCCGACGGTCTTCCTGCTCAACGGGCTGGCGCAGGACGTCGGCGGGTACCTGCAGAACGTGCTGCAGCTCAGCTTCGACACCGGCGCGGCCCACGGCAAGGAGGGGACCAGCTGGGTCAACGGCTGGACCGTCTTCTACTGGGGCTGGTGGATCTCCTGGGCGCCGTTCGTCGGCATCTTCATCGCCCGCATTTCCCGGGGTCGTACGGTGCGTCAGTTCGTCTGCGGCGTGCTGCTCGTCCCCACCCTGCTGACCTTCGTCTGGTTCGCCATCTTCGGCGGCACCGGCCTCTTCCAGCAGATGAACGACAAGCACGACTACGTCCACGACGACGCGATCAGCACCAACAACGCGCTGTTCGAGATGCTCGACACGCTGCCCGGCGGCAAGTTCGTCGCCGGTGTGTCGATCCTGCTGATCGTGCTGTTCTTCGTCACCTCCTCGGACTCCGGCTCGTACGTGGTCGACATGCTGGCCTCCGGCGGCGACCCGAACCCGCCGGTCTGGAGCCGGGTGTTCTGGGCGCTGGCCGAGGGTGCCGTCGCCATCGCGCTGCTGCTGGCCTCCGATCTCGGTGCCGGAGCCGCGTCGCTGAACACCTTGAAGACAGCGGCGATCGTCATCGCGCTGCCGTTCAGCATCGTGATGATCGGCATGTGCATCGCCACGCTGAAGTCCTTCCACCAGGAGCGCCAGGCGTACCTGCGGGCCAAGGAGCAGAAGCAGCAGGAGGAGCTGATCGACCAGACGGTGGCCGCGCTCGAGGACAGCCTCGAGAACGGAACGCTCTCCGACGCGGTCGAGTCCTCCGCCAAGAGCACGTCCAAGGACGCCGAGAAGTAGTACACCCGGGAGCCGTCACCGGAGGTGCCGGTACCGGATGCCGAGGCCGCAGCCGACCAGGCTGCGGCCTCGGCCGTTCTCCCGCTGCTGCGGCCTTGGCTGTTCTCCCGCCGCTGCGGCGACGTCTGGGTGGTTCCCGGCCTGCGGGGCAGGTCCGTGGAGACATCGGGGGTACCGGTTCCCGGGACGCGGCGCGATTGCATATCGTCTCCCGGTGCGAACAAACGTCGGACGTGTCTGCGGGGCGGAGGGCTTGCTGTGGTGACCCGGTGGCGGCCCCGTGTGCGGCACCCTGCCCAGATGGTCGTGGTCGGCTTCGCCGTGGCGATCGGCATCGGGACCGGTCTGCTGACGCTGCCGGTGGCCAAGGCGGGGGCGGGTTCGGCCACCGGGCTGGAGGCGCTCTTCACCTCCACCTCCGCGGTGTGTGTGACCGGGCTGGTGGTGGTCGACACCCCCGACTACTGGAGCGGGTTCGGGCAGGCGGTGATCCTCGCGCTGATCCAGGTCGGCGGCTTCGGGATCATGACGTTCGCCTCCTGGCTGGTGCTGCTGGTCTCCCACCGGATGGGGCTGCGGGCCCGGCTCACCGCGGCGACCGAGACCAAGACCCTGGGCCTGGGGGACGTGCGCACGGTCGTCGTCCGCGTGGTGAAGGTCAGCCTGCTGCTGGAGGCGGTCACCGCGGCGATCCTCGCCGTGCGGTTCGCCACCGCCTACGGTGAGTCCCTGCCGCGCGCGGTGTGGCTGGGTGTCTTCCACGCCGTCTCGGCGTTCAACAACGCGGGATTCGCGCTCTACTCCGACAGCCTGATGGGTTTCGTCACCGACCCGTGGATCTGCCTGCCGCTGTCGGGCGCGGTGATCGCCGGGGGGCTCGGCTTCCCGGTGCTGTTCGAGTTGCGCCGCAGATTCCGCAGGCCGCGCACCTGGTCCCTGCACACCAAGATCGTGCTCGGTGCCTCCGCGGTCTTCCTGGTCGGCGGCAGCGCGTTCGTCACCGCTCTCGAATGGGACAACCCGGCGACGCTGGGGCCGCTGGACGTGCCGGGGAAGCTGCTGGCCGGATTCGTCCAGGGCGTCATGCCGCGCACCGCGGGTTTCAACAGCGTCGACACCGGGGCGCTGAGCCCGGCCACCTGGCTGGGCACCGATGTGCTGATGTTCATCGGCGGCGCCAGTGCCGGTACCGCCGGGGGCATCAAGGTCACCACCTTCGCCGTGCTGTTCTTCGTGCTCTACGCCGAGATCCGGGGCGAGGGCGCGGTCGACATCTTCCGCCGCCGGCTGCCCGGCGACCTGCAGCGGCAGGCCCTGACGGTGGTGCTGCTCTCGGTGGCCGCCGTCGCGACCTCGACGCTGGTCTTCATGGTCTTCACCGACTTCAGCCTGGACCAGTCGCTGTTCGAGGTGACCTCGGCCTTCGCCACCGTCGGGCTCTCGACCGGCATCACCTCCGGACTGCCCGGGGGTGAGCAGGTCCTGCTGACGGTACTGATGTTCATCGGGCGGCTCGGTCCCATCACCGTCGCCTCCGCGCTGGCCCTGCGGCTGCGCGTCCGTATGTACGATCTTCCCGAGGAGCGACCCGTCATTGGCTAGGAAGCGCAGCAACCGGAACCGCCGCGGCTCCCAACACGAGTCCGTGGTGGTCATCGGGCTCGGCAGGTTCGGCCGGTCCCTGGCACTCGAACTCGTGGACGAGGACACCGAGGTCCTGGGCATCGACGAGAACCCCGAGGTCGTCCAGTCCCTCTCCGGTTCGCTCACCCACACCGTGCGCGCCGACTCCACGAAGGAGGACGCCCTGCGGCAGCTCGCGGTCCACGAGTTCGACCGCGCCGTCGTCGCCATCGGCAGCGATCTGGAGGCCAGCATCCTCACCGCCTCGCTGCTGATCTCCTTCGGGATCGAGAACGTGTGGGCGAAGGCCACCAGCGAAGCCCACGGCCGCATCCTCACCCAGCTCGGTGTCCAGCACGTCGTCTTCCCCGAGCACGACATGGGGCAGCGCGTCGCGCACCTCGTCCGCGGCGGCATGCTCGACTACATCGAGTTCGAGGACGACTTCGCCATGGTCAAGACCACCCCGCCGCCCGACATCCTCGACATCCCGCTGTCCAGCAGCGCCGTCCGCACCCGCTACGGCGTCACCGTCGTCGCCATCAAACGGCCCGGCGAGGGCTTCAGCTACGCCACACCCGACACGGTGGTCCAAGCGGACGACACTCTCATCGTGGCCGGACGCACCCGGGCGACCGAACGCTTCAGCGAACTGCGCTGAGCCGCGGCGGCCGGAGACCGACAGTCCCGGCAGGCTGGGCAGCGCCGGAACTGTCGGCCCGCGCAGCCTAGGGCCCGCACGGTCCCGGACGAAGAGGACACACCGGCAGCCCCCGGATCGCCGCCCGTACGCGGGGCTGCCGTCACTCCCGCGGGTGGTGCGGGTTCCGGGAGCCGCGGTCTGCTCCCTCGGCGCTCCCTGACCCGTCCGGCGGGCCGGGCGGATCCGTGCTCCCACCCGCCGGGCTGTCCGCCGAGACGCGGGTGCGCCGGACAGCTCGGGCGAGCCGGTGTGCGCAGGCCCCCACCGCCCACTGCAGCAGCGCGCACACCCCCAGGACGGCGACGGCGGCCGCGGCGTCGAGCCAGAAGTGATTGGCGGTCACCACGATCACGGCAAGGGTCAGCAGCGGGTGGACAATCACCAGCCAGCGCACCCGCCGGCGGCTCACCCGGATGACGACAGCGGCGACGAGGACCGCCCAGGCCACGTGCACGGACGGGACGGCCGACAGTTCGTCGGCCACCACGCTGCCCGGACCGCTGCCGTAGACCGACTGCCCGTAGCGTTCGGCCGTGTCCGCGAAACCGAGCCGCGTCAGCAGGCGCGGCGGTGCCACCGCGACGAGCTGGATCAGCAGGGAGACCACCGTGACCAGGACGACGTAGGTGCGCACCCTGCCGTAGGAGTCCCGGTGCCGCCAGAACAGCCAGACCAGCAGCGCCGCCATCGCCCCGAAGTGCATCACCGCGTAGTAGAAGTTGGCGGCCTGCACCAGCCACGGATGGGGCAGCACGGCCTGTTGCCAGTCCACCTCGTCCGGCAGGCGCAGGCGCTGCTCCCAGTGGTAGATCCACCGCGCCCGCTCCAGAGCCGGCCGCAGGTTCCCCGCCGACATCCGGGCCGGGATCTGCCAGATCAGGAAGACCGTGGAGACGAGCGCCGCCTCGCGCAGCAGCGCCGGCGCCCGCGGCCAGCGCCAGTGCCACACCGGCAGGCTCAGCGCCAGGAGGAGCAGCGGCACGCCCGCCGACAGCAGCCACGCCGAGGCTCCACCCACCGTCAACGGTTCCCACTCCTTTCCGTCCCGCGGCGCTCCGGCGACCCGCAGTTCCGCGCTGCTGCCGCCCCGGTGCCCGGCCGCGGTCGGGCACCGGGGCGACCGGCCGGGGACCCGCCCGTCGCCGGGTGGCGCGGGATGGGATGCCGATCGCTGCGCACGACGGTGCGGGACGGAGCTGCCTCGGACGCTTGGTCGGTACCCCGCTGCTGCCGCGTCTGCCGACCAGGGCACCCGAAAAGCGGACAGCAGGTGCTGCCACTCGCTCCTTGGGGGCAGCCGCTGCGGCATCCGGCCGAGGGGCCGCAGCGGCTGCCGCCGTGCCGTCGTCGGACGGCCGGCCGACGCGGTGTCGGTGCGGCTCGGCCGCCACGGTCGGATGCGCCAGAATGTGCGCGACGGGAGTGAGGTGGCGATGGCTGTGCGTGCGCCGTTGGCGGTGTTCGACCTGGACGGGACGCTGGCCGATGTCCGGCACCGGTTGCCCTTCCTGCAGCGGCGGCCGCGGGACTGGGACGCGTTCTTCCGCGCCGCCGCGGACGATCCGCCGCTGGTGAAGGGGGTGGCGCTGGCTCTGGAGACGGCCGAGCGGTGCGAACTGGCCTACCTCACCGGGCGGCCGGAACGCTGCCGGACGGATTCGGTGCGGTGGCTGCGACAGCACGGGCTCCCCGCAGGGCAGCTCCTGATGCGCCCGTGGGACGACCGCCGCCCCGGCCGGGTCGTCAAGCCCGAACTGCTGCGTCGGCTGGCCGTGGAGCGCACCGTGGCCCTGGTGGTGGACGACGACGAGCAGGTGGTCGCCGCGTACCGGAGGGCCGGCTTCCAGGTGGTCCTCGCCGATTGGATGGCGGCACCGGCGGCACTGGAGGCGGCGCAGGAGCGCGAGGGGCGTACCTGAGTCCGAGGCGGCGCGGTTCCGGCCGCCCGCCGAAGCCGCTGCGCCCGGTGGCGCTCCCCGGCTGGGCGGGGCGCGGCCGCCGCGAGTGCGCGCTGCGGTACCGGCATGGCCCGGGCGAGCGCCGTGCCGGTACCGCCGGACCGCTGCCCGGGGCGGCTCTCCTCGCACCGCCCCGGGTGCCCGCTCCGAGCTGCGGACGTGGTCACCGGCGGGCGGCCCACCACCGAGGTGGCCCACAGGACGTGGTCCTCGCGGAGTGGGCGGACTGGTAGAGCCCGGCGGTCACGGGCGGGGAGGCGTCCGGACCGGTGGCGGGGTCCGGGTGCGCGGTCGGGTGCGGCGGCGGTGCCGGTCGCCGCCAGCGTGCTTCCGGCGGCGAGGGCGGCGGTGCGGCGGATACGGCAGGTGAGAGTACCCATGCGGCCTCGTTCTTCCCCCACGGGTGGGCCCTCCTGGGCGGCATCGCCGCGAGCGCCGTCGTGCTGCTGCTCGCCGCATCCGGGCGCACCGCGGGATCCCCACTGCGGCTGGTGCTCGTCGGCTCCGCGCCGGGCGCCACCTTCCACGGTCTGACCTCGTACGTCCTGCTGGGCACGCAGGCCACGTTCGACACCTACCGCTACTGGGCACTCGGCTCCCTCGCCGGGGTCGGGACCGGCGAGATGATCTCGCTGCTGCTGCCGGTCGCCCTCGGCCTGGGCACCGCCCTGGCCTGCGCCCGGCCCGCTGTCCGCGCTCGGTCTCGGCGACGACAGCGCCCGGACGCCGGGCCACCACCCCGAACGCATCCGGCTGCTGGTGGCCGGTGCCGTCGCGCTGCTCGGCGGCTGCGTGGTGGCGATCGCCGGACCCGTCGCCTTCCTCGGGCTGCTCGCCCCCTACGCGGCGCGGGCCGTGACCGGACCGCGGATGACCGCCCAACTCCTAATGTCCGCACTGGTGGCGGCCGAGGGGCTGATCCTGGCCGACATCCTCGCCCGAGTGCTCATCCGGCCCTGGGAGACCCCGGTCAGCGTGCTGCTCGCCTTCGTCGGGGGCCCGCTGCTCATCGGTGTCGCCCGCTCGCGGCGGCTGTCCACCGCGGGAGCGACGGCATGACCGGACCCCGCCCCACCCCGCTCCTCCGTCCCGGCCGGGAACCCGGTGGCGGCCGGCCGGCCGACGGACCCGGGCTCACCCCGCCCGACAGCACCCTGCTGCGGGCCGGATCCTTCTCCTGGCTCCTCCCGCGCCGCAGCGTGCTCGCCGCCGCCCTGCTCCTCCCGCTGCTCGTCCTCCTCGTCGCCGCCGGCGTGGTGGTGAGCTCGACCGGGACGAGCCTGCCGGACGCCCTCTTCGGGCTGCTCGGTACGGGGGAGCGGGGCACGGTGATGATCGTGCGGGAGTTCCGGCTGCCGCGCCTGTGCGTGGCGCTGATGGTCGGATCCGCACTCGGCGTCTCCGGCTGCTTCACCCAGACACTGGCGGGCAACCGGCTGGCGACCCCCGACATCATCGGCGTCGACGAGGGCGCCACCGCCGCCGTCGTCGCCTCGGCGGCGGGCTCGTCGACCGGCATGGTCGGACGCTGGTGGCTCGGCCCGCTCGGCCCGCTCGGCCCGCTCGGCCCGCTCGGCCCGCTCGGCCCGCTCGGCGCCGTGGCCGCCGCGGTCCTCGTCGTGCTGTGCGCGGGCGGAGCCGGTTCGGCCGGCTACCGGGTCCTCGTCGTCGGCATCGGGGTCTCCATCGTCATCGGCGCCGTCAGCGACCTGGTCATGTCGCGGGAGAACGACAACACCGCGGGCGGCGTCTTCCTGTGGGCGGTCGGCAGCCTCAGCGGCCGCGACTGGACACGTGGGCACCCCGCTCCTGGCCGCCCTGGCCGTCCTGCTGCCCCAGTCGCCCCGCGCTCCCGAGGCCGTCACCGTCGCCGGACTCGTCCGCTACGGCCGCCATCCGCACCAGGGGCTGCTGCGCCAGTGGTCCCGGGAGGACGAACGCGCCGTGCACGAGGCGCTGGAGGCCACCGGCACCACCGGACTGGCCGCCCAACGCCTGGACCGGCTCTCCGGCGGCCGGCGCCAGCGCTGCTGGCTCGCCATGGCCCTCGCGCAGCACACCCCCGTGGTGCTGCTCGACGAGCCCACCAGCCCACTCGATCCCGGACACGCCGTCGATGTCCTCGAACTCGTCCGGGACGTCGCCGCCGGCCGCACCGTCGTCATGGTCCAGCACGACCTGACGGCCGCGGCGCGCTACCCGGACACCCTGGTGGCGATGAAGGACGGCCGCGTCCTCGCCCAGGGGCCGCCCCGCGCCACGGTCGACCAGGCCCTCGTCGAGGAGCTCTACGGCCTGGAGGCGGACATCCTCCCGGCGCCCGGCGACGCCGCTCCCCTCGTCGTTCCCCGGCCGCGCCCCCGGCCGAGCGGGGTGGCGGCCGCGCGCTGACGCTGCTCCCGCCCCGCGGCACCGAACGGGGGTTCTGTGGCCCGCCGTTCGGCCGCCGGGGTGCGTCCGCCCTTGTCGGGAAGGCTCATCCCGTCGGCACGGTCACCCGGTACCGGTGCGGGCGCGGGAAGCGGAGCGGGAGGCGGGCGGGGCGTCCGGCAGCCGGGGGTGTATCTCGAAGGTGTCGGCCAGCCGGGCGTGTTCCAGGATCCGCAGGAAGTGGTTGCTGTCGCAGACCAGCCTGAGCCGGCCGTGCCGTGCCGCGGTGCGGTTCCTGGCCCGGCACAGCAGACTCAGCCCGCTGCAGTCCATGAAGGAGACCGGTCGCAGATCCAGCACCAGGTCGGGCCGCGGGCCCGCGGTCAGCGCGTCCAGCCGGGAGGCGAGCAGCGGCGCTGTACTGATGTCGAGCTCTCCGCCCACTTCCAGCACGGTCACGCCGCCGTCGACGCGTTCCGTGTGGCAGTGCGCGGACTCGGGGGAGTTCTCGGACATGCGTCCAGGTAAGCGCGGGGGCCGGCCGCCGGGTAGGGCCGGTCGGTCCCGCGCCTGTGTTCGAGACGGCCAGGGGCCGGCCGGTCCCGTCGCCGCACGGCGGAGCGGGGCCGCTCGCCGCGAACCCGGGACCGACGGGCCCTGACCGCGGCTCCGCGCCCCCGGGCAGGTTGAAGACCGCCCGGCCGGCACATCCCGATGACGGAGTGGACATGTACCCGAACGACGGCTTCCGTGAACTGGACCGGCGGGAGTGCTTCCGCCGTCTGGCCTCGGCGCGGCTCGGCCGCCTCGTCCACACCCGCCACGCACTCCCCGCCGTCCTGCCGGTCACCTTCCGCCTGGACCACGACGGGGCCGTGCTGCTGCGGACACCGGCCGCCTCCGAACTGGCGCGCGCGATCGACCAGGTGGTGGTGGCGTTCGAGGTGGACGATGTCGACGAGCGGGCGGCGTCCGGCTGGAGCGTCGTCGTCACCGGGCGCGCCGCGGTGGTCACCGACCCTCTCGAACAGGCCCGGCTCCGGCGCAACGGCCCGGGCTCCTGGGCACCTTCGGCCGAGGGACTCTTCCTGCGCGTCGACCCCGCGCTGGTCGCCGGGCGGGAACTGGCCGGCCGCCCGGACGAGGTGTGCGGAACCGGCCCGGCGGCGCATCCGCCCGGATAGCGGGTCCGGACGGCCCCGCGCAAGAGGGCCGTCCGGTACCGCCGCGGCACACCCCGTGGCCCTGCCGCCGTAGCGGCCGGTGGCGGACCATCGAAGGCGGACGGGGACGGACCGGCCGCCCGCAACCCGGCACGCACCGGCGCCGGTTCCGCCGCACTCGCTCACCGTCGGCACCCCAGCGGTGCCGGCCAGGGGAAGGGACTGCCATGACCCCTCCGAACGTGGTCGTCGGGGTGGACGGTTCGGCGGCCGCGGTACGGGCACTGGACCGGGCCGCCGACGAGGCCGCCCGCCGACGCACCGGACTCCGCCTCGTGTACGCGGTCCCCGACCGCGACGAGGCCGCGCCCGTGCTGGCCTCGGCCCGGACCCGGCTGCGGGCCCGCCACCCCGGTCTGCCGGTGGCCGCCACGGCCGCCGAGGGCGGTGCGGTGCGCGCCCTGGTGCGCGAGAGCGCCGGAGCGTCCCTCACCGTGATCGGCGCCGGGGGACTGGGCGCCGTTGCCGGTGCCCTGTTCGGTTCGGTGAGCCTGCGGCTGGCCGCCCGCCCGCCCGGCCCGCTGCTGATCGTACGCGGGGCATGGACACGGGACGAGGGACGCGCGGTACTGCTCGGCCTGGAGAGCGACGCCGAGGCCGACGCCGCGGCCTTCGCCTTCGCCGAGGCGGAGCGGCGCGGCGCCCGGCTGCGGGTCTTCCTGCACTCCCGCAACGCGACCGGGGCCGACCGCCCGGATCCCGTACGGGCCCTGCTGGCGGCCACCCGCGAGGCGTCCGTCGCCGTCGTCGAGGCGCACCGCCGCACCCACCGGCTCGGTCCGCAGCTGGGACAGGTCGCGCAGACCCTGCTGCACCACTCGTGCTGCCCGGTGCTCGTGGTACCGGCGTCACCGGTGTAGGCGTCGTCGCGGCAGCGGACCCCGGTCCGCCGGCGGAGGACCCACCGGCCCCGTGGCGCCGGTGCGTCGGACGCCTCGCCCTGTCGGACCGCCCCAGGGTACGGCCGCCGGGGGATGGCCGCGCTCCGGCATCATCGAGGTGGCCCCGCTTCCGCACGCGGGATCAGGGCCGTCCGGCCCTCGCGTTCCGGGCCGGAAGCGCGCAAGGATCCGGAGGCAGCCGGACTCCGCACACCGCGGTGCCGGCCCCCGGAGCACGGCACGCGGGAACCACGGGAACACGAGGAGCATGCGATGGCGGACGGCGACCGTCCCGGACCCGGCGAGCCCACGAGGGTCTTCCTGATGGACGATCACGAAGTGGTGCGGCGCGGTATGCACGATCTGCTCGACGACGAGCCCGACATCGACGTGGTCGGGGAGGCGGCCACGGCCGAGCAGGCCCTGGTGCGGGTACCCGCCCTCTCCCCGGACGTGGCGGTGCTCGACGTCCGCCTCCCGGACGGCGACGGCGTGAGTGTCTGCCGCGAACTGCGCTCCCGGCTGCCCGGCCTGGCGTGCCTGATGCTGACCTCGTTCGACGACGAGGAGGCGCTGCTGGACTCGATCATGGCCGGGGCGTCCGGGTACGTGCTGAAGCAGATCCAGGGCTCCGACCTGGTCTCGGCGGTGCGGACCGTCGCGCAGGGCCAGTCGCTGCTGGACCCGCGCGCGGCGACCCGGCTGATGGACCGGCTGCGCGGGGGGCCGCAGGAGGAGCCGGACGCGCTGCTGGGACTCACCGACCGGGAGCGGGAGATCCTGGTCCTGATCGGTGAGGGGCTCACCAACCGGCAGATCGGCCGGCGGCTGTATCTGGCCGAGAAGACGGTGAAGAACCACATCTCCCGGCTGCTGGCCAAACTGGGGGTGGAGCGGCGGGTCCAGGCGGCCGTCATCGCCACCCAGGCCCGGCACCGGCCGGCGACGCCGGAGCGCTGAGCGGCCCCCGCCCGATGGGCGCCCGGTACCGCCCCCCGCCGACGGCCGCTACCGTGGTGCGCAAGCATGACGGCCGCCGCCCCGCGGCACGGTCCAGCGGAGGTGGAGGAGCACCGGTGGGAGACTCCGGGGAGGCCCGCGAACCCCGCCTGCGGCTGCCGCAGTTACGCCTCGACGAACTGCTGGAGGAGCTGCAGGCCCGGCTCGACGCGGCCCGCGGCACGCGGGACCGGGTGCACAATCTGCTGGAAGCGGTGCTCTCGGTCGGCCGCGAACTGGACCTGGAACAGGCGCTGCGCGGCATCGTGCAGGCCGCAGCCGTCCTGGTGGACGCCGAGTACGCCGCGTTGGGGGTCATCGGCCCGGGCGGCAGGCGGCTCTCGGAGTTCCTCACCGTGGGCGTCACCGACGAGCAGATCGCCGGGATCGGGCCGTTCCCTGAGGGGCACGGCATTCTGGGGGAGCTGATCCGCAATCCGCAGCCGCTGCGGCTGCCGAAGCTCTCCGCGCATCCCGCCTCCTACGGATTCCCGCCCCACCACCCGCCGATGAACACGTTCCTCGGCGTCCCGATCCGGGTGCGGGACCAGGTCTTCGGCAATCTCTATCTGACCGAGAAGCGTGGTGGCGCGCAGTTCGACGAGGAGGACGAGTCGGTCCTCTCCACTCTGGCCGTGGCGGCCGGGGTGGCCATCGACAACGCCCGCCTCTACGAGGAGTCCCGGCTGCGCGAGCGCTGGTTGCAGGCCAGTGCGGAGATCACCCACAACCTGATGTCCGGCAGCGACCGCGGCCAGGTCCTCGGGCTGATCGCCGAACGGGCCCGGGAGATCACCGCGGCGGCGCTGGCCGTGGTCGCTGTGCCGATGGAGGAGACCGACGCGCTCACCGTCGAACTGGCCATCGGGCTCCAGGCGGAGGCCTACCGCGGGCTGGTGCTGCCCGCCGGGAACGGCCTGATCGGGCGGGCCTTCGAGAGCGCCGCCGCGGTCTCGGCTCCGGACCTCTCCGGCACCGGCGGGGGCAAGACCGGTCCTCCTCCCGCCGCGGGCGAGGGGCAGGGGCCGGGCGACGGGCTCCCGTCGGCTGGGCTCGGCGCGGCCGTGGCCGTGCCCATCGGCTCCGGTGACCGTGTACGGGGCGTCGTGCTGCTGGTCCGGGCGGCGGGTCGGACCCCCTTCTCGGAGAAGGAGACCGAGCCGCTGCGCGGGTTCGCTGCCCAGGCCGCCGTCGCCATGGAGTTGGCCGAACGCCGCCGGGATGCCGAGGAGATCGCGGTGCTCCAGGACCGCGACCGCATCGCCCGTGATCTGCACGACCTGGCGATCCAGCGGCTGTTCGCCACCGGGATGACGCTGCAGAGCGCGGGGCGCTTCATCGACCACGCGGAGGCGTCCGAGCGGGTGTTGCGTGCGGTGGACGATCTGGACGAGACCATCAAGATCATCAGAACCACCATCTTCGGCCTGCGGGCGCGGGAGGACGCGGCCGGATCCGGCCTGCGTGCCCGCGCGGTGCGTGCGGTGGGCGAGGCGGCTCCCGTGCTCGGCTTCCCGCCGAGCCTGCGGATGGAGGGGCTGCTGGACACCCAGGTGTCCGGCGAGGTCGCCGACCACGTGGTGGCCGTCCTCTCCGAGGCCCTGACCAACACGGCGCGGCACGCGGGTGCGAGCCGGGCCGAGGTGGTGCTGGAGACCGACGGGCAGCAGCTGCGGCTGGCGGTCTCGGACGACGGCAGGGGGATCCCGCCCGGCGGTCGGCGCAGTGGACTGCGCAACATGGCCGAGCGGGCCCGGCAGCTGGGCGGCGAGCTGGAGCTGGCCGGTCCCCCGTCGGGCGGCGCCGCACTGGTGTGGCGGGTGCCCCTCCACGGCCCTGGGGCTCCGGCTCGGACACCCCCTCGCGAAGCAGGCCGCGGGGTAGCCTGACGAGCCCCGTTTCCCCCTCCCGGCACCGTCGACGGCCGGATCGAGTGGCCGTGGCCCGAGGAGCGGGCGCGCGGCAAGTGTGGTCGCCGCAGATCCACCGGCACGTGGAGCGCAAGAACGTCTGCGGCGGCTCCCCGCTCTAGTCCTGTTCCTCGTCCGGCACCGTGGCGATGAGCGAGGGCCACGCCGAAGGCCGCGAGCGCTGTGTGCGGGGCGCGGGCCTGGGCCCTGTGCCGAGAGGAGGAACATGAGGCTCGGTACAGCAGCGGGCACCGGGGAGGTCAGAGGCCCGGGAGGTCGTGGGGGAGTATGCGCCGGCACTCGGTCGCCGGCATCCCTGCCCTGGGCCTACCGACGCCGTGTTTGCTGCGTCGCCTGAGCCAGGTCTCCGGCACCCGGACGCGCCGTCCGGCCGCTGAGCTGCTGCTCCGGGCCTCCGCGGTTCGGTGCGGGCACCCCGTCGGACACCGGGCCGGGCAACGCCGTACCCCGGACACGCGGAAGGGGCCCGGGTACGCCGTGCTCGGCGTACCCGGACCCCTTCCGCGGTGGGTCGGTGTGACCGTCAGACGGTCGTGGTGACCGGGTCCTTGTCCTCGTCGGCGCCTCCGGAGCTGTCCGGTGCGCCGGCCTTGCGGTTGCGGATGTACTCCAGGAAGGAGTTCAGCTCCCGCTTGACTATCGGGGCGAGCAGGTAGAGGCCGATGATGTTGATGACGGCCAGCGAGAAGAGAACGGCGTCCGCCAGGTCGATCAGGGTCTGCAGAGTGAGCAGGGCGCCCGCGACGGCGAACAGCGTGTAGACGACCTTGAAGGACAGCTCACTGAGCTTGCTGCGGCCGAACAGGTAGGTCCACGCCTTGAGGCAGTAGTAGCCCCACGTCAGCACCGTCGAGACGGCGAACAGCATGACCGCGATGGTCAGGATGTACGGGAACCAGGGGAGCACGGTCTCGAAGGCGTCGGAGGTGATGGTGACGCCGCCGATGGACTCGTCCGTGCGGGCCTTGGTCCAGCTGTCGGGGCTGGCGATGACGATGGTGAGGGCCGTCATGGTGCACACGACCACGGTGTCGATGAAGGGCTCCAGCAGGGCGACCAGGCCCTCGCTGGCGGGGTGCTTGGTCTTCACCGCGGAGTGCGCGATCGGGGCGGAGCCCAGACCGGCCTCGTTGGAGAAGGCGGCCCGCTTGAAGCCGATGATCAGCGCACCGAGGATACCGCCGGCGACACCCTCCGGGTTGAAGGCGCCCTCGAAGATCGAGCCGATCGCGTCCGGGACGGCGGTGATGTTGGCCAGGATGACGATCAGGCACGCGACAATGTACATGGCCGCCATGGACGGAACCAGCCGGCTGGTGACGGTGGCGATGGAGCGGATGCCGCCGAGCAGCACGATGCCGACGACCGCGGCGATCAGGAGACCGAAGAACAGGGCACCGGCGGAGGAACCCAGCGCGCCGTCCTCGCCGCCCGAGACGGAGACGAGCTGCGCGTAGCTCTGGTTGACCTGGAAGAGGTTGCCGCCGAAGAGGCCGAAGAAGAGGATCATGGCCGAGGCCAGGACCGCCAGCACCCGGCCGAGGACCTTGCCGTTGCGGCCGAAGCGCTCGGTGAGTCCCTTGGGGAGGTAGTGCATCGGGCCGCCGGAGACGGTGCCGTCCGGGTGCACCTCACGGTACTTCACGCCGAGGGTGACCTCGACGAACTTCGTGGCCATGCCCAGCAGACCGCAGAGGACCATCCAGAAGGTGGCGCCGGGACCGCCGATGGAGACGGCGACGGCGACACCGGCGATGTTGCCGAGGCCGACGGTGCCGGATACCGCAGCGGTCAGCGCCTGGAAGTGGTTGACCTCGCCGTCCGACCCCTTTTCGTCGTACTTGCCTCTCACGACGTCGACCGCGAGCCGGAACTTGCGGATCTGGACGAGCCCGAACCAGGCGGAGAAGACGAGGCCGGCCACGACGAGCCAGGTGACGATGAGGGGCAGTTCCGTTCCGCCGACGGGGACGGAGTAGAAGACGATCTCACCCAGCTTGGTGGCGATGGGTTCGACGAAGTCGCTTACAGCCTTGTCGACGGAGTTGGTTATGGAATCGAGTGACACAGTGGTTACCACCTGTAGGGCGGGCCGACGCATGGGAGACTGCGCCGCGGTGAGCGGACATGGAGCAGAACGCCGTCGTCCGATCGGCGAGGGGAGGGAATCGGTCCGCGGACTCGGAACCGCGACCGCCCAGGTTGTGCTGTTGATACCGGTAGTCCGCAGAGCCGGCATGGGGTGGAGCCGGATACGGGATTGCGTTGTTCTAGCATGTTCATTGCGGATTCACACGTGATGTAAATCACATAACGGCGAGTAACTAATCAAAGTGCCTGGGCGCGTGACGTGACCGTTATCCGGACAGGTTCATCCTGTTATCGGGTGAACGCCGATTCAGGCGCGGCAATGTTCTCCCGCGGGGATACTCGCGGCCGCGTCCGCCTTCCCGCCGCTTTGGGCCGGAGGGGCCGCGGTGCGTGGGGCCGACGGGAACCGGCCCGGGACCTGCGGCCCCTGCCCGGCGCCCCGCCCGGCGCCGATGCTGGGAGCAGCACCCGCAACGAGAGGTGGACGCCATGTCCCGCAATGTGACCGTGGGCCTCGACGGCTCGCCCGAGAGCCGCGCCGCCGCCGAGTGGGCAGCCCGGGAGGCCGGGCTGCGCGGCCTGCCGCTGCGGCTCCTGCACGTACGGGAGCCCGCCCCGGCACCGCTCACGTACACGCCCCCCACAGCCGCTGCGGAGACGTTCCAGGACTGGGCCGACCGGATCCCCCGCGAGGCGGCCGACGGCATCCGGCTGCGCCACCCAGGGGTGGAGGTGGCCGTCGAGCTGCACGAGGGAGCGCCCGACGCGGTGCTGACCGCCGCCGCCAAGGACGCCGAACTGCTGGTGCTCGGTTCCCGCGGGCTCGGCGGGATCGGCGGATACCTGGTCGGTTCGGTGGGACTGGCCGTCGCCGCGCGGGTGGAGCGGCCGGTGGTCTTCGTGCGGGCCGGTGAGCAGGCCGCGGACGAGCACGCCATGGACCCCGCCGGAATCCCCTCCGCCGCGACCGGATTCCGCCCCGTCGTGCTCGGCCTCGACGCGGACAGCCCCAACGACGCGGTGCTCGCCTTCGCCTTCGAGGAGGCGGCCCGCCGCGCCGCCCCGTTGCGGGCCGTCCACGCCTGGAACCTGCCTCCGTACTACGTCTACGGCATGTCGGCGGTCCTCGGCCTGCACGAGGAGCTCGCCCGGCAGAAGGCCGCCGAGATCGCCGGGGCGCTGCGGCCGTGGTGCCAGAAGTACCCCGACGTGGAAGTCCGCGAGGAGTCCCGGATCGGCAGTCCCGCGGGCCACCTGGTGGAGGCGTCAGAGGACGGATCGCTGCTCGTCGTGGGCCGCCGCACGCGGCACGGCCGGATCGGCGCCCGCATCGGCTCGGTCACCCACGCCGTCCTGCACCACGCCGCCGTTCCCGTCGCCGTCGTCGCCCACGGCTGACGCCCCTCGGCTCCGTGCCCCGCCGCCGGACGGCTGCCGCGTGCGCGCCGTCGGCCGGGGCGGCGTGCCACCGAGGAGCCGCCGCCCCACCCGGGGCCGCCCCGCCGCGCCGCGGGCCCCCGTCTGCCGGACCGGCGGACCCGGCACGGGTTCCGGCCGGCCGGTGCGTCGCAGGGCCGCGCTCCGGGTACCTCCGGTTGGATCTGCTGTGGTCCTCCGCGGCGGCAGACCGCGGGTGGCGGACGAGCACCGGGCGGGAGGAGCAGGATGAGCACAGGCGGGAATCCCGGGGAGCGGACCGGAACCCTGCGGCGGGTGATGCGCGGACGGGACCCCGGTGAGGAGCACCGTGCCGCCACACCCCTGGAGCTGCTGTTCGACCTCACCTTCGTGGTGGCGGTCGCCCAGGCCGCCGCCGAGCTCCACCACGCCTGGGCCGAGGGGCATCTGGGGTCCGGACTCCTCGGGTACGCCGCCGTGTTCTTCGCGATCTGGTGGGCGTGGATGAACTTCACCTGGTTCGCCTCCGCCTACGACACCGACGACGTGCCCTATCGGTTGCTGACGCTGCTGCAGATGGCGGGCGCCCTGGTGCTGGCCGCCGGAGTGCCCGAGGCGTTCCAGGACGGCGATTTCGCGATTGTCGTGGTCGGCTACGTTCTGATGCGCCTCGCGATGATCGCCCAGTGGCTCCGGGCCGCCGCCGGGCATCCCGCAGGGCGCCGGAGCGCCCTTCGGTACGCGGCGGGTGTCGCCGTGGTGCAGTGCGGCTGGATCGCCCGGCTGTGGACCACGGGCGTATGGGCACCTGCCACCTTCGTCCTGCTGGTGGTGGCCGAACTGGCCGTACCCGCCTGGGCCGAGTCCCGGGGCCGGGCCACCACCTGGCACCCCGGGCACATCGCCGAACGGTACGGCCTGTTCACCATCATCGTGCTCGGCGAGGTCATCCTCGCCAGTCTCACAGCCGTCCAGTCCGCCGTCACCGACCACGGTCTGTCCGCCACCGTGCTGCTCATCGCCCTCGGCGGGCTGCTGCTGGTCTTCGCTCTGTGGTGGATCTACTTCACCGGCACCGACGCCGAACTGACCACGCTGCGCACCGCGCTGGTGTGGGGATACGGCCACTATGTGGTCTTCGCTGCGCTGGCAGCGGTGGGCGGCGGCCTGGAGGTCGCCCTGGACACGACCGAGCACCACGCGCACCTGACCGAGCAGGCCGCGGGGCTCGCGGTCGCCGTACCGGTGGTGATCGTGCTGCTCGTGCTGGGAGTGCTGCACCGGATGACCGGGACCGGAGCGGTCGGGCACGCCCTGCTGGTGGTGGCCGGTGCACTCGTGGTGCTGGGACTGGGCTTCAGCCCGCCGGTGTTCGGGATGGGCGCCGCCGTGTTCGGCATGGGGCTGGCCGTCGCCGCGACGCTCACCGCCAACCTGGTGGTCCTGCGGCGCCGGGCGGGCGAGCGGGGCTGAGGCGCGCGGACGGCGAACGCGACCGGCACCGGGCTGTGGGTGCGCCGCCCGGTGCGGGTTCCGTCCACCGGGCGGCGCGGTTGTGGCCGGGAGCCGCCGGGGCCGCACCGCGGACCCCGTCCACGCCGCCTCAGATGTGCGGGACCACCGCCACCGGCGGAGTGGCATGGTGCAGGGCGGCCTGGGTGACCGGGCCCAGTCGGGTGCCGAGCGCGGGCCGCTGCACACGTCGCCCGACCACCAGCAGGGACGCGTCGTCGGCCCGCTCGATCAGATGCCGCGCCGCGTTCCCCGGCGCCGCCTGCTCGTCCACTGTGACCTGCGGGTATTCCTCCCGCCACGGAAGCACCGCGGTCGAGAGCAGCTGATGTTCCCGCCGCCCCAGCTCCGAGCGCTGAGTCTGGTCGATCATCCGGGGGCCGTAGGTGAAGACCGCGGGCAGCTTCCACACGTGGACCGCGCGCAGGCCCGTACCCCGCAGCGCCGCGGCCTCGAAGGCGAACTGCAGGATCGCCCGGCTGGGTTTGACCAGATCGAGCCCGACCACGACCGGCCCCGGGGACGGGCCCTCCCGTGGGGTCCGGCTCTCCCGCACTTCCTCGTCCTGGAAGGACGCGCGTACCAGCACGACCGGGCACTCCGCCCGGGCGGTGACCTCCTGTCCGACCGAGCCCAGGAGGAAGCCGCTCGCCCTGCCCAGGGCCCGGGAGCCGAGCACCAGCAGCCGTGCCTCCTCCGTCAGCTCGACCAGCACATCGGCCGCCACCCCCGGCACGCTCAACTGCTCCACCCGCAGACCGGGGTGGTGCTCGGCCAGCCGCTGCGCCGCTTCCCGCGGAACCCGGGCGATCCACTCGTGCTCCTTGTCCGGGTCGGCGGCCGACGTGTGCGGCTGCCAGCGCCATACGTGGACCAGGCGGAGCCCCGCGCCCTGCCGCTCGGCCTCCAGCGCGGCCCAGTCGATCGCTGCCTGGCTCTCCGCAGACCCGTCGAAGCCCACTGCGATGGTGTCCGTCATGGATGACTCAGCCTCCGCCCTGCCGGATCGGCAATTGCGTACCTCCCTCATAAGGAGTGAACCCGCTGCCGCCGCCGCCCGCACGGTGTGCCCGCTGGGTGGCATGCCGGTGGCGCAACGTGGCCCCTCGGCGCCCGGGGCGCCGAGGGCGGCGCACAGGCGTGCACGCGCCGCGCGCGTCGCGTCCTGAGCCCTGAGCACGCTTCGACCGCGCCGGGCCTGCCCGTGCTCCGGCGTCGGTGGACAGCTCAGCGGGACCGCGCGAACCTGGAGAGGTCCGGTTATGCGGAGCACGGAGTTTTCCGGCCAGGGAGCGGAACATGGCCCATCTCGTCACGGCGGGTACCGACGGAACCCCGGAAAGCACAGCCGCGGTCCGCTGGGCGGCCCGCGAGGCGACAGCCCGTAACGCATCGCTCCAGCTCGTGCACGTGCAGGTCGCCGACAGCGCGCTGGACCAGCTCGTCGCCCCGGACGAGAGTGACGCGCCCCGCCGCCACACCGAGCAGGTCCTGCACGAGGCCACCGCCGAACTGTCGGACGGCTTCCCGGACCTCGCCGTCAGTACGAAGTCGGCGACGGGGGAACCGGCCCGGCTGCTCACCGAACTGTCCGAGACCTCGGATCTGCTGGTCATCGGATCGCGCGGACTGAGCACCCTGGGGGGCTATCTGGTCGGCTCCGTCGCTCTGCCCGCCGTCGCGCATGCGCAGTGCCCCGTCGTCCTCGTCCGGGCCCGTGCGGGAAGCCCGCAGGCGGACGAGGCGCCCGCAGGGGACGCGGCGCACGGCGCCGCGCGCCCTGTGGTGGCCGGCGTGGACCTGAGCCGCCCCTGCGACGAACTGCTGGACTTCGCCTTCGAGGCCGCGGGGCGCCGCGCGGCGCCGCTGGAGATCCGGCACGGCTGGGAGCCGCCCGCCTACTACGGTGCGCGCACCCTGCCCCGGGCGACCATGGCTCTGGACGAACTGCTGGCGGAACGCGCCGCCGCCGTCACCGCGAAGGTGCGGCCCTGGACCGAGAGACATCCCGACGTGGAGGTCGATGTCCGGGCGTTCCTCGAACAGCCGGCGGCGCTGCTGGTGAAGGCCGCCGAGAACGGTGCGCTGCTCGTGGTGGGACGACGGCGGCGCGCCTCCCGTTTCCGCCCCCATGTCGGATCCGTGGTGCACGCGGTGATGCACCACTCCCGCATCCCCGTCGCCGTCGTCCCGCACACGTGATCCACCGCCCGCCGGTCGCGCGGCAGGCCCCCGCGTACCCGCACGCACGTGCGCAGCGTACGAAGGTGCGGCTGCCCGTTCCTCCGGGGCGCCGGACCCGGCGTGCGGCGTTCGGGGGCCGTACCCGGCTCACCGGGTGCGGATCCGGCGCCCGGTCACCTCGCCGGGCAGCACGCGGATCCACAGCTCGCGCCGCCCGCCCGCCCACGGATCCGCGCCCGGCCGGGAGGCGAGGTCCTCGACTGTGCCGGGATCGGTGACGTGCCGGGCGGTCCCGGTGAGGAGGACGCTCCAACCGCTGCTGAGGCGCTCGTCCACCCGGTCGACCTCGAAGGCCACCTCGTCCCCGTCCGCCGCGGCCGCCGGTCCGTCCGCCTCGGTCCGGTAGACCACGGTGCGCCCGTCCGCCAGGAAGTTGACCGGCAGGATCACCGGCGCGGGCCCGTCGGTCAGGCCGACGCGGCCGACTCCGTGCGTGCCGAGCCGGCGCCAGCACTCGTCCTCCGGCATCCGGCTCAGCTGCGGGTGGGCAGCGGCCGGCCGTCGGCCCGGCCCGGGCTCCCGCGGGCCCTCCTTCAGCTCGTCGAAGGGGAGGTCAAGGACGGCGGCGAGGCGCATCAGGGCGGCCGGATCGAAGTCGTCGCTCAGGGACTCCAGCCGGTCGAGATAGGCCACGGACATGCCCGCACGGCGGGCCACCTCGTTCCGGGACAGGCCCAGCTGCTCGCGGCGCACGGCACAGCGGTTCGTGAACGAGTCCTGGTGCGGGCCCGCGGCGTCCGCGCCGCCACCACCCGACTCCGGCTCTTTGCTGTGCATCGTCCCCGACCTCCACCCCGCCGCCCGGCGCGGCGTGCCGTCTGCGTCTCGCGGCCCGCGAGCCGCCTGCTCCAGGTCAGCAGGGCGGCGCGAGTCGCGCCACCGGGGCGCCGCCGATCGGGGTCCCGTTCCCCTTCGCCTCCGCCTCCGGCCCCGGCGGTCCGCAGGCCCGGTCCGATCGGGCCGAAGGGGCCTACCGCCGACGGCGCCGGGAACGGTGGCGGCGACGGCGTGCGGCCTTCCGGCCGGCGGGCCGGTCCGCGGTGCCGTGCTCGGCGGCCCGGGCGATGTTGCGGGCCATGCCCTCGAAGAGCACGGTGTGGAACGGGGCGACACTCCACCAGTACAGGTGGCCCGCCAGGCCGTGCGGACGGAAGAGCGCGCGCTGCCGGTAGCGGGTACGGCCGTCCGCGGTCCGGTCGACGTACACCTCCAGCCAGGCCCGTCCGGGCAGCCGCATCTCGGCGCGCAGCCGCAGCAGCTCGCCCGGCCGGACCTCCTCCACCCGCCAGAAGTCCAGCGAGTCCCCGACCCGCAGCCGTCCCGGGTCGCGCCGGCCGCGGCGCAGCCCCACGCCGCCCTGCAGCCGGTCCAGCCAGCCGCGCGCAGCCCAGAGCGGGCCGAAGGAGTACCAGCCGTTCTCCCCGCCGATGCCCTCGACGACCCGCCACAGCGCGTCCGGAGAAGCGGACACCCGGCGCGCCCGCCGGTCGGTGTACAGGGTGCCGCCCGCCCAGTCGGGATCCGTGGGCAGCGGATCGCTGGGGGCGCCCGGTACGGACGCCGAGGACCAGCGGGTCGCCACGTCCTGGTCGCGGACCCGCCGCAACGACAACTCCACCGCGCGGGTGAACGGCAGCGGCTGCTGCGGCGGTCCGGGGAGGTACCGCACGATGTCGTTCTCGCGGCAGACGACCTCGTGACGCAGCGACTCGGCCAGTGGCCGTGCCACGGTGGGCGGCACGGGGGTGACCAGCCCGATCCAGTGGCTGGACAGGCCCGGGGTCAGTACCGGGACGGGAAGGATCAGCCTCCGGGGCAGCCGCGCCACGGACGCGTAGCGCAGCATCATGTCCCGGTAGGTCAGTACGTCCGGGCCGCCGATGTCGAAGGTGCGGTTGAGACCGGCCGGCAGTGCCGCGGCCGCGACCAGATACCGCAGCACGTCCCGTACGGCGATGGGCTGGATCCGGGTGCGCACCCAGCTCGGGGTGACCATCAGCGGCAGCCGCTCGGTGAGATACCGCAGCATCTCGAAGGAGGCCGAACCGGAGCCGATGATGACCGCGGCGCGCAGCACCGCGGTCGGCACGCCCGACTCCAGCAGGATGCGGCCGACCTCGGCGCGGGAGCGCAGATGCGGCGAGAGTCCCCGCTCCTCCACCCCGGCGGGTGCCAGCCCGCCGAGGTAGACGATGCGACGCACCCCGGCCCTCCGGGCCTCTTCGGCGAAGAGGCGGGCGGCCTTCCGGTCGGTCTCCTCGAAGCCGCTCCCGGTGCCGAGCGAGTGCACCAGGTAGTACGCGACGTCGACGCCGCGCAGCGCGGCCGCGGTCGGGTCGCGGTCCGTGAGGTCGCCGCCTACCACCTCGACGCGATCGGCCCAGGGATGGTCGCGCAGCTTCTCCGGCGACCGCGCCAGGCAGCGCACCGCGTATCCGGCCTCCAGCAGCTCGGGTACCAGCCGCCCCCCGATGTAGCCGGTCGCGCCCGTCACCAGGCACCGCCGCCCGTCCGCCCGCTGCTCCGCCATCCTGTGCCTCCACCTCGGCCGTCCCGCGATCCCCGCTCGCGGTACCCGCTGCGGCCCGCTTCCCCGCATCGTCCCGGTGACGGATACCCTCCGGAGCACGCGACACGTCTGCGGGGCATCGGCGGCCCGGTGCCCCCGACCGGTGCGGGCGCGGGCCAATCCGCGGGGCGTGCGGCTCCGAAGCAGCGGTGGAGCTGTCATGTCGGGAAGGGAAGATTGTGTCTCCTGTACGAGGCCGCGCACGCGGTGACCGTCCGGCCGGTCCGGAAGCGCCGGGGGTGAGTGCGGATGGATGAAGCCGCTGCCCTCGGGTCCCCCGCGGTGGGGCCCGTCGAGCTGGGTGCCCTGTTGGTCCAGGTGGCGCGAGGCGATCAGGACGCTTTCGCCGCCATGTACGAAAGAGTGGTCGGTCCGGTGTTCGGGCTCGTGCGGTCCGTCCTGCGCGACCCTTCGCAGTCGGAGGAGGTCACCCAGGAGGTGCTGGTGGAGGTGTGGCGGGTGGCCGCCCGGTTCGACCCGGCCAAGGGCACGGCGATGACCTGGGTGATGACGCTCGCCCACCGCCGCGCCGTCGACCGGGTGCGCTCCGAGCAGTCCGCGAGCGACCGGGAACTGCGGGCGGCGCAGCTCTCCGGCTCCCGCGACTACGACCACGTCGTCGAGCAGGTCGAGGCGCGGCTGGAGCGGGAGCAGGTGCGCCGCTGCCTGCGCACGCTCACCCAGATCCAGCGCCAGTCCGTGACACTGGCCTACTACAAGGGCCTGACCTACCGTGAGGTCGCCGAACTGCTCTCCCAGCCGCTCGGCACGGTCAAGACACGGTTGCGGGACGGCCTGATCCGGCTGCGGGACTGCCTGGGGGTGCAGGGATGAAGACCGCGGAACTGCACACCCTCACCGGCGCCTACGCACTGGACGCCGTCTCCGGGGACGAGCGCGAGGAGTTCGAGAAGCATCTGCGTGCCTGTTCCTTCTGCGCCCAGGAGGTCGCCGAGCTGCGGGCCACAGCAGCCCGGCTGGGCCAGGCCGTCTCCGAGCAGCCCCCCGCGGAACTGCGCGCACGGGTACTGCGCCGGATCGGCGAGGTGCGTCAGGAGTCGCCGGGAGGCCGGGCGGCGGAGGAGGACATCTCCGTCCGGGCGCCGCGCGGGCGGCGTCGGGCCTGGCACATCTGGGCACTCGCGGCATGCGTCGCGGCCGCGGGGGCGCTGGGCGGGGTCGCCGTGTGGCAGCACCAGGAGGCCCAGGACGCGCGGCAGCGCAGCGAGCGGGCCCAGGACCGTGCCGAGGCCCTCGCGCAGGTGCTGTCCGCCTCCGACGCGAAGGCCGTCTCCGGCGGCGAGCTGCCGGGCGGTGGCTCCGGCACCGTGGTCCTCTCGCAGTCGCAGAACCGGGCGGCCCTGGTGGTCTCCGGGATGCCGGCGCCGCCGAAGGGCAAGGTCTACCAACTGTGGCTGAGCGACGACGGCCGGATGCGTCCGGCGGGCCTGATGCATCCGGGCTCCGGCTCCGAAGCGGCCCTGCTCGAAGGGGGGCTCGACGGTGCCTCCGGCATGGGAGTCACCGTCGAGCCGGACGGGGGCTCCCCGCAGCCCACCTCCGAGCCGGTGATGCTGGTGGACTTCCCGACGTGATCCGCCGCGGGCCCGGGTCGCCGTGCGTGCTCTGCTCGCGGCACGGCGGCCCGCCCTCCGTCCTGCCCTGCGGGACGGAGGGTTTCGCACCCGCGCCCGTGGCATCGCGCTGTGCCACGGCCGCGGGCGGGAGCAGCCGTGTCCGCGCACCCCGCGCGCCGGCGTGGGGCAGCGAACGCGGTCAGCTCCTCCCGTCGGCCGTCCGCCGTGGCGGTCGGGGGATGAAGCCGCTGGTGCGCGCCGCGTAGGCGGCGTAGCCGGGGCGGTCGGCCATGTGCTGTTCCAGCAGGCGCTTTCCGCTGCCCACGGTCAGCAGCGCACTCATCAACAGCGGGGAGACGAGCACCGCGAGCGCCGTCGTGCCGTCGGTCACCGCCACGAGGTACAGCCCCCACCACACGCAGAAGTCCCCGAAGTAGTTCGGGTGCCGCGTCCACGACCACAGTCCCCGGTCCATGACGGTGCCCCGGTTCTCCGGCCGTGCGGTGAAGCGGGCGAGTTGGGCGTCCCCGACGGTTTCGAAGAACATCCCGACCAGCCACACCGCACACCCCGCCCAGGCGGTGGGACCGGGCGGGGTGTGCGCGTACTGGCCCGCCTGCACCGGGAGGGAGACCACCAGCACGAGCGCGCCCTGCAGCATGTAGACCTTGCGCAGCGCGTAGGCGTTCCGGCTGCCCGGCGCCTTGTCGAGCATGCGCGCGTAGCGCGGGTCCTCGCCCTTGCCCCGCCCCCTTCCGGCGATGTGCCCCGCCAGCCGCAGTCCCCACACCCCGGTGAGGGTGGTGACCAGCGCCCGGCGCGCCGGATCGCCCTCGCCCGCGGAGAACCCGCAGGTGGTGAGCGCCACCGACGCGAACGCCAGCCCCCAGGCGATGTCCACGATGCGGTGGACGCCCTTGCGGAGGGCGACGGCGAAGGTGAGCAGCATGACGGCGGCGACGGCGGCGGCCGTCGCCCACACGTCCCCGCCCAGCGCGGACCAGTCGGTGCCGCCAGTCATGACCACGTCACCACGTCCCCTCGTGCCCGCCCAGCGGATTCGCGCCCAGCCCGCTGCGGCCCTCCTCGTCCGGTCGGACGGCGAGGATCTGGTCGACACCCATCCGCCGCTCGGCGAAGGCCAGTCGGCCGCCCGCCAGATACAGTCGCCACAGCCGCGCCGTGGGGGCTCCGACCAGTGCTGTGGCGGCGTCCCAGTGTGCTTCCAGGGTGTCGCGCCAGGCGTCGATGGTGTGCACGTAGTGCTCCCGCAGCGAGGTGGCGGCGCGGACCTCCAGTCCCGCGTCCTCCAGCAGCGCGACGGTCTCGCCGAGGGGTCGCATGTGCATGTCGGGGGCGATGTACGTCTCGATGAACGGTCCGCCGCCCGGTGCGTCGGCGCCCCGGGACATCTGCTGCACCAGGAGCCTGCCGCGCGGTGCGAGCGCGTGCCGCAGCCGTGCGGCGAAGTGCGGGTAGGCGTCCGCACCCACGTGCTCGCCCATCTCGACGATGGCCGCCGCGTCGAATCCGCCGTCGGGCAGGTCGCGGTAGTGGCAGTGCCGCACCCGCACCCGGTCCTCCAGCCCGCGGGCCCTCACGCGCTCCCGGGTGTGGCGCGCCTGCTCGGCGGAGAGGGTCACGGCGGTGACCTGCGCCTGGAAGTGCTCGGCCGCGTGCACCGTCAGCGAACCCCAGCCGCATCCCATGTCGAGCAGCCGGGCCCCTGGGCGCAGCGCCAGCTTGCGGCAGATCAGATCCAGCTTGTCGCGCTGGGCCTGGGCCGCCCCGTAGCCCTCGGTGCCGGGTGGCTGCCTCCAGTAGCCGCAGGAGTAGGCCATCGTCTCGTCGAGCAGGAGCTCGTAGAAGTCGTTGGACAGGTCGTAGTGGTGGCTGATGGCGCTGCGGTCCCGGGCCACGCTGTGCAGCGTGCCGCCCTGCCGGGCGCGTCGGCCCGGCGGGCGCGGCCGAGGACCGACCGCGCCGAGCCGCACCAGCAGCGCAGCCGCCTCCGCCCACTGCCGGGCCGTGAGCCGCGGCCGGCTCAGGCCGCGCTCCCGCGCGGCCTGCCAGAGGGCGGCGAGCGCTTCCGCCGGGTCGCCCCCGACCTCCAGGTCGCCGCTGATGTAGGCGTCGGCCAGACCGAGTTCGCCGGGCTGCCACAGCAGCCGCCGCAGCGCCGTCCGCGAGCGCAGGACGACCAGCGGCGCGCCGGAGGGTCCGGCCTCGCTGCCGTCCCAGGCCCGCAGCCGGAACGGCAGTGCGCCGCCGAGGAACTCCTCGGCGACGGCGGCCAGGCGCGGTGCGGCGCCGGTACGGGAGACGAGCTGGATCACGGTGCGGTGGCTCCGTCCTTGATGAAGAGCAGTTGCTGGACGTCCAGGTACCCGGTGCGGAACCCGGCCTCCGAGTAGGCGAGGTAGAGATCCCACATCCGGCGGAAGACGGCGTCGAAGCCGAGCGCGGAGACCTCCGCCGAGTGCTCGGCGAACCGCTCCCGCCACAGCCGCAGGGTCTCGGCGTAGTGCGGACCGCGCCGGTCGTACCGGGCCAGGCACAGCGCGGTCTCCTCGTGGGCGATGCGGGTGAGCGCCTCGCGGGAGGGGATCAGCCCGCCGGGGAAGATGTATTTGTGTATCCACGTCCAGGTGTTGCGGGTGGCCAGCATCCGCTGGTGCGACATGGTGATGGCCTGGAGCGCGGCCCGGCCGCCGGGCCCCAGCAGCCGGTCGAGCGCACCGAGGTAGACCGGCCAGTGCTCCGCGCCGACGGCCTCGATCATCTCCACGCTGACGACGGCGTCGAAGGAACCCCGCACCTGCCGGTAGTCGTGCAGCCGGACGGAGACGCGGTCGCTCAGCCCGGCCTCCTCGACCCGGCGCCGGGCCACGTCGAGCTGTTCCCGGGAGAGGGTGACGCTGACCACCTCGGCGCCTCTGCGGGCGGCCCGCAGCGCCAGTTCGCCCCATCCGGTGCCGATCTCCAGCAGCCGGGTGCCGGGTCCCACGTCGGCCAGGTCGAGCATGTGGTCGATCTTGCGGCGCTGAGCGGGCGCCAGGGCCTCCTGGTCGGCCGGCAGGCTGCGGAAGAGGCCGGCGGAGTAGCTGAGGGTCTCGTCCAGGAAGAGGGCGAACAGCTCGTTGGACAGGTCGTAGTGGTGGCTGATGTGGGCACGCGAACCGGCGACGGTGTTGCGCTCGGCGGCGGGCTTGCGCGGCGCCCACAGATGCCGCAGCCGCTGCAGCGACTCGGGCAGCAGCCGGTCGGCGTGCTCGGCGAAGACGGACAGCAGACCGACCGGATCGGGCGTGTCCCACTCGCCGGCCATGTACGACTCACCGAACCCGATCAGTCCGAACCGGCCGACGCGGCGGTGGAAGGCGGCGGGGTCGTGCAGTTCCATCAGCGGGCCGCCCCGCCCCCACTGCTCGCCGCTCGGAAGCCGCACGCGCAGCGGCAGCTCGCCCAGGGCCCGGCGCAGCAGGCGCTCGGTGACTGCTGTACGCATCCACGAGGAGCGCGGCACCGCGGCCACGTCGGGCCATCGGACAGGGTCCACGCTGTGCGTGGCGGGGACGGCGGGTGAGGCGTGCAGGGTCAAGACAGTCCTTTCTGCCGGGGGTTTCGTGGACGGGGGCGCACCGGCAGTCCGCGCAGCCACAGGCGGATGCCGTGCAGCCGGATACCGGCCGTGGTGGCCGCGGTCGGCCAGGGGTGGCGGACAGCGGTCCGCAGCAACTGTCCGGCCGTCGCGGGCCGGTGCCGCCCGGTGACGGTGGCGACGAAGCTGGTGTCGTCCCCGTGCCGCAGCCGCACCCCGAGCCGCAGCCGGTCGCCCGGTTCGGGCAGCCGCATCCGGTAGACGCCGTCGACGGCGAAGAACGGCGAGACGTAGAAGTCCTTGGGGACCTCGGCGCATCCCTCCGGGTCGGGGTGCAGCAGATAGCAGTGCCGCTCGCCGTAGGTGTTGTGCACTTCGGCGACGACGCACTCCGGCGACCCGTCCGCGGGCCGGCACCAGTAGAGGGTGAGCGGGTTGAACACGTGGCCCAGGACCCGGGCGGAGGTCAGCATGCGCACCCGGCCGCCGCCGAGCGCTATGCCGTGTGCGGTCAGGAACCGGTCGAGTCCGGCGCGGATACTCGGCGCGGTACCTCCGAAGTGGTCCCGCGCCTCGAACCGGGCCAGGCCACGCAGTGGTCGCGGCAGCCGGGGCGGACGCTCCGGGTCCACGAACCACAGATAGGTGCCCTGGCGGAAGGAGTGGCGCAGCGGGCGGAGCCGGGTGTGGGAGATCACGCACCGGTAGAGGGCCGGTGTGCGCGCCTCCCGGCGCGCCGGTGCGCGTCCGTCCGGCAGGCGGGCTGCGGTGCGCCCGGTCACCAGCGCACCCCCAGGGAGCGCGCCGCGGCGACGCCGGAGCGGCAGCCGTCCTCGTGGAAGCCCCAGCCGTGCCAGGCGCCCGCGTACACCACGGGTCCGCTCTCGAGCTGCGGCAGCCTGCGCTGGGCGGCGACCGACTCCGGTGTGTAGACGGGGTGCTCGTAGACCATCCGCGCCAGCACCCGGCCCGGGTCGACGTACTCACCCTCGCCGAGGGAGACCACGTAGCGGTCCGGGGCCGCGAGTTGCTGCAGCCGGGTCATGTCGTAGCTGACCCGTACCCGGCCGGGCGGTGCCGTGCAGTCCGGCATCCGGTAGTTCCAGCTCGCCCCCGCACCCGGTGAGCGGGGCAGCACCGTGCAGTCGGTGTGCAGCAGCGCCGGGTTGCGGGACCAGCGGAAGGCGCCGAGCACCCGCTTCTCGTCCTCGGTGGGCCGCTCCAGCACCCGCAGTGCCTGGTCCGCGTGGACGGCCAGGACGACCTTGTCGTAGTGGTGCACGTGGCCGTCGGCGGTGACGATCTCGGCCCCGGCGCCCCCGGTGGCGTGCCGGCGGACCGCGCGCACCGGCGCCGAGGTGCGGACGTCGGGCAGTTCCTTGGCGATCCGCTGCACATAGGTGTGCGAGCCGCCGGTGACGGTGCGCCACACCGGTGAGCCGCCGATGCCGAGCATGCCGTGCTGGGACAGGAAGCGGAAGAGATAGCGCGCCGGGTACCGCAGGGCGGTGTCCGGCGCGCACGACCACACGGCCGAGACCAGTGGCGCCAGGTAGTGGGAGGTGAAGTAGGGGGAGAAGCCGCCGCCGCGCACGAAGGCGCCCAGGGTCTGCGGGGAGCCCGAGCCGTCCGCCGGCAGGTCCTCCTCCGCGGCCAGGGTCCGCAGGGCCCGCCGGTGGAAGACGGGGATCTCGGTGAGCATCCGCAGATAGCGGCCGCGCAGCAGGTGCCCGGGGCGGGGGAACAGCCCGCCGGGCCCCTTGGCCCCGGCGTACTCCAGTCCGCAGCCCTGGCACTGCACCGACATGCTCATCTCCGACTCCTGCGTGGCCACGCCGAGTTCGCCGAACAGTCGGGTCAGCAGGGGATAGGTGCGCGTGTTGTGGACGATGAACCCGGAGTCCACGGGCAGCGGGCGGCCGTCCCCGGTGACGACCTCATGGGTGTGGGTGTGCCCGCCGAGCCGGTCGTCGGCCTCGAAGAGGGTCACCTCGTCGGTGGTGCGCAGCAGCCAGGCCGCCGTCAGTCCCGCGATCCCGCTGCCGATCACGGCCGTCCTCCGCCGCTGTGCCGCCATGCCGCTCCTCTCCTCGTCGCGCGTGTGGGCGCTCGTCCGGACACCACCCCGGGCCGGGTAGCCGCATGGGATTCGAAGCTGTGCGCGTGGCGGATTGGCCCGGACGGGGAAATCCGCACCCCGGCGTCAACTCCCGGGAAAAGATTCATTCTTTTCGCGGGTCGACCAATCCACCGTGCTCCGGGACCCGAAGCAGGGGCGTGAGTGAGACGGAAGAGACCTCGGCCGACGGGCAGCATCCCGAGTCGCCGCGCATGCCGACCGCACGGGCGGCCCGTGCGGGGCTGGCGGGGCTGTGCGGCCTGCTGGCCGGCTACGCCGCGCTGGCGGTCGCCGAGTTGGTGGCCGCGGCCGTGCGGCCGCGCAGCGGCCCGCTGGTGGTCGTGGGCGGCGCGGCGATCGACGCGACGCCGACTCCGGTCAAGGACTGGGCGATCCGCACCTTCGGCAGTGACGACAAGTTCGTCCTCCAACTCGGCATGGCCGTGGTGCTGGCGCTGTGCGCGGCGGCCCTTGGTGTCGTCTCGCTGCGGTACCGGAGGGCCGGTGCGGGCGGCGTGCTGCTGTTCGGCGTCGTCGGTGCCGTGACCGCGCTCAGCCGCCCGGAGGGGGAGTACACCGATGTGGTGCCCTCCTTGGTGGGGGCGGTGGCCGGAGCGGCCGTGCTCCACCTCCTGATCGGCTTCCTGCACGGGGACCCGGACGGCACCGGCCCGGTGCTCGCCGGTCCGGTGGGACGAGTGGCCCCGACCGGCCGCCGCGGCTTTGTCCTCGTCGCGGGGGCGGTGGCCGTCACCGCGACCGGTGCCGGCTGGCTGGGCCGCTTCCTGGGGGCCGCACGCGGGGCCGCGGCCGAGGCGTCCCGCGAGGCCGTGACGCTTCCCGCACCATCCTCGCGCGCGGCGCCCGTGCCCCGGGGTGCCGAACTCCAGGTGGCGGGGCTGGGCGACTTCATCACGTCCAACTCCCGCTTCTACCGGGTGGACACTCTGCTGCGGGTCCCGCGGCTGACCACCGAGGACTGGAGTCTGCGCATCCACGGCAAGGGCGTGTCCCGGCCGGTGAACCTCGACTTCGCCGCACTGCTCGAACGTGGCCTGATCGAGCGGGACATCACCATGACCTGCGTCTCCAACCAGGTGGGCGGCTCCTACGTCGGCAACGCGCGCTGGCTGGGTGTCCCGCTGGCTCCGCTGCTGCGCGAGGCGGGGGTGCGTCCCCCGTCCAAGGGCGGGCCGGCCGACCAGTTGGTGGCCCGCTCCGAGGACGGAATGACCCTCGGCAGCCCGGTGGAGACCGTGATGGACGGCCGCGACGCGATGCTCGCGGTGGGCATGAACGGCGAGCCGCTGCCCTTCGAGCACGGCTTCCCGGTGCGCATGCTGGTCCCGGGCCTGTACGGCTATGTCTCGGCCTGCAAGTGGCTGCGTGAGCTGGAGCTGACCCGCTTCGAGGACCTGGACGTCTACTGGGTCGAGCGCGGCTGGGCCCGCGAGGCGCCCATCAAGATCCAGTCCCGTATCGACACCCCCCGGCCGCTCGCCGATGTCCGCTCCGGCAAGGTCGCGGTGGCCGGGGTGGCCTGGGCGCAGCACCGCGGCATAGCCCGCGTGGAGGTCCGGGTGGACGACGCCCCCTGGCGGACCGCGCAGTTGGCCGAGGAGGACAGCGAGGACACCTGGCGCCAGTGGCTGTGGGAATGGGACGCCGAACCCGGCTCTCACACCCTCCAGGTCCGTGCCACCGACAAGAAGGGCCGCACCCAGACCGCGGACCGGGTCGGCACAGTTCCCGACGGTGCCACCGGGCGCCACTCGGTGGTGGTCAACGTGACCTGAACCGCTCGTCGCATGCGCCGGATCCCTCCGGCGCCGGGCGAATCCCGCGGGTCACGCCCGTGATCCGCATCTGCAACCGCACCATCATCCACGTAGGAGTGAAGAATGAACCGCAATCGCACCCGTCACGCTCTGCTGGCCGCCACCGCCGCCCTCGTGCTGCCGTTCGGGCTGGCCGCCTGCGGCAGTGACGACAGCGGTGGCGACAAGTCCGAGGGGAGCAAGAGCGAGCAGAAGCAGAGCGACAAGAGCGAGAAGAGCGACAAGCAGGACAGTGGCGACGACATGGCCATGGACACCTTCGGTCCGGCCTGCGCCTCTGTGCCCAAGACCGGCAAGGGCAGCTTCAAGGGCATGGCCCAGGACCCGGTCGCGACTGCCGCTTCCAACAACCCCGAGCTCTCCACGCTGGTCTCCGCCGTCAAGAAGGCCGGACTGGTCGACACGCTCAACAGCAGCGAGAACATCACCGTGTTCGCGCCGACCAACGACGCCTTCGACAAGATTCCGAAGGCCGACCTGGAGAAGGTGCTCAACGACAAGGAGATGCTGACCAAGGTGCTGACCTACCACGTGGTCGGCAAGCCGCTGGGCAAGCCCGAGCTGAAGGACGGGGAGTACGCGACCCTGGAGAAGCAGAAGCTCACCACCAAGGGTTCCGGGGACTCCTACACGGTCAATGACGACGCCAAGATCGGCTGCGGCAACGTGAAGACCGCCAACGCCACCGTTCACATCATCGACACCGTGCTGATGCCCCCCAAGTAAGCGCGCGCCCCCGCCGGGCGGGCGGCGTCCGGAGAGCGCGGCGGGTACCCCCACGGCCGTCACCGTGGGGGTACCCGCCGTTTCCGCGCGTCGCCGCGGCCGTCTGCCGGCCGGGTCGGCACCGCTGCCCTGCGGTGCTCAGCCGATGCCGGGCAGTGCGGCGAGGGCGGCGTCCAGGCGCCTGGTGGCGTCCGAGGCCACGGGCTCCAGCGCGGGCAGTCCGGTGAGGGTGACCATGGTGCCCGGGTCCAGTGCCTGCACGACCGTACGGTCGCCGTCGCGCCGGACGACCACGTTGCACGGCAGGAGCAGGCCGATGCTGCGGTCCGCCGCCAGCGCCTGCCGGGCCAGGGCCGGGTTGCAGGCGCCGAGGATCAGGTAGTCCTCCATGTCGTGGTCGAGTTTCGCCTTCAGTGTCGCGCGGACGTCGATCTCGCTGAGGATGCCGAAACCCTCCTCCGCGAGCGCCGCGCGGACGGCGGCCACCGCGGTGGCGAAGTCGGCGTCGAGAGTGACAGCGCGGTCGTAGGGCACGGGGACTCCTCGGCTCGGTCCGGCGGGGTGCGGTGGTCTCCCTGTATCCCACCGGATCCCGGGGGGAGCGCGAGGACACGCCGGGGGCCGACCGCGGGCGCCAGGGGGGCGCGGCCGGCGCGTCAGGCCAGGGAGAGGAAGAGCTTCTCCAGGCGGGCCCGCAACTGCTCGCGGTCCTCGCCCTCGGCCAGGTCCGTGTCGGTCAGGCAGTGCTGCAGACCGGTGGCGATGATGGCGAAACCCGCCCGGTCCAGCGCCCGGGAGGCGGCCGCGAGCTGGGTGACCACGTCCTCGCAGTCCCGCCCTTCCTCGATCATCCTGATCACTCCGGCGATCTGCCCCTGCCCCCGGCGCAGCCGGTTGACCACGGTCCTGAGCTCCTCGGCCGCCATCGACAGTTCCACGGCAACTCCGTTCGCCAACCCCGTCCGGTATACCCCTCCAGGTATTCTACCCGGGAGGGCTGGCATGCACGAAGAGTGACCAGGCCGTCGCTGCCGCCCCGTCCTCCCCGCGGCGCCGCCCGCACCGGAGGCCCCGGCACGGTCCCGTCGACCGTCTGGTTCACCCGTTCGGACTACGTTCGGATGCGGCTGACGGTGGCGCTGGTCCAATTGAGGTAACCGCAAGAGCGGAGGGGAGCCGCGTCAGGGCCTGCGCATCAGGCACGCGACTGCTGTCGTCAGCACCTGCACGGATGGCGTTTCCTATGGACAGCCTGAAGATTCTGCCGCTCGCCATCACCATGATGGCAGGACCCCAGATCATGTCGGCCGTCATTCTGGCCACGGCACAACGGGCTGTGCGGGTTTCCCTGGGCTTCGTGGCCGGAGTGCTGATCGCCACGTCGCTGGGCGTGGCGATCATGCTCGGGATTGCCACGGCGCTGGGCGGCGCCGTCGACTTCGGCAGCTCGGGGGACAAAAGCTCCGTCGGCCGGGTGATCCAGTACGTGCTGGTGGCCCTGCTGATCCTGGCGGCGCTGCGGAACTGGCGGAAACGGGAGACCGTCGAGCCGCCGAAGTGGCTGCACGCGCTGATGTCGGCCGACACCCGGAAGGCGTTCGAGACGGGCCTGCTGGTCGTGCTGCTGATGCCCTCCGACCTGATGGTGATGCTCACCGTCGGCATCCACCTGGACCAGGGCCACGGCTCGTTCGTCGACGCGCTGCCGTTCATCGGCCTCACCACCCTGGTCGCCGCCACCCCGCTGCTGCTGCGCGTCCTCCTGGGCCACCGGGCCGCGTCCGCGATGCCCGGCCTGCGCGACTGGATGAACAACAACAGCTGGCTGGTCAACATCATCGTCTGCCTGATCTTCGTCGTACTGATCCTGGCGTGACATCCGAGTCGGCCGCACCGGCCGAGCAACCGAGGAGTACTCATGACACAGGCTGTGAAACACCCCGCATCGCACCGGGAGCCGCTGGCGGCCGGTATAGCGACGTTCGCCGCGGTGATGCTCGTCATCGGGGGAGTGCTCGGCATCCTCCGCGGCATCATGGCCATCGCCAACGACAGCGTCTTCGTGAACACGCCCGACTACGTCTTCGAGTTCAACGTGGAGGGCTGGGGCTGGATCCATCTCGCTCTCGGCATCGTGGCTCTGATGACCGGGCTCAGCCTCTTCAGGTTCACGCTCTGGGCCCGGGTCGCCGGAGTCGCCATCGCCGGTCTGCTCCTGGTGAGCAGCTTCCTGTCGCTGCCCTACTACCCGGTCTGGTCAGTCGTGCTGATCGCGCTCTACGGATTCGTCATCTGGGCACTGTGCGTCGCCCGGCCCGAATCCCCCGACACGCCCTGACGAGGCGGCCGACCGGTCCGCTTCCCGCTCCCGCAGCACCGTGAGGTCCAGGAAGTGCGCGGAGCAGGAGATGCAGGGGTCGTGGTTGCGGACGGCTCGCTCGCACAGCCCCGCCAGTTCGGCGTCCGTGGCCTCCCCCCGGGCCAGCCGCTCCTGGACGACCAGGCGCAGCTCCTCCTCGACGGCACCCTGGTTCTGCGAGGTGGGCGGGACGAGGCTCGCATCGGTGACCAGCCCGTCCCGGTCGAGGCTGTAGCGGTGGTACAGCAGCCCGCGCGGCGCCTCGGTGGCCCCGTGACCGGTGCCGGCACGCGGCGCGACCTCCAGGGCGGCGCGCGCGGGCGGCTCGTAGCACTCGATCAGACGCAGCGCCTCCTCCACGGCGTAGAGGACCTCGACCGCCCGGATGACGATGCTGCGGAACGGGTTGCGGCAGACCTCACCCGACGCCGGGTCCGGCAGCCCGGCCGCCCGGGCTGCCTCCCGCACCGCTGACGGCAGCAGATGCCCGCTGACGGCGTACCGGGCCAGTGCTCCGGTGAGATGCCGGCCGCCGTCCAGCCGGGCCTGCAAAGCGGTGGAGTACGGCACCTGCTCCTCGACGACATGCGCGTCGAACTCGGTGAGCGGGAACGACCTGCGCCGCTCCTCGTCCCCGTACGGCAGCACGGTGGGGACACCCCGCTCGATGGCGTAGGTGCCCGGTTCCGCCAGCGCGAACAGATCGGCGCGGCACTCCGCTTCGGGGAAGTCGAAGCCGGCCACCCAGGCCACGGCGGCCAGCGCGTCCTCCCGGGCCCCCGCCAGCCGCTCGGCCAGCGGGCGGAGTTCGGCCCGCGAGGGGACCCGGTGGAAGCCGCCGACCCGGACGTTGACCGGATGGACGGAGCGGCCACCGAGGACCTCCAGAATGCTGTTTCCCGCCTGCTTGAGCCGCAGCCCCCGCTCGATGGCCGCGCGGTGCCGGTGGGACACCTCCAGGGCGCTGTCGACACCGAGGAAGTCGGGCGCGTGCAGCAGATGGATGTGCAGAGTGTGGCTCTCGATCCACTCGCCGCAGTAGAGCAGACGCCGCAGCGTGGCGAGCTGTCCGCCCACGGTGACACCGCACGCGTCCTCGATCGCGTGGCAGGCGCTGGTCTGATAGGCGACCGGGCAGATACCGCACACCCGCGAGGTGAGGTCGGGAGGTTCGGTGTGCCGGCGGTTGCGCAGAAACGCCTCGAAGAACCGCGGGGGCTCGTAGATGCTCAGCCGCGCCTCGGTGACCCGGTCACCGCTGACGCGCAGCCGCAGCGCCCCCTCGCCCTCGACGCGGGCGAGCGCGCCCACGCTCAGTACCCGTGTGCCGCTGTCCGCCATGGCTGCTCCGTCCTTCTCCCCGGCCGCCCCTGGGCGCTGCCGCCCCGGCGCGCAGCCGGATGGCCGACCGTCGTGTAGCGGGACGACCACTCAGTCGTCCTCCTCCAGCGCGCCGGGTGGTTCGAGCGCGGCGAAGTCCTCGACGTTGTAGGTGTGCAGGAAGCGCACGATGTCCCCGTCGCTCATCCCGTCGCTGCGCAGCAGCGGGATCATGGCGGGCATGTTCGTCGAGGCGGATGGCCCGAAGCACCCGTAGCAGCCGCGTCCGTAGGCCGGGCACAGGGCGCCGCATCCGGCGTGGGTCACCGGCCCCAGACAGGGGATGCCGCGCGCGACGGGCAGACAGGTGGTGCCGCGGCGCTTGCAGGCGAAGCACACACTGTGATCGGGGATGTCCGGGCGGCGGCCCGCCAGGAAGGAGGTGATGACCTCCAGGAGCTGCCCCCGGTCGATCGGGCAGCCCCGCAGTTCGAAGTCCACGGGCACATGCACCGAGACGGGCGTGGACGTGGCGAGGCTCTCGATGTACTCGGGCTCCGCGTAGACCGTCGCGCGGAAGGCGTCGCCGTCCGCGGAGTTGCGCAGGGCCTGGATGCCGCCCGCCGTGGCGCACGCGCCGATGGTCACCAGGTGGCGGGACTCGGCGCGGATGCGGCGGACGCGTTCGAGATGCTCGGGAGTGGAGACCGAGCCCTCGACCAGCGAGAGCTGATAGGGCCCGGGCCGGATGTCGCTCGAGGCCTCGGCGAAGTGCGCGACCTCCAGCTCGGCCGCCAGCGGGAGCAGTTCCTCCTCGCAGTCCAGCAGGGTCAGTTGGCAGCCGTCGCAGGAGGCGAACTTGAAGACGCCCAGGCGGGGGCGGTCGGACCCGGCCATCTCACAGCTCCCGTACGGCGAGGAGGGGCTCCGCCCGGTCGTAGCCAACCACCGGGCCGTCCCGGCACAGCAGCAGCGGCCCGAGCTGGCAGTGGCCGCAGTGGCCTGTGGCGCAGTGCATATTGCGTTCGAGGGAGACCCGGATGCGCTGCGCCGGCACGCCGCGGTGCCGCAGTTCCCGGGCGGTGGCCCGGATCATGACCTCCGGGCCGCAGAGGAACGCGGTCGTGTCCTGCGGGGTGAAGGAAGCCTGGTCGAGCAGTGCGGTCACCACGCCCACCTCGCCCTCCCAGCCCGGGGCGGGACGGTCCACCGTCACGCCGCAGTACGGCCGCCCCCAGACGGCCAGTTCGTCCCGGTACAGCAGGTCCTGCGGGGTGCGGGCGCCGATCAGGACGTTCAGCCTGCCGTGCGCCTCCGGCTCGGACAGCGCGGCCCGCACCAGCGGCCGCAGCGGTGCCAGACCGATGCCGCCCGCCACCACCAGCAGATCCCCGTCCGCAGACGGCAGATCCCACTCCGTACCGAACGGCCCGCGCACTCCCACCTGCTCGCCGGGCCGCATCGCGCACAGTGCCCGGGAGACCGCACCCACGCCCCGGACGGTGTGGGTGAGCACGCCGTCCCGCAGCCCCGCGACCGACACCGGGATCTCGCCCACCCCGAAGGCGTAGAGCATGGCGAACCGGCCGGGCCGGAAGCCCGTGAGCACCTCCCCGACCGGCTCCAGCTCCAGGGTCCGGGTGTCGGTGCTCTCGGCCCGGTTGCCCACCACGCGGTAGGGGAGGGGAGCCGCGGTCACGGCTGCGGTCCGCTTCCGTAGGGGCCGTAGAGGTCCAGCAGCCGGGTGCGCGCGGCGCGCAGCCGTCGGCCGATCACCTCCACGACGTAGCTGAGCAGCTCGTGGTCGAGTTCGTGGTCGCCCTCGCACAGCGAGAGCACCTCCGCCGCGTCGAACTCCCAGGCCCGCACTTGCCCGACGGCCTCGGCGCCCAGGTGCCACTGGTGCGGGGGCACAGCCACGACCAGCCCAGCAGCCGCTCGGGGCCCAGCGTGTCGACCACCGCCGCCGGGCGGCCTGGGACGTGGATGTCGAGGCTCACGGTTCCGTTGCGGATGATCCAGAACCGGTCGGCCCGCTCGCCCTCCTCGAAGATCCGCGTCCCGGCGCCGAAGGACACCTCGCGGCCCAGCGCCAGCAGGCGCGCGCGGGGGCCCTCGCGCAGCGCGGCCAGCACCCCGGCGTGCTTCACCGCGCACCGTCCGCTCGACCGTCCTGGCCTTGGCGCCCCTCCTGGTACAGGGCGTGCGCCTCCTCGGTGATGTCGATGCCGACCGGGCACCAGACGATGCAGCGGCCGCATCCCACGCATCCGGAGCTGCCGAACTGGTCCCACCACGTTCCGAGCTTGTGCGTCAGCCACTGCCGGTAGCGGCTGCGTGGCGAGGCGCGGACCGAGCCGCCGGGCAGATGGGAGAAGTCCAGGTCGTAGCAGGACTCCCAGCGCCGCCAGCGCTCGGCGTGATCTCCCGTCAGGTCGGTGACGTCCTCTGCGGTGGTGCAGAAGCAGGTGGGGCAGGCCATCGTGCAGTTGCCGCAGGTGAGGCAGCGCGCGGCGACATCGTCCCAGCGTGCGGCGTCCAAGGTGCCCGCCATCAGTTCCCGCAGGCTCGCAGGAGGCATCGTGCGGCCCATCCGCCCGGCGGCGTCCTCGACGCTCCGGCGCGCCGCACCGCTCGTCGCGTCGTCGGCCGGACGGTGCGGCAGCCGTCGCAGCAGCTCCGCGCCCTGCGGAGTCCCGGCACGGGCCAGGAAGCGGTGGCCCGCGGCGTCCACCACCTCGGTCAGCGCCAGATCGTAGCCGGGGTGGGCGGCGGGTCCGGTGTCCATGGAGACGCAGAAGCAGGTGGCGCCCGGTTCGGTGCACTCCACGACGATCAGGAACGCGCCCGTGCGGCGCTCCCGGTAGGTGTCGTCCCGGTGCCGGCCGCCGGTCATCACCCGGTCCTGGATCCGCACGGCGCTCAGGTCGCAGGGGCGCACCCCCAGGAACGCGAAGGAGACGGGCGAGGGACGTTCCTCCCGTACCGTCATCGCTCCGTCCGGTGCCCGGTCGGCCGTCCACTGCCGCACCCGCTCGGGGTGGAGGAAGTTCTTCCAGGACTGCGGGCCCGCGCTGTGGGCGAACGCCGCGCCGTCGGTCCGCCGCACGATCCGGTAGTGGCCCGCCTCCAGCTCCACCCCCCATCCCCAGGGCAGCTCCCCGGCACCGGCGAGTTCGTCCAGCACGATGGCGCTGTCACGCACGGTGGGCCCGACCACCGTGCGCCCGTCGGCCCGCAGCTCCCGCACCAGGGCATCGATGCCCTCGCGGTCCAGCACGCAGCGCGCTTCCTCGGTGTCCGGGGGTGCCGGCGCGGCGGCCATCGCTGCTCCTGCCGTTCGGTGGATGTGCTGCCCCCAGCCTGACCACGGCGTCCCCTTCCCGCACGGGGACGCGCCGGGCGCTGCGCAGGGTGCGCCCGCCTGCCCGTGTGCCGCTGTCGTCGCCGGTGGTGCCCCCATGTAACTCGGCCGGGCCCCGGAGCCTCCCGCGGTGCCCTCGGGATCAGTACCGCCGCTCGTCCGGCAGGGCCGCGGCCGCGCGGGTGATCTCCGCGCGGACCCGCTCCACGAGCGGGTCGAGGGCCGCGGCGACCGCCGGGGTCAGTCCCTCGCCCAGGGAGGCGTCCGCTCCTTCGACCGCGTAGACCACCAGCCGCCCCGGCAGCCTGCCGAGCGTCCGGGCCAGCGCCACCGCGTATCCCAGACCGAGCCCGTGACTGCTGGTGGTGCGTACCGGCCAGGTCGCGCCCGGGCCTGGCTCCAGCCGGTGGATGCGCCCCGGACACGCCGGCCGGGCGCGCGCCGCGTCCACCACAACCGCCAGTGCGGCATCCGTCCACAGGGCGATCAGGCGTGCCGGATCGCCGTCGCAGCACACCGTGCGCACGCCTGCCGGGGTCCCGTAGAGGGGCGTCCGGGCCCGCAGCCGGGCGACGGCCGCCGGTCCGGCGCCGTCGTCCCCGCGGAAGGTGTTGCCGACCCCGATGACGGTGACGCGCGCCGTCTCCGCCGTCGCCCGCTGCCCGCTGTCCGGCCCGCCGCTGTCCATGGCCGCCATCCTCGCGCGGCCGGCCGGCGGGGTCCCGTGACCGGGCCGGCCCCCGCGCTTCGGTGCCGGCCACTCCGCGGACGCGGACCTCACCTGGTGCCCTCCGCGGCCGGCCGGGCCAGGCGCGAGATGCGGTCGCGGACCTCGCGGACCTGCGGGTGCCGACGGTAGGGCGCCAGAGACCGGTGCAGCGAGGTCAGGGAGGCGGTGGTGCGCCGCGAGGAGGTGTACGGGTAGTGCGCGAAGAGCTCCCGGCACCGGCCCAGCGCCCTCTCCAGCTCGCCCAGCGGCAGCAGGGCCCCGGCCAACTGGGCGTGGGTGAGGACCTGGGCGATGTGGTGCTCCGGCGGGCGCGCGGCCAGCGATTCCTCGAACGCCCGGACGGCCGCCGCGCGGTCGCCCAGCGACAGCAGTACCTCACCCCGCTGGTAGTGGAAGGCTTCCGGCGCGTACCGGGTCCAGGGACCCGGCGCGCCGTCGCCGGTGCCCGGCTCGGCGGCGTAGGAGCGCTCCGCGGCCAGCAGATCGGCCAGGGCCTCCTCCCGCTCACCGTGGGCGGCTCGCACCACCGCCCGCCCGGCGTACAGGTAGGTCCGTACATGGGGGGTCGCGGCGAAGGACGCCACCTCCAGGGCGATCCGCGACCACTGGTGTGCGTGCGCGAGGTCGTCCAGCCGCAGGGCCAGCACCGCCATGGTGCGCAGGGTGATGGCGTAGACGTTCCGGTCGCCGGCCCGGTGGGCGAGGTCGAGGGCGGCGAGGTAGCAGTGGTGTCCGAGGTTGGGCAGCCCCGCGTCGGCTGCCATCGTGCCCAGCAGATGCATCAGGCATGCGCTGCCGGTCAGCACCGCCGGAGCGGCCGCGCCGCCGCCGTGCGTGGTCACCAGACGGGGGACGACCTCCTTGGCGATGTAGGCGCCCAGTGCGGAACGCGCGTGTGCACCGCCGTACTTCTCCGTCAACTCGGTGAAGACGGCGACCAGGTCGGCCAGGCGCGCGTCGGGACGTGGGGCGCGGTCCCGCGCGGCGGACGGGCCGGTACGGGTGCCGCTCGGCGGCGGCGGTGGCCAGACGGGCAGCCGGACATCGGCGGCGGCGAACAGCTCCCGGTTGAGCGCGAGCCTGCGGGTCGGATCCGCGTCCGCCTCGCACAGCGCCGTCAGGCGCTCCACCGGGTCATCCGCCTGCAGCGCCGTGCCGGACGCGGCCGCGGCTGCCGTCGTACCCAGCCCTGTCTCACCGATGTGTACGGCACGGCCCAGGCGCTTGCCGAACACCTGCGCCACCAGGCCGGGAACCGGTGCACGCGGTCTGGACCCGTCCAGCCAGTGGGCCACCGCGGTCCGGTCGTAGCGCAGCCGCAGCCCGTGCTTGGTCCCCAGGGCGTTCACCGCCCGGGCGAGTTCTCCCGCACTCCACCCGGACTCGGCCAGCAGCGCGGCGAGATGGCGGTTCGGCCGGTACCGGCCCATGGGCGTCTCCTGGCTCGCTCCTGCCCGGCCGCTCCGTTCCGCGGGGTCGCCCGGTCACGCGGGCCCGGGGCTTTCAACGCGTTCACGTCCCGATGACCGGATCCGATTATCACCGCGCCCGTGCTTGTGCTTCGGTGGAGACATGCCCGGGGCGGAGACCTCTCCGCACCAACCGGGAGTGTTTTCGGACTGCACGCACGGGGGTGCCACTGGCCCCGGCGGTTTCCGTGTGTCAGTTGTTGCCGTTCCCCCGACACCAGTCGTCACACGCCGCCGAGGCGCACCGCAACGCTGCACGTCACGAGGGGTTCTCACGGAACGGTCCGGCCCGGGGTGCGGCCGCCCCGGGGCCGCGGAAAAAAAGTCCAGAAACCGGCACCGCCCCGGCACGCTTCCGGCCCTGCGCGCCACCCCGGTGACCGCCGTCGCCGCACCCACCGAGCGAAAGACCTCATCCGGCGCCCGGAGGCGCCATCCGTCCACCGTATCCGGCTGTCCCCGCCCGTCGTGCGGACAGCGCCCCCTGCGCAAAGAGAGAGAGCACCATGCCCTCAGTACCGGACCGACCCGAGCTGCCCGCCCGGGGTGCCGCTCCCGACTTCGTTCATCTCTTCCCGGGCCAGGGGGATTTCGCCGTCTCGCCACTGGTGGCGGCCGCCCGCGCCCATCCCGTGGTCCGCGCCGCGGCCGAGGAGGTGTTCGCCCAGGTCGATGCGGTCAGCGGCAGCTACGGAGTGCCCGCGCTGGGGCCTGCGCTGCTCGGCAGCACACCGCCCAGCGGCCGGACTCTGGCGGCCGGCCCGGTGGGCACCCCGCAAGTGGCGCTGTTCGGAGCGTCCCTGACGATCCACCGGGCGCTGTGCGCCATCGGCGCGGCACCCCGGCGGATCGTCGCCGTGAGCTTCGGGGAGATCGCCGCACTCACCGCCGCGGGCGTCTTCGGCATCCCCGACGGGACCCGGATCGCCTGTCGGCTCTCGCGCTATCTGAGCCGCTGCCGCGGCGGCATGACCCTGCTCGAGGCAGGCGAGGACCGGGCGCGGGAGCTGATCGACGCTGCGGGGCCCCGCCGGGTGTCCGTGGCGTGTGTCAACGACCCGCAGGAGACGGTCCTGAGCGGCCCGACCCATGAGCTCTCGCAGGCCGAGGCGTGCGCCGAGCAGCACGGGGTGGCCGCGGTCCGGCTCCGGCTGCCCTTCGCCTCCCACCATCCCTCGCTGGGCTCGTGCGCCGAAGGGTTCGCGGACGCGATTCGTACGCTGCCGTCCCGACCGGCCCACACGCCCGTGCACTCGGCCGTCCACGGCGGCCCCTACAGCAGGTGGGACGACCCGTACCGGGGGCTCGCCGCCTGCCTGACCCACCCGGTGCATCTGCCCCCGGTGCTGGAGCGGGCCGCGACCCCCGGGCCCGCCCTGCTGCTGGAGGCCGGTACCGGTCAGGCGCTCACCCGCAACGCCCGTCGGGTCCTGGCCCGGCACGACCTGGTCGCGGCGCAGAGCCCGCTCACCGAACCGGACTTCCCCTGGGAGCGGCCGCACCGGCTCAACCGGTGCCCCGGCCGAGGGCCGGCCGGGAGCGAGGGGCCCGGTGCGAGCCGCCGCGCGCAGCACGGGGTGATCGCGTGACACCGTCGAACGGCTCGCCGCCCCCGCACCGGTGCGACGGCGACCCTCTTCGCACCCGGCAGGCCCGGCGCATCGCGGACGCCCTGGGAGCCCAGCGCCCTCCCGCACCGGGCGAGGGACCCAGCCGCAACCACCGGACCCACCACGCGCTGACGCGTCTGGCGGCGGTGCTGCCGCCCGCCCGCGAACTGCTGTGGGACCGGGAGTGGCTGGCCGCGCTGAGCGCCTGCACGGTCCTGGTGGACCCGGCGCTGTACATGACCGTCGTCAACCACCACCTTCTCTGCCTGGGCTCCGTCGCGGGCGCGGCGGACGCGGAGCAACTCGGCACGGAGGAGCTCGCACAGCCGGTGGAGGCCCTGGAGAGCGGCCACCGCAAAGGCGTCTTCCTGGTCACCGAGATCGGCGATGCCAACAGCCACCTCGCGCTCCGCACCACCGCCGAGTTCGACCCGGAACGCCGCGAGTTCGTCCTGCGCACGCCGGACGCCGGGGCCGCCAAGTTCTCCGGCGTCGGCGTCCCGGGCAGGCCGCAGTCGGCCGTGGTGTGCGCCCGCCTGATGGTGGACGGCACCTGCCACGGAGTCCACCCCTTCCTCGCCGACCTGTGCGACGAGCGGAGCACCGCTCCCGGGGTCGCGATCAGCGGACCGCTCGGTGTCGAGGCCCTCCCGCTGGAGTACGCGCTGGTGCGGTTCGAGGGAGCACGGCTGCCCTACGACCGCTGGCTGCGCGGCGCCGCCTCGATCGACGGCGACGGTGTCCTGCACGACCCGGGCGGCGGCCCCGGCCAGGCGCTGCGGCGCACCCTGGACGTCGGACGCCGCCTGTGGGCGACGGTACCCACCGCGGCCGCCGCCGCAGCCCGCGCGTCGGCCGTGGCCGCGCTGCGCCACTCCCGGCACCGTCGCTCGCACGGCCGGCTCGCCCCGGGCGCGCCCGTGCTGGCCTACCGCACCCAACAGCGCGCGATCCTGGGCGCGCTGGCGGAGGCGTTCGCCCTCGACTGCGTGGCGGGCACTGCGCTGGACCTCTGGCAGCAGGCCGAGGACGCACAGATGCGGCGGTCCGCCGACCGCCCCGCCACGGCCGACGGGGCGGAGGAGGCGGCGTTCACCCCATGGGCGGCAGTCGACCGCAGGCTGTCCGCGCTGAAGGCGTCCGCCGTGGACGGCGCGGAGCGCGTCACAGCGGAGTGCCGCCGCCGCTGCGGTGTCGCGGGCTACCTCGCCGCCAACCGGCTCAGCGGATACAGCGGCTTCGCGGACTCCTTCGGCGCGGCGGGCGGCGACAACCGGCTCGTGCTGCTCGACGTCGGCTGCGCCCTGGCCGAGGAGCGTCCCGCCGACGGACCGCCCGCCGACACCTGCCCGCCGCCCGACCCCGACGACCCCACCTGGTGGTGTCGGACCGTCACCGCCCTGGAGCAGCGGCTGGCGGCCGGACTGCGGACAGCGCTGGAGGACGGCCGCGGCCGCGGACTGGAGGGGATGGACCTGTGGAACCCGCTGCTGGAGCGTGCCCGGCAGCTCGGCGAGGTCCACACCCTCCGGCTCGCCGCGCAGTCCGTGGCCGCCTCTGCGGCCACCCGCGCCGGCTCCGACCCGGCCCGGCGGACGCTGACCGCCCTCTACGGCACCACGCAGGCGCTGCGGATGGCCGGGCCGCTGCAGTGGACCGGTGTCGTCTCCGCCCGCACGGCCGCCTCCCTGGACGCGGCCGCGGACCGCCAGTGCGCGCGACTCGCCCCGCACGTCGACGAACTGGCGACGGCGCTCGCCCCACCCGAATCGCTCGCCCCCACCCCGCTGACCGACCCCGACTACGCCGCCGCGCTCCACGCCACCCTCGACCGCCCCGACGGAGGACACTCGTGACCACCACCCTGCCCACCCCCGGCGCCGCTTCCGCGCCCGCCACGCGGCCGCCCGCCATCGGCGTGCTCGGCATGGGCACCCACCTGCCCGCCCGGCGGCGCTCCAACGACGAGGTCGCCCGGTCGGCCGGAGTCAGTCCCGGCTGGATCACCGAACGGACCGGCGTGCGCAACCGGCACGCAGCGGCCCCGGACGAGGCTGCCTCCGACCTGGCGGCGGCCGCGGTACGGTCCGCCGTGGCGGCGGCCGGCCTCGACAGCGAGCAGCTCGACCTGCTGATCCTGGCCACCTCGACCCCCGACGAGCTGGGACCGGCCACCGCCTGCCGCGTCCAGGCCCTCACCAAGGCCCGCAACGCGGTCGCCCTCGATGTCAGCGCGGCCTGCTCGGGCTGGCTGTTCGCGGTCCGCGTCGCGCACGACTACCTGCGCTCCGACGCCTGTGCCCGGCACGCGGCGGTGGTGGGCGTCGAGGCGTACTCGAAGTTCCTCGACCCCGCCGACCGGGCCACCGCGGTGCTGTTCGCCGACGGCGCCGCCGCCTCGGTCCTGGGCCCGGTTCCCGCGGGGGAGGGGTTCGCCGACTTCCACCTCGGCTCCGACGGCGCCCTCGCCGACCATGTGCTGATCCCCGCAGGGGGGAGCCGGGCACCGGCCAGCTCCGGCACGATCGCCGCGGGCCGGCACACCATCCGGATGGACGGCCGCGCCGTGCGGGACTTCATCGCCGAGGTGTTCCCCGCCGTCGTCGCCGACGGCCTGGCCCGCAACCGGCTGCGCATGGAGGACGTCGACGCCTTCGTCGCCCACCAGCCCAACCCCAGGCTGCTGCGTTCGGTCGGCACCTCGCTGGGCATCCCGCCGGACAGGCTCCCGATCGTGGCGGACGAGGTGGGCAACATCGGTGCCGCCTCGACGCCCTACGCGCTGGCCGCCACGGCCGCCGACGGTGACCTGCCGCGCGGCGGCCGCGTCCTGCTCACCACCTTCGGCGCCGGGATGACCTGGGGCAGCGCGCTGCTCACCTGGAGCGGCGCCCCCGTCATCCGCACCGCCCCCGCCCCGGAATCCTCGGAATGGAGCCCCCGATGAACACCACCACCCCCACCACCGCCGAGGCGTTCCGGCTCGACGGCATCCGCGCCCTGGTGACCGGCGCGTCCCGCGGAATCGGCCGGGCCGTCGCGCTCGCCTTCGCCGACGCGGGCGCCGACCTGGCGCTGTCGGCGCGTACCTCGGCGGCGCTCGAGGACACCGCCGCCGAGGTCGCACGCCGCGGGCGGACAGCCGTCCTGGCACCCGCCGATTTCTCCGAGCCGTCCGCCGCCGGGGCCGTGGTCGACCGGGCGGCCGACGCGCTGGGCGGGCTCGACGCCGTCGTCCACAACGCCGGCATCCTGCCCGGCGGCCCCGACGGCACACCGCACGTCGCCCCCCTGCAGCACACACGGCAGGAGGACTGGGACGCCGTGGTGACCGTCAATCTGAACGCCTCCGCCGCGCTGTGCCGGCACGCCCATCCGCACCTCAAAGCGTCCCGCCGGGCCTCTCTGGTGCTGATGTCCTCGGTGGCCGGAGCCGTGGGCACCCCGATGATGGAGGCCTACGCGGCGACCAAGGCCGGACAGGTCTCCCTGGCCCGCAGCCTGGCCGTCGGGTGGGCACGGGAGGGCATCCGCGTGAACGCGCTCTGCCCCGGGTGGGCCCGAACCGACATGACCTCGTTCGCCTCCGGCGCCGCTCCGGTCTCCGACTGGCTGATGGCGCACGTGCCGATGGGCCGCTGGGCCGAACCCGAGGAGGCCGCCTGGGCCGCGCTGTATCTGGCCTCGCCCGCGGCCGCCTATCTCACCGGACAGGCCCTGCTGCTGGACGGCGGACTGTCGGTACCGGACGGCGGTCTCGCCGGCATCCCCAAGCCCGCCTCCCCCTTCGCGGAGGTGTGAGCCGGTGGCGTCCCGGACACCCCAGCACGACGGACGGTCCGGTGTGGTGTGCGGCATCGGCGCCTCGCTGCCGCCCGCGGAGCGGAGCAACGCGGATGTGGCGCGCGAGGGGGACCTCGCCACCAGCGACGAGTGGATCCGCTCGCGTACCGGCATCGCGCGCCGCCGCCGCGCGGGCCCCGGCATCGCCACCGGGGACCTGGCGACGGCCGCCGGAGGGGCCGCGCTCCAGTCGGCGGGCGGCGCCGCTCCCGACCTGGTGCTCCTGGCCACGACGACACCGGACCGGCGCTGCCCCGCGACGGCTCCGGAGGTGGCGCACCGGCTCGGTCTGGGGCCCGTCCCCGCCTTCGACCTGGCAGCGGTCTGCTCGGGGTTCGTCTACGCGCTGACCGTGGCCACCGGGCTGGTCCGGGCCGGGCTCTGTGAACGGCCCCTGGTCATCGGCGCGGAGACCTACTCCAGCATCGTCGACCCCCGGGACCGGGACACCGCCGTCGTCTTCGGCGACGGCGCGGGCGCCGTGCTGCTGCGCGCCGGAGAACGCGGGGAACCGGGCGAGGTGCTCGCCTGGGACCTGGGGGCGGACGGTGCGGGAAGCGATCTGATCGCCATCGCCGCGGGCGGTTCCGCCGCGTCCGGTGCCGCGGACCGGCCGCCGCGGGAGGACCGGTATCTGCGGATGCGGGGGAGGGAGGTGTACGCGCACGCGGTGCGCCGGATGACGGAGTCGTCCCGTACCGCTCTGCGGCGGGCGGACTGGCGGGCATCGACGCTCGGCGCGTTCATCGGGCACCAGGCCAACCAGCGGATTCTGGACACGGTCGGCGACCGGCTCGGCGTCGCGGCCGAGCGCCGGTTCGGCAACATCCGCGACGTCGGCAACACCGCGGCCGCCTCCGTTCCGCTGGCGCTGGCCGACACCGCGGCCCGCGGCGTGGTGCGGCCGGGTGCCCCCACCCTCCTGACCGCCTTCGGGGGCGGGCTCACCTGGGGGTCGATCGCCCTGACCTGGCCCGGAGCCCGGGCGTGCGCCGACCCCCCCAGCCGGTCCCGCCACTTCGGCCGAGGACCGGTCACCCCACGACACGGACCTGCCCCACGACACGGACCTGCCCCACGACACGGACCTGCCACAGAACCGACAGCAGCGGGAGGAAGCGCCATGGACTCCGTCCACGACCATGTGATCACTGTGCTCACCGAGAAGTTCGACATCCCCGCCGAGGGCATCTCGCCCGGCACGACCCTGACCGAACTCGGCCTGGACTCCCTGGCCGTCACCGAGCTCCTGGTCACGCTCCAGGAGCGGTACGCCGTCGGCCCGCCCGACGACGCCGTCACCGGCGAGGCCACCCCCGAGGACGTCGCGGCACTGGTGCGGAAGCTGCAGAACGGGGCGCAGCGGTCCGCCGGGCAGGGGACGCCGGAGTGAGCGGCGGCGGTGCCGCGGCAGTGACCGGTCTGGGCCTGGTGACTCCGGCGGGCCTGGGAACCGAGCAGACCTGGCGGCGGGTGTGCTCGGGCCGGGCCACCGCGGCGGAGGACCCCGCACTCGCCGGGGCGCCGGTCGGGCTCTCGTGCCGGGTCGAGGGGTTCGAGCCCCGTCGGCACGTGGGCGGCGCCCAGCCCTGGCGGGACGACAGGTTCACCCAGTTCGCCCTGGTGGCGGCGCGGGAGGCGGTGCGGGACGCCGCCTTGGAGCCGCGCTCCTGGGACGGCGCACGGGTCGCGGTGGTCCTGGGCTCGGCGGCCGGCGGCGTGGGTACCTACGAGGAGCAGCACCACAGGTTCCTCACCACCGGGCACCGTGCGGTCTCCCCGCTCACCCTGCCGGCCTTCCTGCCGAACATGGCCGCCGGCCGGCTCGCCATCGACCTGGGAGTGCACGGACCGGTACTGCACACCGCGACGGCCTGCGCCTCGGGTGCGACCGCGGTGGCCGTCGCGGCCATGTTGCTGGACGCCGACGCCTGCGACATCGCCGTCGCCGGCGGCAGCGACGCCATGGTGACCCCGCTGTGCGCGACGGCCTTCGCCCGGGCGGGCGCCCTCTCCCGCCGGGTCGGTGATCCGGCCGGCGCCTCGCGCCCGTTCGACGCCGAGCGGGACGGCTTCGTGCTGGCGGAGGGCGCCGGAGCGCTGGTGCTGGAGCGCGCCGCGGACGCGGCGGCACGGCGTGCCCCCGTCCGCGCCCTGCTCGCCGGGCACGGTTCGTCCGCCGACGCGCACCACACGGTGGCGCCGGAGCCGGAGGGCCGCCGGCTGCGGAGAGCGGCGGAGCAGGCGCTGGACCGGGCCGGTGCCGCCCGCGCGGACGTGGACCACGTCAATGCCCACGGCACCGGAACCCCGCTCAACGACCGTACCGAGGGGGCCGTGCTGCACTCCCTCTTCGGCAGTGGTGCAGCGGTCACCTCGACCAAGGGGGTCACCGGGCACATGATGGGCGCGGCCGGTGCCGTGGAGGCGGCGCTGACCGTGCTGGCCGTGCAGCGCGGAACGGTACCGCCGACCGCCAACTTCCGCGGGGCCGACCCCGGGGCCCGGGAGCTCGACCTCGTGCACGGGACCGCGCGTGCGCGGCCCGTGGGACTGGCCCTCAGCAACTCCTGCGGATTCGGCGGCCACAACGTGGTGCTGGCGTTCGTCTCCGCTGCTACGTCGGCGGGTTGAGAGGACCGATTCGGGGCGGGGCCGCCGTGTGCTGCGGTGCGGGCGCCTTCTCGTCCGGCTCGGTGCCGGTGCGGGGCGCCGCCGCGTGGCGCTCGGGGGCCGGCTCCGGGTCGCCGGACGGTGCGGATCGGTGTGCCATGGCCAGCGCGTAGTGCTCCGGATCGGTCATGCCACAGGGGTACCGCGCCCGGCCCCCGGCACCGGAGAGCCTCGCCGGGTATCACCCATGCTGTGGTACGGCACTCCGCGGCCGACCGCCCGAGTGGCCCCGGCCGGTCCCCCTGTTCGGCGTACCGGGGACCGGCCGGGGAAGGCGCGCGGCGTCAGCCGCAGTGCTGGGCCCGCTCGTCGTCGGTCATCTGGCGGGTGTGCTGGGTCTTGGTGCTGGGCGCGTCCGGTGCCGGGCCGGTGGCCTCGAAGGGGACGTACCAGATGTAGTGGCCGTGGAACCGGTCGGGGAAGTGCATCTCGTACTGCCCGCTGACGGTCTGCAGCTGCGCCTCGCGCGTGACCCAGCCGACCTCACCCGGCCGGACGTCGATGTTCGTCTGGTCCGTCTCGGTGTGCGAACTCTCCCAGGTGTGCTGGTAGTTCGTCTCGATGCTGACCTTGAACACCTCGGCGAAGCCGTACTCCGCGCTCAGCGACACGCCCACGCTGTTGCTCTCGCTGGTGGTGTCGGACCAGCCGACGGTCGAGCGCTGCAGGTCCTGGGTGCAGTTGAAGGCGCTGTCGCCGACCTGGTGCGCCTCGCCCATCGAGTCGCGGGGCGGCCCGTCCGGGTGGAAGACGCAGACGTCGGTGCCGTTGTCGCACTTGTCGAGCAGTTCGCGGATGGTCGGCGGATTGTCGTCGGCCTGCGCCACGCCGGGGGCGAGCGCGGCGCTGCCCGCGGTGGCCAGGGCTGCGAACAGGACGGACCACTTGACGCGCTGGTTCATGGGGGCTTCTCCTCACGGAAGGTGGGGGCGGCGGAAGAGTGCCGGGGCGGTGGCGGGGCAGGGCGGAGTGCACCGGGCGCCCGTCCCTCCCCTCGGCGTCAGCTGAACCCGATGGACTGCGTGCGGTCGTTCATGAACGAGCCGATGTCCGCGGTGTTCTCCTTGAACGGTCCGTCCCGGTCGCCGCCGAGGTCGGGCTCGGGGTAGAGCCAGAGCCAGCAGTTGCCCCAGGGCTGCACCGAGGAGATGCGGTTCTTCCAGGCGTCCTGCAGGTCGTACTGGTAGTCGACCCAGCCGTCCTTCTCGCACAGGCCCTCGCCGGTGATGGTCAGCGAGTCGCCGCCGAAGTCGACGTCCTCGAAGAAGGTGCCCTGGATGACGCCGTCGGCCTGCCGGTCGCTGTCCGCCGCCAGCGACCGGGCCCGGGCACGGAGCCCGCTGTCGTGGGCCGCCGCGCGGGCGGAGGCGGGAGCGTCGTCGATGCGTCCGTCGCTGGCGTGCTCGACTGCCGCGGTGAAGTCGGCGAAGCAGCGCTCGGCGCCGGTGTTGAGGTCGAGGGTGCAGTGTCGCGGTCCGCCTCCGCCGCTCGGCGGGGCGGCTTGGGCGACCGGTGCCGTCACGGCCCCGGCCAGCAGTACGGAGGCGGCCAGGGTGACCGTACGTCGAGTGCGGTGTCTCGGCCGGGAGTGCATGTGATCCTCCAACTGTTCGTGGGGCACGCCGGTTTGGCGTGGAACAGCAGTACGCGTGCTCGCTGGTTCCCGGCTGAAACAGCAAGCCCGGTATTGCCCGGAAGTTACCGGACGTAACAGGGGTGATTCCCGGAAGGTGCCCGGAATTGTGGGGCCCGGGCCAGAGCGTCCGCGCGGGCCGCGCGGACGGGGAGGGATGCCTGCCGGGCAGCCGGACCGCTCTGGGGATCCGGAGCCCGCGCCCCGCCCGATTGCGCCGCCCCGGGAGGTCGCACGCGCGTCCGGCCGGCGGGGGTGCGGGAGCCCCGTGGCAGCACGGATGCCGGACCGCGTACCGCCGTCCCCCGGGATCCCGCCCGGCCCATCCGGTCCGGTGACACGCGCGGGCGGCGCCGTGTCCGGCGGCGCCCTCCGGTCTCCCGCCCGCGCGGCTACCTGGCCGCCCGTCGGTGCGCCGCCACCGGAGCGCGGACCTGTACCGGAACAATGTCAGGCGGCGGCCGGGTGCGCACAGTGCGCCGCACCGGCTGCCCTGGCTACCTGCGTCCAGTTCCGGGAGCGGTGTGAGCGATACGGTGCGGTCCGCTGAAGCCGACGAACCCGACTGGGGGCGGCTGGACGCGGTGATGTCCGAGGCGATGGCTGCCACCGGCGCCTCGATGGGGCTGCTGTACCTGCTGCCGCCCGGCGAGCGGGTGCTCCGCCTCGCCGTGGTGGTCGGGGTCTCCCGGCGGATCGCCGCGCCGTGGGCCCGGGTGCCGCTGGAGGCACCGATCCCGGTGGCCGTCGCGATGCGCCAGCGGCGGATCGTGTGGCTGGCCAGCCAGGAGGAGATGGCCCGCCGCTATCCGAGAGTCGGCCTGGTGCTGCCCTACGACTTCCGGCTGGCCGCCGCACCCATCCTCACCTCCGGTTCGGCGCGCGGCGGCATCGTGCTGCTGTGGCCGTCCGCCCACCCGACGCAGCTGAGCACCCACGAACGCCACGTCATGGGGGCCAGCTGCCGCAGCGCGAGCCGCGTCCTGCGGCAGGCCGCCGACACCGGCCGTCCGCTGCTGCCCGGGGACGAACCCCGGCTGCTGGAGCCGGGGCCGCCGCGTGAACCCGGACCCGCCGAGGCCGTGGCCGCCTTCACGTTCCTCGAACGCCTCCCGGACGGCTGCTGCTCCCTGGACGTGGAGGGCCGGATCGTCCTCCTCAATCCGGCGGCAGCGGCGCTGGTGGGTGCCGATGCGGAGTCGCTGCTGGGAACCCGGCCCTGGGAGTCGCTGCCGTGGCTGCACGATCCGGTGTTCGAGGACCGGTACCGGGCCGCGGTGATCGCCCGGCAGCCCACGACCTTCACCGCGCGGCGTCCACCCGACACCTGGCTCTCCTTCCGGCTGTTCCCCGGCGAGGGCGGGGTGAGCGTGCACATCACACCCGCCGCCACCGAGCAGGCCCTCCAACCGCCGGACCAGCCACCGGCCGAGGCGAGCCCGCCGGGCGGCGCCGCCGCCCTCTACCACCTCACCCATCTGGCGGCCGTGCTCAGTGAGGCGGTCGGTGTCGCCGACGTCGTGGAACTCGTCGCCGACCAGCTCGTGCCCGCCTTCGGCCCGGGCGCCATGGCCCTGCTGACGGCCGAGGAGGGGCGTCTCCACATCGTCGGGCACCGCGGCTTCGGGGCCGAGGCGATGGAGCGTTCGGACGCGGTGCCGCTCTCCTCCGGAGCACCCGCGGCACGCGTCCTGGCTTCCGGCGTCCCGGCCTTCTTCGCGAGCGCCGCCGACCTGGAGCGGGCTCACGCGCACAACGCCCAGCGGGACGGGATGTCCGCCTGGGCGTTCCTGCCGCTGACCGCGTCCGGCAGGCCCATCGGCACCCTCGTGCTCGCCTACGACCAGCCCCATTCCTTCACCTCTCCGGAACGGGCCCTCTTCACCTCCCTGGCCGGACTGATCGCACAGGCGCTCGACCGTGCCCGGCTCTACGACACCCAGCGGCACCTGGCCCACAGCCTGCAGACCGGACTGCTGCCGCACAGCCTGGCCCGCATCCCGTCGCTGGAGGTCGCCGCCCGCTATCTGCCCGCCGGACGCGGACTGGACATCGGGGGCGACTTCTACGACCTCGTCCGCAGCGGCCCCGGATGCGCCGCCGCCGCCATCGGCGACGTCCAGGGACACAACACCACAGCAGCCGCGCTGATGGGGCAGGTGCGCACAGCTGTCCACACCCACGCGACCGGCGGCGCGCCCCCCGGTGAGATCCTCGCCCGCACCAACCGACTCCTCATCGACCTGGACACCGGCCTGTTCACCAGTTGCCTGTACGCGCACCTCGACCTGGCGCGGAACGAGGTCAGCCTTGCCACGGCGGGACATCCGCCGCCCCTGCTGCGCCACCCGGACGGCCGTACCGAGATCCTCGACCTGCCCCCCGGGTTGCTGCTCGGCATCGAGCCGGGCAGCGCCTACTCCACGGTCCGCGTCCCGCTCGAACCCGGATCCGTCCTGGCCCTCTACACCGACGGGCTCGTCGAGGTCCCCGGGGCGGACATCGGAGCGTGCACCGCCGCACTGGCCCGCCGACTGGCCGAGGCCACCGAGTCCGACCTCGATGCCCTCGCCGACGCCCTCGCCGACCCCTCCGCGCGGCAGGTGCCGGTCACCGACGACATCGCGCTGCTCCTGCTGCGTCCCACGGGCGCGTAGCCCGGTGGGTACGGGCCGCGGCCGGGGGCGCCCGGTGCGGTACGGCGGGGTTCAGCCGGACGTGGTGGTCACCTGCGGGGTCCACCGGATCCGGGTGCTGCACAGCGACACCACCACAGCCGAGGCGGCGACCGTCGCCATGCCCCAGGCCAGACTGCTCGCGCTCGCGATGAAGCCGATGAGGGGCGGCCCGGCCAGCAGCCCGGTCGTCCCCATGGCGGCGACGAGCGTCAGCGCGTCCGAGCCCGCCCTGGCCGCGGCCGCGTACACGCAGGGGGTGACCGCGGCGATGCCCAGGCCCACGCACGCGAACCCCGCCAGGGCCGGTACCACACCGCCGGCCGCGAGCGCGCAGGCCAGCCCGGCACCCGCCAGGGCGCTGCCCAGGAGGACGACCCGCCGGTCGCCCCAGCGGTTGCGCCAGCCGTCGGCGAACAGCCGCGCCAGGACCATCATCCCCGAGACCACCGCGATCCCCAGCGGCGCGATCTCGGCCGACGCCTCGGCGACATCCCGCAGATAGAGCGTGGACCAGTCGTTCATGGCCGCTTCGGTGACCGTACCGAGCACCATGGCGCAGCACATCCACAGCGTCACCCGGGACGGCGGCGCCCAACGGCCGCGGCCGGGCTTCTCCGCCTCCGCGGTGGCACCGCCGTCCGCCGGCAACCCGGTCCGCGCGTATCCGCCCAGCACCAGCAGGACGGCCGCCGCGGCACCGAAGTGCGCCCCCACCGACGGGGTCAGCGCGTTCATGGCCGAGGCGAGCAGGGCCGCCAGCAGAGACCCGCCGCTGAAGACCGCGTGCAGCCGCGCCATGGCGTTGCGCCCGAACCGCTCCTCCAGCGCCGCCCCCTGCGCGTTCATCGCGACGTTGAGGCATCCGACGAAGACCCCGTCGACGCACAGCACCAGCAGCGCGACCGGGTAGTCGGGCGCCGCCGCCAGCGCCGGCAGCAGCAGCGTCAGGCACAGGTGGGAGAGCAGCGCGAGCCGCAGCGAGCCCAGCCGTCTCATCAGCACGGCCACCAGCGGGAAGGACACTGCTGCACCGACCCCGGCGGCCATCAGCAGCATGCCGACCTGGGCGGCGGTCAGGCCGAGTCCGCTCTTGAGCGCCGGGATCCGGGAGGCCCAGGTGGCGTACTGGAATCCCAGGGAGCAGAACAGCGCGGCGATCGCCGTCTGGGCTCTGAGGAACGAACCGGCTGCGGTGGACACGTGCATCAACTCACCTCGTGATGCATCGCCGGGCCGCGCCTTGGTGCGCTCCTCGGAGCGGACGGGGTGCCGGGAGCGCGGACCGGCTTGGACATGTACACCGCACCCAGGCCGTATCCGCTCCCGGCGGGGACGACGTGCGGATGCGGCACGAACCCCCGCGCCGACCAGAACCCTTCACTGCCGCCGACGGAGACCAGCGAGATGCGTTCGTCCCCGCGTGCCCGGGCGATCCGGCCGAGGTGGCGCAGGAGGTGTTGCGCCAGACCCCTGCGGCGCAGCGGCCCGGCGACGACGATGTCGTGCAGATGGAGGTTGCCCGCCGCCGAGGGGACGGTGTGCGAAGCCTCGTCCGTCCGCTCCAGGCCGGGGTAGCGGAAGGCGGGGTAGGGCAGCGCCAGCACATAGCCGACGGTCCGCAGGCCGAGATCCAGCGTGAAGCAGGTGGCCGGTGAGGCGTTCGCCCGCGCCTGCAGCGCGGCCCGCCCCTCGGAGAGGCCGATGCTGCCGTAGGCGTCCCGCTCCAGTTCCGCGAGGGCGTCCCAGTCGCCTTCCACGATGGGGCGGATGCGGACGTTGGCGTCGCGGCGCGCCCGCTCGGCCGTCGAGCGCACCGGCTCAGCCATCGAGCACCTCCTCCGCGACGGAGGTGCTCTCCGGTGCCGCCCGCTGCCCGGCCGGCCGGCCCGGCGCGGGCGTGCAGTGGTGGGGGAGCGGGGCGATCCCGTTGAACCCGCGGGTGGTGTAGCTGGTCGCGTACGCGCCGCAGGACAGCACCCAGACCGGATCGCCCGACGCCAGCGCCCTCGGTACCGGCACCAGCCCGTGCTCGGCGGAGTAGGCGTCGTCGCTGTCGCAGGTGGGGCCCGCGACCACCGCGGGCACCTGAGGGCCGGAGGCGTGCCCCGGGAAGACCAGCCGGTACTGCACAGCGTCCATCTCGTAGAGGCCGTTGAACTTGCCGCAGCTCAGATACAGCCAGTACTGCTCCTCGCCGTCCGGCCCGTGGCGTCTGGCGAGGCGGCTGACCCGGGCCCGGATCGCCCCGTGGTCGGCGACGAGATGGCGCCCCGGCTCCACCACGAACTCCAGGGAGCCGCCCGCGGTGCGCCGCAGCTGGGTCATGCCCTCCCGCAGCACCGCGAAGATCCTGTCCAGTGGCGGTTCGAGGGGCCGCCCGTGCCGGTCGAGATATCCGAGCGCGGGCAGCCCGCCGCCGAGGTTGACGAGTTCGGGGCGGATGCCCCGCCCGACCAGGGTGCGCAGCACCCCGTCCAGCTCCTGCAGAGCGCCACGCCACGCCTCTGCCGTCATCTGCTGGGATCCGACGTGCACCGACAGACCCGAGGGCACCAGCCCCGCGGCCCGGGCGGCCTCCAGCACCGCCGCTGCCTCGCCCGGCGGGCACCCGAACTTGGTGCCGAACCCCCACACGGCACCCTCGCCGCTGGTCAGCACCCGGCAGAAGACCCGCGATCCGGGGGCGTGGGCGGCGACGGCGGCCACGTCCTCCAGGCTGTCGGTGGCGAACTGCCGGATACCGAGCCGGTACGCGGCGGCGATGTCCGCGTCGGACTTGACGGTGTTCCCGTAGTGCATCCGCCCGGCCGGCACCCCCGCCCGCAGCGCCTGCCGCACCTCGTTCGGTCCGGCGGCGTCGACCCCCGCGCCCCTGCGCGCCAGTACGGCCAGCACCTCCTCCACCGGGCACGCCTTCATCGCGAACCGGACCCGGACGCCGGGCAGTTCCCGGCACAGGGTGTCGTAGCTGCGCGCGATGCCCGCCAGGTCGAAGACGATCCGGTCGGTGTCCGCCGCGGTGAGCGCCGCGGTGAGCGCCGTGGCCGGGTGCGCACCGGGGGCGGCGGCGTCCGGGAGGGCCGGCCCGGGCCGCACCGGGGTGTCCGTGCTCATCGGTGGCTCACCTCCGGCTCGGCGGTCACCGGTGTGCGCCGGGCGGCGGCGACCAGTTCCGCCCATGCCCCGGTCAGCAGCGCGAAGTCCGCGATGTCGCTGCGTGCCTCGTCCAGCAGCTGCTCCCGGTCGGTGCTCAACTGGTCGGCGACGGTCGCGTAGCGGCCGCCCAGCCTGCGGTAGGCCGTCTCCAGCGTGTCGAGCCGCTGGACGTTCTCCCGCTGGTCCAGTGCGGTGCTCCGGTCGGCGAGTTCGGCGATCGCGGAGCCGCGCACCTGCCCGTCGCCGTCGAGCAGCGCGTCGCCCGCGCGGGCCATCGCCTCGTAGAGGGAGTGGAAGTAGAGCATCGACAGCAGGAACTTGGTGAAGCGCCGCTGGTAGGCGAGAAAGCCCTGGTCCGTGCGCCGCTCGGTGGTGTGGTAGTTGATGATGTTCCGGTTGTGCAGCACACCGGGCAGCCCGGCGTGACGGACGAGGTGGAGCAGGAAGTAGTCGCTGCCGATGGTGTCCCGTGCCGGCGGCAGCGGCACCCTTTCGTGCACGCCGTGGAAGCTGACGTTGCACATGTCCACCCGCATCGGGTCCACCAGCGTCAGCAGCGAGTGGTCCCGCTCGAAGGGCCGGGTGCCGGCGCCCAGGAACGACTCCCGCACCAGCTCCCGCTTCTGCCGAGTGGACCAGTGCGCGGGCGCCCACAGGGCGACGACCTCGTGGTGGATGTCCGGGGCGGTGCTCGGCATGTCCCCGAGGTCCACCGACGGTGCCCCGATGAACGAACCGCCCACCAGCGCGATGCGCCTGCCGATGTGCTCCGCCGCCAGCGCGGTCTCCGCCACGTGCGCCGCAGCGTCACCGGCCCGCTCGCCCAGCGACATCAGCTCCTGGTGCACGGGGAAGACGGGGGAGCCGTCCACGGTCTGGTACCGGCTGTCGGAGTCCCTGCGGTGCACCGACTCGCAGCCGAGCGCGGCGGCGAGCAGGAAGGCGCGGTCGGTGCAGGCGCCGTAGGAGAGCGCTTCGGGCAGCAGCAGTTCGCGCAGCAGAGCGGGTTCGGCGTACCCGGTGCGCTCGGTCACCCGCCGCAGGAAGTCGGCCTGCCGGCCCTCGTCCAGGTGGTGGACGGTGACTCCGGGGGAGGGCGGCAGGTTCCGCACGGCCGCGGCGTGTTCGGCGTACACGGCCGCGGAGCAGGAGTCGAGGATCAGCAGCCGGACCTCGATGCCGAAGTGCGCGGCGGCGTAGACGGCCTCCGCGCCGACGGCTGCGATCGTGGCGGCGCAGGGCCTGTTGGTGGGCAGGGTCAGACAGATACGGCGCATGTCTCTTCCCCGGTGGCCGCGGTGGTCTCGGTGCCTTCGCTCTCGTTGGTGCCTTCGCGGGCGCCGGTGCCGGTGCCGGCGCCGCTTTGCGGGCCGTGCCAGGACTCCAGCCCCAACAGCTTGGCGCCCAGTCCGGTGAGTTCGGCCGGGCCGTACCGCTGGGACTCGTGCCGGTCCGGATCACCGACCAGGGTCGGGTTCCAGTCCGGGGTGCTCAGGTGGCGCCAGGAGTCGGTCCGCGACCGCCGCAGGCCGCGGTGGCTCTCCAGCGCGGGCATCATCGACAGGTACTGGACCGAGCGCACCCCCTGTTCGGAGGCGTTGGGCGAGACTCCGTGCGCGAGCAGCCCGTTCCAGATCAGCAGGTCACCGGCCGCGAGTTCGGGCCGCACCACGGGCATCTCCCGCCGGTCGACCGCGGGCCGGATCGGGTCGCGGTCCTCCGGCTGCAGGGCCTTCCACCGGTCGAACCGCCGGAAGAGTTCGGGGCAGCACTGGAAGCCGCCCAGGGTCGGTTCGGTCTCGTTGAGCGCGATGATGCCCTGCACCCGCTGCGGCGGGACGCCGAGCGAGGTGTCGATGTCCCAGTGGAGTTCGATGTCGAAGCCCCGCTCCCGGCGCTCGATCAGGGCCCGGTCCCGGTTGCGGATGTTGGGCGGATTGAGGTTGAGCCGGTCCAGGGTGACCCACAGCTCCTCGCAGTCCCACACGTCGACGAAGGCGTCGTACACCCGCTGAGTCTGGCGGCTGTCCCAGATGAGCTGGTGGTGGTAGGCCTCGACGAACCCGTAGATGTGCAGCTCCCGTTCCAGGTCGGAGCGGAAGGTGCGCTCCTGGTACCAGGTCTCCGGGCGGTCCGGGTCGAGTCCCTGGAAGTCCCAGGCGAAGTCCAGCAGGCGCCGTGCGGACGAAGCGGGGATCGCCTGCTTCACCACGATGTAGCCGAAGGTCTGCCAGAAGGTGAAGTCCTCCTCGGACAGCACCCGCAGGGGGCGGGTCTTGCGGAGCTCGCGCAGCGGCGTCCGCGCCAGGTAGGTGTCGCCGTCCGTGCTGAAGTAGGGGATGTTCGATGCGGCTCGATAGAGGTAGGGGTCAGACGTCGCCATGCGGTACTCCAGGTGCTCACTGCCGTCCCCGGGAGGGCGAGCGGCAGCCGTACGGCCGGTGGGTGTGCGGTAGTCGTACGTCCGGTGGGTGTGCGGTGGCAGGTGACCGGCCGGCTGGCAGGGGTGCGGTTCGCGGCCGGGTTGCGGCGCGGAGGGCGAGGTACGACGGGGCGCTCGGCGCCGGTCGCCGGTCGCCGGTCGCCGGTCGCGGACGGCGGGCGCCCGCGACCGTCCCCTGGTCCACGGGCGGGTCACGTTGCGACGGTCCGGAGGCGCAGCGATGCGGGGCGCTCCGCTGCGAAACGGAACGCGTGCCACATGTGTCTCTCCTTTGGCTCGCGCCCCACCAAAGTTGGACTAGACCAAATCGAATGTCAACTCCCGTCGGCCCGGAGCCCGGTGGCGGTATCGCGCCGTGCGGTGCCGGGGCGCGGTCCTCCGAAGTGCGGAGGCACTCCTTGACGCGTGTGGTTAATCTGGGGCGTACAGCGTTGGTCTATACCAAGATGATCGGCGGCGCGGAGACCGTTCCCTGCCGCCGCTGACGTACCCGTCTCACCGAAAGGCGCGGTCGATGTCCGCCAAGAAACACAGCAGCGAGTTGCGCCGACTCGCGCTCTCCGTCCTGCAGCCGGGATTCGTCGGCACCGAGGCGCCCGACTGGATCCTGCGCGAGATCGGCGACGGGCTGGCGTCCGTCGTGCTCTTCTCCCGCAACATCGCCTCGCCCGACCAGGTCGCCCGGCTGACGGCCCGGCTCCGCGCGGAGAACCCCGACCTCGTCGTCGCCATCGACGAGGAGGCGGGCGACGTCACCAGGATGGAGTGGGCGACCGGCTCGACGCGGCCGGGCAACTTCGCCCTCGGCACCGTCGACGACCCGGAGCTGACCGAGGCCGTCGCCGCCGACCTGGGCCGCCAACTGCGCTCCGCCGGAGTGAGCCTGGACTACGCACCCAGCGCGGACGTCAACTCCAACCCCGACAACCCCGTCATCGGGGTCCGGTCCTTCGGCGCGTTCCCCGAGCTGGTCTCCCGCCACACCGCCGGGTGGATCCGCGGACTCCAGTCCTCCGGCGTGGCCGCCTGCGTCAAGCACTTCCCCGGGCACGGGGACGTCGCCGCCGACTCGCACCACGAGCTGCCCACCTACGGTGCCGCCGCGGCCGAGATCACCGCGCAGGCGCTGCCCCCCTTCCGGGCGGCGCTTCAGGCCGGTGTCCGCGCGGTGATGAGCGGTCATCTGCTGGTCCCCGCCTACGACCCCGAACTCCCGGCCACCCTCAGCCGGCCCGTGCTCGAAGGGCTGCTGCGGCAGGAGCTGGGATTCGACGGCCTGATCGTCAGCGACGCCATCGAAATGGGTGCCGTCACCCGGCGCTACGGGATCGAGGGAGCAACGGTGCGGGCCGTCGCGGCCGGGGTGGACGCCATCTGCGTCGGCGGGGAGAGCGCCGAGGAGGCCACGGTGGGGCAGCTGGTCGACGCGCTGGCCGGTGCCGTCGCCGACGGTGGCCTGTCCGGGGAGCGGCTGGCCGAAGCTGCGGCCCGGGTCGCGGAGTTCGCCGACTGGTCGGCGCGGCTGCGCGCGGACCGGAGTGCCCGGGGAGCGGGTGAGGACATCGGTCACGTCGCCGCCCGCCGTGCCGTCCGGCTCGGCGGGGCGGCCGGGGAGAGTCTGCCCCTGCGCGCCGCGCCGCACGTGGTGGAGCTGGTGCCGGTCACCAACATGGCCGTCGGCAAGCAGACCCCGTGGGGCGTCGCAGCTCCGCTGCAGGAGCGGCTTCCGGGTACGACGTCCGCGCGGGTGCGCGGCGACGAACTGCAGGAGCGCGCCGTCACACTGGAGGGCTGTGCGCTGGCGCCCGCCGCGGGGCGGCCGCTGGTCGTGGTGGTCCGGGACGCGTCCCGGCACGCGTGGATGAGCCGGGCGGCCGCCGCGCTCACCGCCGCGCGACCGGACGCGATCGTGGTGGAGATGGGATTGCCCGGTGACACCGCCGAGGGGGCCGCGCAGATCTACACCCACGGCGCCAGCGCCGCTTCGGGGGTGGCCGCGGCCGAGGTGCTGGCAGGTGTCCGGGGGCAGGCGGGCGCAGGGACGGGTGAGGCGGCCTCCCGGGCCGCTGTCTCCGGGAGCGTGTCCGGAGCGGCCTGAGGGGCGGCGGCTCCCGGCGGCCTCGAGGCCGCCGCTCAGGTGCCCGTCGGCCCCGGTGCGGCCCCGCCGGGCGCCGCCGGGCGCCGAAGAGGCCCGTCCGCGGTCGCCTACGGGTGGGCCGCGGTCAGATAGCGCTGCAGTGTGGGCCCCAGCCATGCCACGATCTCCTCCCGCTCCAGTGCCACGGCCGGTGGCAGCCGCAGCACGTAGCGGGTCAGCCCGAGGCCCAGCAGTTGGGAGGCGGCCAGCGCGGCCCGTACCGGTGCCTGCTCCGGGTCGGGGTGCATCTCCCGGACGACGGGGAGGAGTTGTTCCTGGAAGATGCGCTGCATGCGCTGCGCTCCGGCCTCGTTGGTCGCGCCGACCCGGAGCAGCGCCGTGAGCTCTCCGTCGCCTTCCCAGATCCCCAGGAAGTGCGCCACCAGGGTGTGTCCGATGCGCTCGCGCGGCAGGGCGCCCGGATCCGGCAGTTCCAGGTCCACGGTGACGGCGGCGGCGAACAGCCCCTCCTTGTTGCCGTAGTAGCGCATCACCATGGACGGATCGATGCCGGCGTCCCGGGCGATGGCGCGGATCGTCGCCCGCTCGTACCCGTCGGCGGCGAAGCGCTCGCGGGCGGCTTCGAGGATGGCGGTCCGGGTCGTCGCGGAGCGCCGCGGGGCGGCGGGGGCGGGGGGCTTGCTTCGCGTCACGTCGGCGAGCATATGCCAACGTGCGTTGGCCAACAAGTGTTGACGACTCCTGCCCCGGGTCCTAACGTTGCCGCCGTGTGGTCAACGAGTGTTGGCCAACAGTCGTTGGCAGTCCAGGAGGTCCTGATGAGCAGCACGACTGAATCCGCCACCACCCCCGGCACCCGCACCGTGATCGTGGTCGGCGCAGGCCCCACCGGCCTCCTCCTCGCCGGTGACCTGGCCGCTGCGGGCCTCCCGGTGACGCTCCTGGAGAAGCGCGGTGCGGGGATCAGCAACCTCTCCCGCGCCTTCGTCCTGCACGCCCGCACCCTCGAACTCCTCGACGCGCGGGCACTCGCCGACGACCTGGAGGCCGTCGGCCGGCCTCTGGAGCGGCTGCGCCTCTTCGGAAGGCTGACCATCGGGCTGGACACTCTTCCCAGTCGCTTCAACCACCTCCTGGTCCTCCCGCAGTACGAGGTCGAGAAGGTCCTGCACCGGCGCGCCGTCGACGCCGGTGTCGACTTCCGGTACGAGACCGAACTGACCGGTCTGACCCAGGACACGGACGGCGTGGCGGTCCACGTACGCGGACCGGCCGCGGATTCCGGGACCCTCCGAGCCTCCTACGTGGTCGGCGCCGACGGCATGCGCAGCGCCGTACGCGAGGCGATCGGGCTCCCCTTCCCCGGCCGTTCCGTCATCAGCTCCGTCGTGCTGGCCGATGTGCGACTGGCCGAGCAGCCCGAGTCGCTCCTCACCGTCAACGCCGTCGGGGACGCCTTCGCGTTCATCGCGCCGTTCGGCGACGGCTACCACCGGGTCATCGGATGGCACCGCGGCCGAGCCCTCCCCGACCACGAGGCGGTCGCACTCGACGAGGTCAAGGACCTCACCCGCCGCGCACTGGGGCGGGACTTCGGGATGTACGACGCACGCTGGATGTCCCGCTTCCACAGCGACGAACGCCAGGCGCCCGCCTACCGGGTCGGCCGGGTATTCCTGGCGGGCGACGCCGCCCACGTCCATACTCCCGCCGGAGGCCAGGGCATGAACACCGGGTTGCAGGACGCGGCGAACCTCGGCTGGAAGCTCGCCCGGGTCGCGGACGGGCACGCCGCCGACGCACTGCTCGACACCTACCACTCCGAACGGCACCCCGTCGGGGCCTCCGTCCTGCGCAGCAGCGGCGGAATCGTCCGGCTCGCCATGGCCAAGACCCCCTGGGCGCGTGCCGCGCGCGGGGTCCTGACCACCGTCCTCGACACCGTCGGCCCGGTCCGCCGCGCGGTCACCGGACGGATCACCGGCATCGGCTACCGCTACCCGGCGCCGCGCGGCTCCCACCGGCTCACCGGCCGCCGCGTCCCCGACGTGCGCCTCGCGGGCGGCGGCCGCCTCCACGAGGCCCTGCGCGGCGGCCGGTTCGTGCTGATCGCCCCGAAGGCGGCCACGCCCCCGGCTGCCGGGGGAACCGGCCCACTGGCCGTACGGCACTGGGCGAGCGACCGTCGCACGGCCCTCCTGGTCCGCCCCGACGGGTACGCGGCGTGGGCCGCCGAGGCGCCCGGCCCGGACGCCGTCCGCGAGGCACTCCGGGCGCACCTGGGCTGAGGCGCCGGGCCCCGGCTCAGTCCGGGCCCCGGCTCAGTCCGGAACCCTGCCCGGGCCGCTCAGGGTGGTCCAGAGGAAGGTGTGGACCAGGGCCTCGACGAAGGCGGCCTGTTCGTGGTCGGCGGCACCCGCGTGCCCGCCCCCGGTGTTCTCGTAATACCGGACCGGTAGTCCCAGGTCGCGCATCCGAGCGGCCATCTTCCGCGCGTGGCCCGGGTGGACCCGGTCGTCACGGGTCGAGGTGGTCAGCAGCAGCGGCGGGTACCGGCGGTCGGCGGCCAGATTGTGGTACGGCGACCAGCGTCGCAGGTGCGCCCGCTCGTCACGGTCGTCGGGGTCGCCGTACTCGGCGATCCAGGAATTGCCGGCGAGAAGCTTGTGGAAGCGCAGCATGTCCAGCAGCGGCACCTCGGCGACCACCGCACCGAAGAGCTCGGGGCAGCGGGTGAGCATCACGCCCGTCAGTAGGCCCCCGTTGCTGCCCCCGGCGATACCGAGCCGCTCCGGAACGGTGATGCCCCGAGCCGTCAGGTCCCGTGCGACAGCGGCGAAGTCCTCGAAGGCCCGGTCCCGTTCGGCACCGAGCGCGGCGCGGTGCCACGCGGGACCGTACTCGCCGCCGCCGCGGATGTTCGCGACCACGTAGGTGCCGCCGCGCTCCAGCCACGTCCGGCCCGTCACCGCCGAGTAGGAGGGGGTGAGCGACACCTCGAACCCGCCGTAGCCGTACAGCAGCGTCGGTTCCGGGCCCTCCCGGTGGTCCGGTCCGACGACGAAGTAGGGCACCCGGGTCCCGTCCGCCGAGACGGCGAAGTGCTGCCGTACGCACAGCCCCTCGGCGGAGAAGCGGGTCGGTGCCCGCTTCAGCGTCTCCGGTTGCGGCGCGTCGGCCGCCACCCGGCACAGCGCGGACGGCTGCAGGTACCCGTCGACGTCGAAGAGGACCTCCTCCGCGTTCTCGTCCTCCTCGTCCGGAGCGGTCGCGGTCACGGTGGCCGTCGACAGCGGCGGCACCTCCCCCAGCGGACTGCGCGACCAGCCGCCGCCCGCGTTCGGGGTCAGCAGATGCAGACCGGAGGAGACGTCGGTGAGGGTCTCCAGGACGATATGGCGCCTGGTGGCGGCGTAGCCCTCCAGGACGGTGCGCTCGTCGGGCGTGAACAGCACCTCGTGTGACCGCTCGCCGCCCAGGAACGCGTCGAAGTCGAAGGCCAGCAGCGCTCCGGCAGGCCGCTCCAGCCAGGGCGAGCGCAGCCGCACCAGCAGCCACTGGCGGTGCACCCGGGCCAGCGAGTCGTCCGGCACCTCGATCCGCACCGGGGTGTCGTCCGGGCCCAGCAGGAAGAGTTCGCGGTGCCAGAAGTCCCGGTTCCGGGCGGCCAGGCTCCGCTCGAACCCCGGGGTGGGGTCGTGCCAGGCGGCGACCGACACATCCTCCTCCCGCCCCTCGAAGACCACCGGGGCCTCGGCGAGCGGGGTGCCGCGCTGCCACCGCCGCACCGTGCGGGGATAGCCCGACGCGGTGAGCGAACCGGGGCCGGTGTCGGTGCCGACGAAGAGGTGGTCCTCGTCGATCCAGCCGACCGAGCTCTTGGCCTCCGGCAGCGCGAAGCCGTGTCGCCCGTCCTCCACGAACGCGCGGGCTTCCAGGTCGTACTCCCGTACGACGGCGGCGTCCGCCCCGTCCCGGGACAGCTCCACCAGCGCCCGCCTCCGATCCGGCCGCCGCACCGAGGCGCCCGCCCACACCCAGGGCACGTCCTCGGCCGCGGCCAGCGCGTCCAGGTCCAGCAGCGTCTCCCAGCGCGGTTCCGGCAGCCGGTACTCCTCCAGGGTGGTGCGCCGCCACATCCCTCGGAGGTGGTCGGCGTCGCGCCAGAAGTTGTAAAGAAACGGCCCGCGGCGCCTGACGTACGGAATCCGCGCGGGATCGCCCAGGATCTCCCGCACTTCCCCGCGCAGCGTCTCGAACCCGGGGTCGGCGGTCAGTTCCGCCACGGTCTCCGCGTTGCGTTCGCGCACCCAGCCGAGCGCGGCGTCGCCCTCGACCTCTTCCAGCCACAGATACGGGTCGTCGTCCATCACCGCACGATTGTCCCCCGCGGCCGGCGACCGGCGGACCGGGGACCTGCCGCGACCTGACTCCGGCGGGAACGGCGACCGGGAGCACGGCGGTGTACCGGAGGCGAGCCGGTGATCGGATGGAGCCGGTCACGGGCCGCTCGCGTCCGGGATGGGACCGTGTGGGGCACGGCACTCCGGGAGCGGCCCGGCGCCGGTGTGCGGACGAGGGAGTGTGCGTGGAGCCGGAACTGGTGGTCGTCGGCGCCGGACCGGCAGGGGTCGCGGCGGTGCTCATGGCGGCTGGGCTGGGACTGCGCACGGTCCTCGTCGAGGCCGACCGGGTGGGCGGCAAGACGTGGGACATCGGCGCGCTGGAGAACGTTCCCGGAGGCTGGAGCGACGGCGCCGCCCTCGCCCGGGCGCTCGCCGCGGACGTCGATCGGGTGCGGGAGACCGGTCGGTGCACCCTCCTGCAGGCGCGCGCCCTCCGGGTACGAGCCCACCGGGGCCGGGCGGAGACCGTCCTCGCGGACGGCCGCACGCTCACCGCGGCCGCCGTGCTGGTGGCCACCGGGGCCACAGCGCTGACACCCGGGCACGCGGCGTGGATCGAGGCCCCGGAGGGGCTGCGGCCGCCCTCGTTGTGGCGGGCGCGGTCCGAGGACGTCGGGGCGGGGGATCCGGCAGTGGTGCTCGGTGCCGACCGCCCGCTCGGCACCTGGCTGCGGACCCGCCCCGAGACCGCCGCGCGGCTGGAGGTACTGCACCCCGCGGGAGACGCGTACAAGACGACGGAGGTCGCCGACGACGCCCGGGTACGGCTGTACGAGGTCGAGCACGCCACCGTGGTGTCCCTGGACAGCGGTTATCGGATCGCGGCGCGGTGCACCGACGGCCGGGTGCACGAGGTACGGACCCGGGCGCTGTTCGGCAATCTCGGCTCCCGTGCCGCGCCGCTCGACGGCGACCTCGCGCCCGGTCCCGACGGCTACTGCCCGCCCGCGGCCCAGCATCCCCGCCTCCTGGTCGCGGGTGACCTCCGGTCGGCCCGCCACCAACGCATCGTCACCGCCCAGGGCTCCGGGGCCGAGGCGGTGCTCACCCACTACTACGCGGGGCGGGGCGGTGCCGGCTGAAGCGGCTCACCGGCCGCCTCGTCCGCTACGCCTGCTGTGTGGACGGACGCGTGAGGGAGCGGGTGGGTGGGAGGTGTGTTCCTCCCGCCTGCCCGCTCCGTGGTGCGCCGCTGTGGTGTGGCGGTGGTGTTGCGTTGGTGTG